>DATDSD010000066.1:0-4185 GCA_035291405.1 Patescibacteria group bacterium | reverse complement strand
GCTTTTGGTGTGGGAGCGTTAATCTTCTGGGTGTTTATCTTTTGGAAAAACAAATTGAAATTCGTCAGAGAATTTTTGATTTTAAATTTTCTTTTTGGACTTTCATTCCTCTTAATACAATCCCCCTTTACTGGGAAGGAGTTGTCTCAATTACCGACACCTGTTGGCCCTGCCTTGGAAGTTGGTGGTACAGGGTCAGGAATAATCAGAAAGTATGTTTGGCTGGGGGCTTTGGAGGTCTTTAAGAAAAATCCAATTATAGGAACCGGTCCTGAAACTTTTGCATATATCTTTCCGCGTTACAAACCGGTAGATCACAATTTAACTTCTGAGTGGGATTTTGTGTATAACAAAGCACACAATGAATATTTAAACGTCTTGGCAAATACCGGAATTTTAGGATTTGTAACTTACATGTTTGTTGTTGTTTTTTCTCTAAGAATACTATTTAAAACAAAAGCATATGAACTATTGGCAGGATACATTGCAATACTAATAACAAACTTTTTTGGTTTTTCGGTTGTCCCAGTATCTCTTTTATTCTTTTTGTTTCCGGCAATTGCCTTAACTTCTAATCTTGAGCCACTAACTTTAGAGAAGAGAGGAAAGCTTAAAAGTTTTCAGGTTCTTTTCGTTGCAATTATTCTTGTTCTGGCAAGTTATTTATTGTACTTAATTGGACAATATTTTATAGCTGATATCCATTACAACAAGGCCAAGTTTTTTAACAGATCTGGTAATGTAGCTATGGCTAAAACAGAGATTTCCAAATCACTTAAAATATTTAAAAGTGAGCCTGTTTATTTAAACGAGTTGGGAGTAGCCGAAAACAACGTTGATCCGATAAAAAAGGCCGTTTCAATTTCACCTAACAATATTAATTTACTAAGATCTCTTGCGGGGATCTACTCCAAAAACAATAATGTCCAGGATGCATTAAAAACAATTGATTCCGCAATCAAATTAACACCAAACGATCCAAAGCTTTACTATCAAATGGGGATCTATTTTATAAAATTAGGCAACTTAAAAGAAACAGAAGTTTATCTCAAAAAATCAATTGAATTAAAACCGGATTACAAAGATGCAAGATTTGCATTGGGACTAACATACATTGATTTGAAAGAATTTAAAAAAGCAGAAGATGAATTAAATTATATTTTGATAAATATTGATTCAAAAGATGAATTAACCAAAAAGTATTTGGATAGTCTTATTCAGGCTCAAAAATGATATAATTGCTTCATGATACAAAAAATCGTTCAATCTGGCGACAAAAAATTAAGAGAGCCAAGCAAACCTGTCGTTAAGTTTGACAAAAAGATTACAAATTTGGTTCAGGATTTGAAAGACACTTTAGAGATTCAAGATGATCCAGAAGGTGTCGGTCTTGCTGCACCTCAAATTGGTGTTAATTTAAGAGTTTTTGCAGTCTCCTACAAAAATTTTAAAAGGATTGTTATTAATCCAGAGGTTGTTGAAATAAAGAAAAAATTAAACTCAGTAAAATCAAAGCAAAGTAAAAATGAAATACTGGAAGGTTGTCTTTCACTTCCCCACTACTATGGACCACTTAAAAGAGAGGCTTTGGTAAAACTTAAATATCAAGACGAAAAAGGTAATGAAATAGTTGAAGAATTTAAAGGGTTTCATGCACAGATAATACTTCACGAAATTGATCACTTGAATGGCATTTTGTTTATCGACAGATTATTGGAACAAAAGAAAAAACTTTATCAACTTGATGAAAATGACGAATGGGAAGAGGTTGAAATATGAAAATTATTTTTTTTGGAACACCTGATTACGTCTTACCTGTTTTAGAGAAACTTCATAAATACTATGAAGTGGTTGCTGTTGTTACTCAGTCACCTAAACCCATGGGTAGGAAGAAAATATTAGCTTATTCCCCAATTGATGATTGGGCTCATAAGAGAAAAGTTCCTAAATTTTATGATTTTAGTGACCTTCCCAAAGCAGATTTAGGCGTTCTTGCCTCTTATGGAAACTTAATTCCTAAAGAAGTTATAAATAGTTTCCCTCTTGGAATTTTGGTCATACATCCGTCTCTTCTTCCTCAATTTCGATGGAGCAATCCAATAAGAGCAACTTTAATAACTGGTACAAATCCTACAGGTGTAACAATTTTCAAGATGGATGAAAAGTGGGATGCTGGTCCGATTTTAACTCAATTTAAAGAAGAAGTATTTGAAGATGACGACAACGAATCATTAAGAAATAGATTATTTAAAAAAGCTACTGATGTTTTGGTTGAAATGTTACCATCCTACAGAGAAGGCAAAATTAAACCCAAGCCCCAAGATGAAACAAAAGCAACATACGCAAAATTAATATCTAAAAATGATGGATTTATACCATTTGAATATATAAAAAATGCCATGGAAATTAATAATACTGAAGAAATTTTGGATATTCCTTTTATAAAAGGTTACTCCACTATTCCTAATGCAAAATTTTTGGATAGATTTATTAAAGCAATGAAACCATGGCCAGCTGCGTGGACAAAAGTTAAGATAAACGAAAAAGAACTTAGATTAAAATTAATTGATGCTCACCTAGATTTCAAAACCGGATATCTTGTATTGGACAAGGTCCAATTAGAAGGAAAGGGGCCCGTGTCTTGGAATCAATTCAAATCTGCATATCAAATTTAACTCTTTTTGGCTTTTAGCTTTTTTAAGCAACTGGTACAAAGTTTCATTCCCTTGTACATTTGAAGATTTGGAGAAAAGGTTCTTTTTGTTTCCTGAGCTCTTTTACTCCATCTTTTTCCAGCAACACCTCTCCCATGGCTCTGACTGGAACCAAAAACTGTTTTCTTTCTGCAATTCTCACAAACCATACTCATAGTGGCAAATTATACTAAGAAAATGATAAAGTTACAATTATGACTTTAATTTGGATTTTGGCTTTTGTAGTGGCTATAACAATTCATGAAGCAAGCCATGCTCTTATGGCTGATAGACTTGGTGATCCAACAGCGAGGCTTTCGGGTAGACTCTCTTTAAACCCACTGGTTCATTATGACCCCATCGGAACAACGCTTTTATTAGTACTTTCGATTTTAAGATCGCTTGGTGTTCCCATTATTCCATTTGGTTGGGCAAAACCAGTTCCAGTTGATTCTTATAATCTAAAAAATCCCAAAAAAGATTCTGCGATAATTTCTCTTGCAGGACCTGCATCAAACCTTGTTATTGCGTTAATCGTCTCAATTATTGCCAGAGTTTTCCCTCCATTTACAATCGTTGCTGTTCCCTTTGTCATGCTTAATGTTTCACTGGCCGTTTTTAATCTTATTCCAATCCATCCCTTAGACGGTGGAAAAATTCTAGTTGGGATACTACCTAGAAAATATGCATACGAGGCAGAAGCTTTTTTAAGTAAATTTGGCACAATAATTTTATTTTTATTAATCCTACCTAGTTTTGGAGGATCCTCATTAATATCTTCCCTAATCTCTCCTGTTATGAATTTATTTTTTAAACTTCTTCTTCCACAACTGCCACTTACTTGACATTGACCTTAACTGATACAATATATACGGTCCTGTTTGATTAGGGTTGAGGTCAGATTTTCCTGACTAAATCGTTGAATTGGGAGGACAGTTTCTAGGGTTATAATGATTTTAGATAGTTCACCCACCTGAAGCAATTCAGGAAATTCACCGAGGCTCTTTTCTTATGGGACCAATTTTTTTAATTACAAGCGCCATTTAATTTGATATAATTCGCTTTGTGCCGGGGTAGCTCAACAGTGGAGCAGACGATTTGTAATCGCCAGGCTGGAGGTGCAAATCCTCTCCTCGGCTCAATTAAGTATTTTAGTTATCCGAACATTACCCTATTGACACCCGAATTTCTTCCGAATATTATTAATTAATGCCATTTGATTTTTATAGTGATCCTGAGTATAAAAGTAGGCAATCAATAATTGCTAAGAAAAACTGGAAACTTGGTAAATACAAAGCACTTGTTAAAAACAAGATAAGAAATTGTAAAAACACGGGTTGTACAAAAACATTTATCGTCAAACCTGCTGACCCAAAATTATATTGTTCTTGTTCATGCGCTGCACATATCAATAATGCAGGTAGAATCCAATCTTATGCAACTAGACAGAAAATATCAAAATCTGTTTTATTATCCCCCGTTTATCACAATC
>DATDSD010000065.1:0-41691 GCA_035291405.1 Patescibacteria group bacterium | reverse complement strand
TGTGCATTGGGCGGGGTTAGTTCAAAGGTTGGAAGTATTCCACCAACATTTAAGGAAATCTTAGAGGCTGCAGCTGAAACTTATAAAACACCTCCAAATTTAATCTTAGGTGTTATGTATGGAGAAGGAGCTTTTAACTCGGCTCACGGGAATTCAACCGGACAAGGATATGACTGGACAGAGGAAAATGTATTAAATTGGGCCACCTGCGAACCAATTCCTAATTGTTCAGGACCAGAAACAACTGTTGTTGGTTTTGTTAATACCACCGTTTGGGATGAAATAGCACAAAATATAAAGGATGATTTGCAAAATCTTGATCCAAACAAAACCGAACCAGATCCATGTAATCTCCTTGATGTAATTTATGGAATTTCTTGGACTTTAAGTAGAAGTGCAACAGGAGCAAGTGCCTTTACTGGGCATTCTTGTTTTGGAATACCACTTAACACAGGACAAAGCATAAATACCGCCGGAACATGTAGCTGGGATGCGAGAGACTATGAAACTGCAATCAGGTGGTGGGAATATGGACCAGAATACAACAGTACCTACATGTGTGCAACCTTTAAAAATAGTTGTTCTACCGGGGGAATGAGTTCAAACTGCCCAACAGGTGATGATTGTGAGACAATAAACAATAGGTATCCAGGTGAAGAAAGTCATAATGGATGTGTTTGGGATGTAGGACATGGACTATAAAATGTAGTAGAATAAATTAATGCTCAAAAAACTTTTACTAATTATTTTCTCTTTAGCTTTATTTTTAAATTCTTTTGCTTTACCAACTACTGTTTCTGCCGCAACCGCTGACGAAATAGAAAATTTGTGGAATCATGAATGGTATAGTGAACAAAATCCTTTTACTTGGTATTCAAAAGTGTATGACGAGGATGTTTCTCCAACCAGTGAGATATTTGGAGAAAGATACACAGCAGCTCAAGTCCAATGGATTTTATATTCCCTTTGGGCTCACGTTTGGAATTACATACCAGGTAATCCGGAATTAACTACTTGTTTGGCAAGTGGTAACACTACGGCGTGTTGGGATATTTTTGTAAAAGCCCTAGATATACTTAATCCTATTGCAGATGCTAACAATCCCACTCTTGCTTCAACAAATAATTCATTTTTATCCACTCTCGGACGAAGTCCAATATCAGGTATTGGATATACAAAAGAATTGATTAGTAAATTTAACCCTGTTAGTGATGTCCGTGCACAAGGGTTTGGATATAATTCTGCTGCAAATCCTGCAAAAAAATTGTGGCAAGCAACAAGAAATATGAGTTATGCTCTTATAGTTTTGGCGGTTATTGTTATTTCTTTTATGATAATGTTTAGAATGAAGATTTCTCCACAAGTTGTTATATCTGTTCAATCGGCACTTCCAAACATTATATTTACAACAATTTTGATTACTTTCTCTTATGCAATTGCGGGTTTTGTAATTGATTTAATGTATGTAGTAATAGCATTAATTGCAGGCCTAATAACAAGTAATGGCTTAAGTTCTTCGAGCTTTTCGTTTATGTTTGACACGCTTAATTCGACATATGATGCTTTTAGTTTAATGTATGCGTATTGGGTTGCATTTATGTATAATGCCTTACTAGCAATTTTTAGCAGTTTGAGTTCTGTTATCATGGGAGTGTTGGTTTTTTTGTTTGCGGTAATTTCAATATTAGCAATCATCTGGTGGTCAATTAAAATCATATACGTAATTCTCAAAAACTTTGCGATGATTATGATAACTATAGCAATTGGCCCATTACAAATCTTGGTAGGGGCATTTACCGGTAAATCTAGTTTTGGTGCATGGCTTAGAAAATTAATATCACTTTTGGCGGTTTATCCATTACTTGGTCTTATTTTTTTCTTTTCATTCTTTTTCCTTGTACAGGGATCTGATAGCCCATTGTCTGGTGTGGGAGCGGGGACTATTTTTGGAGATCCTGTACATGACGTTATTGGTGACAACAGCTGGAGGCCACCCTTTTCAGGTTTTGCATTAGGTGATAACATTTTATGGGTTGTTGTAAGTTTTGTAATTTTTAGCCAAGCAACTAAAGTGGTAGAAATTATCCAATCAATCATAGCTGGTAAACCATATGAATATGGTTTTGATATAGGACCTATTGCAAAGGGATATGGTAATTATGCTGCTGCCCAATGGGAACACCACGATACACCAGAACCTATAGGTAGAATTCCCATATTGGGTCCTTGGATAAATAGATGGAGTAATCCTGTTCAAGAAGGTGTAGGTAGAACACTCGAAGGCATGATAAAAGGTATTAGATAATTTTAATTTGTATTATATTATTTTTAACCGTTGTTTTGGAAATCTTCTAATTTCTTTTGGATCTAAAAATCCAAATCTAACAGCAAGTTGTTCAATATAATTTACAATAGTAATACTTTTACCAGCACCACTTTCAATATCTCTATAATCTAAAGTTTGACTAGACCATGTTGGATAATCAGGAAGAGCTCTTACTCCAGCATACCAAGCTTTTCTGCCTATTGCCCAAGCTTCTTTGGCCTGTTCTTTTATTAGAACTTTCACTTTTTTTCTTGCTAAATCTGCTTCAATACTTTTTTTTCTCCAATCCCCATAAACTAGTGCAGAATCATGCCAAACAATAGTTAAAAATTTATTTTTTGCAGTAAAACCAGAAGCTTTTATTAGCTTTTTTTGGTCAGGGCTTTCATCGTTAATAAATGCCCATGGTCTTTTATCGGGATTTCCGTCTCCAGCCAAGAAATTCATAAGCCAAAAATAACCCATGGCATTATCGGCAACTGCTCCGCTATTTAATCCAATTGACTTCTCCAGAGCCTGTCTTTGTTCAGGTGAAAGTTCATGACTTTCTCCAATTTTTACATCTTCCATTTCTGCGGGGGCTGAAATTTGGTCCCAACCAATTTCACCCATTTCTTTAGCATGTTCTTCTGGCAAACCATCGGTTGCTTTATGTCCCAAAAATTGCTCTCTTACCGATCGGGTCTCTACTAACTTTATCGGTATGGTTCTTCCGTTCTCATCAAGTTCGGGTTTACCATCTTCTTTTTTCTTAAATGCGGGTTTTCCCTCGTCATCTTTTTCATATCTTCCACACCAAACCTCATTTCGGGCTAATGTCATTAAACTTTGTGTAAATCTTTTAAATTTATCAACTGTTAAAGGTGAACCAGTAGGACGATCATTAAGTAAATCTTTTAATCTATAAAACTGAGGGTAGAATATTTTTGACAAATCAGAACCGATCGGTTCACCTGGAAGAGAAAAATATCTTAGATGCTCATCTGCTAATTTTCTCCATTTTTCATAATCTTCCGAAGCCAATCTATTAAAAGATTCTAAAAATTGCTCCCCTGTTGGAATATTTTCCGGTGAATATACTTCAAGACCTAATTCGTCTTTTTCTCCCCATGTCCAAAACAATCTGTCCGCAATTTTAACATCAATATTATCAGTATCACCTATAATTGAACCTATTCTGTTAAGTAACAAGTACATCGCATCTCTATTACCCCTTGTGTAGGGATTTCCAAACTCTGTTAAAAATCCTCTAACCTCTTTTTCCTCTTTAATTGCACCAGTTCCTCTTTTGTCTTTTTCTTTATCGGTGGTTGCTTTTGAAGGATCTCTCTGATTTTTATCTAGCCAATTAACTTTCCAACTTTTTTCTTTTTCGTCGTATGTTAGACCTTTTCCTATTAAAAATCTTGCTGCCTTGACTTGGTCTGTCATACCTTTAGCTTGTTCATCTACAAATCCGACAGTTTTCATAATTTCCAACGTTCTTTTTATTGTTGGTTGATCAAGAAACTTATCAAAATTAAAGGTGTTATTTAAATGATCTTCCATTTTCTCTTTAGTTTCACATTTTCCTAATAAATATAATGCTCTAGTTGCCTTGCTTCTTCTTAATCCAGATTCTTGATTATTAGGAGCTTCTGGAGTAATTTTTTTAATATCCGCCGCAGTAAATACCCATGTTATTTGTTCATTTGTAAGTCCAACTTGTCTTATATAAAAATACTTGACCATTTCTTCTAGAGAGGCTCTGTTCATATCGAAAGCTCCTGTCTGTTCATGAATTTTTTGACCAGTGATTAGAGCTCTCATTAACTGTTCATGAGCATTGGCTAAGGCTACTCTTTCTTTTTCTGTACCATAATAATATCTTTCTTTAACTTTTGTTTTACCATTAGGTTTTTCTTCAATATCTTTCTCCACTCTAATTGCATAACCATTTTGCAAAACTTGGGCACCTTCAACTAAATAGCCATCTACACCAATGGCATTTCCGTAAGTACCACCTCTTCTAAGGGGTCCCCTAACTATTCCCTCATCTGCTAATTGCTGATGTGTTTTACTAAAAGCTCTCGCACCATCTAATGCGGTTTTTGTATAATATCTAAAACTATATGGATCAGACGCTTCGGCTTTGCTCCAGTCCATAAAATCTTTAAGAACATCTAAAGTAGCTACAACATCTGCAACTGATTCTGCATTTGTTAATCTGCCTAAAATTCTATCTCTGCGAGCATACTGTTCTTCCCGTTGAACAGCATAAAAATTTGCTTCTTGAGACCTACGCTGCATCTCTTCATCATCAAGCAAATTAACCACATTTGCCTGGTCAATGACTGATTGTGGAATATTACCTGCTTCTATCTGTTCTTCCCATTTCTTTCGAGCAGAACCGTAAACTGTTCCTGGAATTGGATCGGGAAGAATTGTTTTGTTTTGGTTGTCCTCCATTTTCATTGATCCAGAGAAAGATACTTTTTGGGGTTCCATTCCCACAAGCTTTGATGGGCCACCCGCCTTCATTAAAATATCAATTGAGGACTTTGATTGACCACCCTCGTTAAAACCTGGTTCTGGCATAACAAGAATTATACCAAAATATAAAGTTAATTGAAAATGAAATTAAATCTTGTGAAAAACTGCACTTGTTGCACATAACCCTTCACGCACTATGCTTTATTATAGGCAACTGCTCATATGGAACAACATCCAATACCACAACAGATAAGTTCATATCAATTCAAATTAGTGGGAGATATGACTTTAAAGCAATTTTTTCAAGTTGCTGGTGGTATTGTTGTCAGTCTACTTTTCTATGCCACCCCCCTTCACCCAATAATAAAATGGCCAATAATTGTATTGTCTGCTGCTTTGGGTGCTGCAATGGCCTTCTTACCTTTTCAAGAAAGACCTTTGGAAAAATGGATTATTGCTTTTTTTAGATCAATCTACTCCCCCACATTGTATACATGGAAAAAGACAGAAAAACCGGCTGTTTTCTTTACTGAAAACGCTCAGGTGCCAGCAATTGGAAACGTTCCTGCTGGTCAAACAGCTATTGAACCTAACGCTAAAAAACTAGAAGAGGCTGAAAAATCGTTCTTAGCAAAACTAGGGTCACTATGGAGTATTTCCTCTCCATCCGCTAAGACCCAACAACCCCCTTCAACTACTGTCCAACCACCCGTACAGGTTGCTGTACTCCAAACAGATGTCACTAAACCAGTTGCACCAAAGCCACAACCAACTAAACCAAACTTGGTTGCAATTCCACAACAAATCCCAACTGTTATAACAAGATCTACTCCAAGGCTTGTTGTTGAAGAACATGGCCCTGCTGTTACTAACAATTTAACGGTTAGTAGTTTAGATGTTCCTAAACTGGAAGAAAAGAAAATTACTACCAATGAGGCAGAGTTTTCCATTGATGCCGCACCACCACAACCAGCAATTGTTGCTAATACGGTAGTTGGACAAGTAATGGATCAGGAAAGAAAAATAATCGAAGGGGCCATACTTGAAATTAAGGACTTAAATGGAAGACCTGTTAGAGCATTAAAGAGTAATAAAGCAGGTCACTTCATAATTGTTACTCCTCTTGCAAATGGTAAATATGAAATTTCAATTGAAAAAGAAGGATTTACCTTTGATCCTGTTAGTTTTGAAACAAACGGGGAAATAATTCCTCCAATTGCTATTAAAGGAAAGAAAATATAAATATGGATAACGTAAAAGTACAACAACCAAACCAAACAACAATTTACACCACACAGAGTAATACCTCTTCACAACCTGTTGTTAATAATTCACAAACTGAAAAAACAAAAGTTGAAAGTAAAAAAGGTTCTGATTTTAAACAAAAATTAAAAGAGTTAATCAGTAAAATTCCATATTTTGGAACACCAGACATGCCACTTAGGTCAACAACACAGGATCATCTACCTATCGCTGATATTGTTGATGATATTGTTCTGTTCAAAGATGGGGGAGCATCTGTTGTTTTGGAATCTTCCTCACTTAACTTTGGTTTACTTTCTGAAAAAGAACAACAGGCAGTAGTTGCTGCATTTGCAGCTCTAATTAATTCTCTTTCTTTTTCAATGCAAATTGTTGTTAGAACTCAGAAAAAGGATATATCTGGTTATATTAGATTTTTTGATGAATCTTCAAGTAAAATTACAAATCCTAAGTTGGCTAACATTACTGCTGATTACAGGCATTTTATAACAGACTCTATTAAGAAAAAAACAGTTTTGGGAAAAAGATTTTTCATAGCAATTCCTTTTAGTCCACTTGAACTTGGGGTTACAAAATCAGCCCAATCTGTTCTTAAAAAAGGCCCATTACCATTTCCAAAAGATTATGTACTTAAAAAGGCAAAGATTACACTTTTCCCCAAAAGAGATCATCTTATAAGACAGGCTGGAAGACTTGGTCTTAAACTAAAGCAATTAACAACTAACGATTTAATTGATCTTTATTATTGGATAAATAATCCTGAGCCACCAGCAGTAAAGAAAGATATATAAATTATGAATAATAACAGTTTAAATCAAGCAGGCGAACCGGTTGTAGTTCCAACCAATACAAACATAAAAGTCGAAGAACAGAATAAGAAAATGGAAAAACCAGTAGCTATAGTAAAACCCGAGATTAAAAACCCGATATCAATGATTGAAAGTGGAGGAATGCAACTTCATGATGTAATTGCTCCAAACGATGTTGAAGTAGATTTTGATTTTATAAAAGTAAACAATGTTTACTACAAAACTTTATTTGTTGCAGGCTATCCAAGGTTTGTTGCTCCTGGATGGCTTGAACCTATTGTTAATTTTAATAGTTCTTTAGATATTTCTTTTTATGTTTACCCCGTCCAAGGAAAGTCTGTGTTAGACGACCTTAGACGAAAAATTGCAGAAATGGAGGCTGAAATCTCAACTGATATTGAAAGGGGAAGAATTGTTGACCCTGCAACTACAGCTAAACTTGAAGATGCAAGGGCTCTTCAAGAACAACTTGTAAAGGGGATTGAAAGATATTATGAATTTTCTTTTTACATTACTATTCCTGCAAATTCTATTGATGAATTAAATAATATAAGTCGTCAAATTGAGTCTCTTTTGGGTTCACTTTTAATTGTTGCTAAACATGCAATGCTTGACCAACGTGAAGGTTTTCTTTCATCAGCACCATATGGACAAGACAGATTAGCAATCACTAGGAATATGGATACAACTTCTGTTGCTACCACTTTTCCATTTACATCAGCAGAATTGTCATCAGACAGGGGGGTTTTGTACGGAATAAACTCCCAAAATGAATCTTTCATTATATTTGACAGATTTTCTTTGGAGAATGGAAACATGACTGTGTTTGCCACCTCTGGTGCCGGAAAATCGTATTTTGTAAAACTTGAAGCGGTCAGGTCCTTAATGATTGGTTCAGAAGCAATAATATTAGATCCTGAAGCTGAGTATAAAACCCTTTGTGAAGCTGTGGGGGGAGAATATATTGCTTTCTCATTTAATTCTTCAGCAAAAATTAATCCTTTTGATCTTGCTCAAATTAGAGAAGAGGGAGAAAATCAATTGGGATTAAAAATACTGTCTCTTCACTCCCTGATGAAAGTTATAATGGGTCAAATCACACCAACGCAAGAAGCAATGCTTGACCGTGCTTTAATTATGACTTATAAAGCCAAGGGTATAACAAATGATCCAGAAACTCAAACCAAA
Organism: Patescibacteria group bacterium; assembly: GCA_035291405.1. Classification (GTDB taxonomy): domain Bacteria; phylum Patescibacteriota; class Microgenomatia; order UBA8517; family UBA8517; genus UBA12026. The sequence continues at coordinate 33,633 of DATDSD010000065.1, read as the reverse complement.
GAGCCTCCTTTAATTGAAGATTTATACAAAACTTTAATTGGCATGGAGGTTCCAGAGGCTTTGGATTTGGCCGCCCGTATTGAAAAATTTGTTAGAGGATCCTTCCAGGGAATTTTTGATAAACAGACAAACATAAATTTAAATAATCCCTTCACTGTTTTTTCTGTTAAAGATTTACAAGATGCACTAAGACCAATTGCGATGTTTATGATTTTAGACTATATCTGGACCAGAGTTAAAAAAGATATTAAAAGAAGAATATTAATTGTAGACGAGGCGTGGCACATGATGAGATATCCTGACACGGCACAATTTCTTTGGTCCGTTGTCAAGAGGGCTAGAAAATACTATCTGGGACTCACTACAATCACTCAGGACGTCGAGGACTTCCTAAGTCAGGACATTGGAAAGGCAATTGTCACAAACAGCGCTTTAAGGCTTCTACTGAAACAATCACCTGCAGCAATAGATAAAATAGGAGATCTTTTCTATCTTTCTCAAGGAGAAAAACAATTACTCTTAGCAGCAAATGTCGGAGAAGGAATTTTCTTTGCCGGTCCTCACCATGCACCTATTAGAGTTGTTGCTTCTGAAGAAGAACATAAATTAATTAATACTAAACCGCAAGATAATCCGACGACAACAATGCCTAATTTAAAAGCATGGAATAAAGAAGCATGAAAAACAATATCTTATCTCAATTATTGGATTTACCAGTACCAGAAACATTATCAGATGAACAATTGAAGTTCTTAAGTGATAGGTTGAAGAATATCTTAGAATACGAATCTGAAGAATTTAAAATCATTAAAAAACAACTGATTAATTTAGGTATTCCAAAAGACATTGACATTCCAGATAAGTACTTAGGAATTCTAGTAGAACACTGGTATGAGGAAAGAATAAGAACAACTAAAGAGGCAGAAAGACCCGAAGCACAACAAAAGACAACAATCAATAAAGACGAGTCTGCTGTGCTGGAAGAGAAATTGGAAAAAAGAGAAGAACAAATTAAAGAAACTAGAGAAAACGCAAAACAGGAAGTTGATAGAGCAAGACAAAAACTTGAAGAATTAAAGACAAAAAATGATCAGATTTTAAAAGATTTAGAAAAACAAAAGGAAAAGGTACTGCATGTAAAAATAGAGCCACAGGAAGAAACAAAATTAACAGAAGACGAACAAAAAGATTTTGATACATACAAAGAATTCTCTAAACAAGATCCTAAGCAAGCAGTCGAAGATTTAAGTCAAGAAATTGAGAAAAGAACATCTGTTGAACTTAAAAAGCAAGGACTAACAGAAGAAGAAATCAAAGTTGTAACAAAACAGACTGCTACACAATTGGTTGAAAATTTAACCCAGATTGATTCTCCTCAGTACATTCCTACCTCTTATCAAACTGCAGTTCTTGCACATATTGCAAATACTCCCGACGTTATAAGTAAAACTGCCGTCACAAAAGATGCACAAGATTTAATAAAGCATAGTGCAAATAATGTTGCTGTTTTTAGAATTTTTCCTGATCAAATTGCAAAAGATATCACCAAATTAGCTTTTGGTGAAAGTTTTGCAAATATTGTTTTTGGAGTTGGTCCTGATAAAGTTAAGGTGAGTATCTCAGAAACCCCACAACCTGGATATGTTTCAACCTTTTCTCCATATCAAGTTGTTCAGAGTAACCAACAAATAATAGATGATCAAAGTCAAAGCTTGGCTTTGGTAAAAGAATTTGGAGTTGACCAAACAAAAGGGGTTTTGTACCGACGGGCAGGTACTCTAATTGAAAAAAGGATTGCTCTACTTACACCACAGTCTGCCGCTGGAAAAATTCTTCAATCAACAGAAGCAAAAAGTTTACTCTTTTCTAGATTTGGTATTGGAACTCCTGTTAAATGGGAGGCTACTAATTTACTTGGAAGGCTTGCCTTAAAAATTGCTCCAGAATATGCACCAATTATAAGTGGTGTAGGAAAATTAGCAGGAATCAACACCGGGATAACATCCTCCGTTGCTGTTACACCCTCAGTAGCAATATCCACTGGAGTAACAAAACAGGTTGCAGGTAAAGTTGCAACTAGTGTCGGGGTAAAGGCTGGCCTTAGTGGGTTACTTGCAAAAGGGGCTGCAGCTATAGGTGTTGGTTTGGGAGTATTCACGGCTGGTGTTTCTATTTTAATTACGGCAGTGATGGCGGCAATTGGAAAAATTATTAATTTACCTAAGATAAAGAAATGGCTTAGAGATAATGGACCAATACTTTTAGGTGTTGGGGGGCTTGCGATTTGGGGACCTTGGGTTGGTGGGGGAATGTTTCTTGGTGGAATGCTCCTTGCAAAAAATTTTTCTCTTGCAAAGATTGGTGCTTCAGTTGGTGGTTTTCTTGGGGTATTAGGTAGAGCCTTTGTTTTTACGATAGCCGCTCCAGTTATCATTGCTCTTGTAGTTATTCCTCCAATGGTTGCTTTTATAATGTTGGTTATTAATTCAGGGGCTTATATGGTTCCACCGCAACCTGTTGTAGATGGTCCAGGACCAGGGCCAGGTTTAGGATGTTCTCCATTAAAAGAACCTACAGGAATTAATTATTCTGTAAATTCTGCAGTTGCAACCCGTGGCTTGCATATTGTTGAAGATTTATATCAAGGTTTCTGGTGTTATTGGAATAGATCTCCAGGAGATTATTCTACAGATGTAACGACTTACCCTCCAAGTTATCCTGAGTTATTTGATGAACAGTTGTATGCCACAAATCCCGACGCCAGCCCAACAGCAGGAGAAGATCTTTTCTGGTGTACTTGGCTTATACAAAAAGCATATACAGAAAACGGAATTAGTATTAATCCAACATTATATTCACCAACAATGAAAGATGACTTTTACAATAATCACACATATTTTGATGCAAAGGATGTTAATTCCACAAACGCCCTTCCTGGTGCTGTAATATTTTTTGACGTAGATAACGAAAAAGACAGAATTGATCATGTTGGTATGATTTATCAGGTAAATGGGGATGATGTAACATATATTCAATCAAATGCTGGGCTTAAGGTTGAGCATTTGACCTTAGGTTCAGGTGGTTTACAAGGAAAACCTGGATATATTGATGTAATTGGAATAGGATTACCATGAAGAAAAAAATATTTATTTTTATAGGTCTTATTGTTTTTATAATTTTTGTTTTAATCTTATTAATTCCAAAAAAGGAAGAGGTTCCTACTCTTAGTGTCATATCAACAACTCCAAAAAATAATGCTGTTTTTGTAAACGAAAAGTCGGAAGTATTAGTTGAACTAAACAGAGAAATGTCTTTAGAAGAAGGAAACAACCTGAAAGTTAAAATAGAACCTCAAGTAAAATCTGAAATTGTTTATCAAACTAATAAAATTCGCATTTCGCCGGAAAACCAATTTGAATATGGGGTTAAATATAAAATTTCAATTAACTTTGTCGAGAAAGAGATCTATTCCTTTGAATTTACAACAAACCCTTTTACACCTGAGCAGCTAGAAAGTGAAGGAAAACTCCAAGCAGAAGGGGATACTGCCTACAATGATGCAACAAGGAGATTTGTTGAAGATAACCCTTGGTACACAAGTCTTCCTATTGAAACAAAAGAATATAGAATCGTTTATGATTATGATAAAAAAATGTTTAGAATTAGATTTTTACAAGAACAGACAGACGAACAAACGATAAAAACAATTATTGAAGATGCTTTGAAAAAACTAAAAAAAGCTGGAGCAGAAGAACCTATTAAATATTACACGATGCAACCTAACGAAGAATTTTAAGTTATTAGCTTTGTGATTTAATTGGCATTATTAAGTGAAGAAAGTTAGAGGATTTTGGATCCAAGAAAATTGCAGCAGTATTTGGTCCAGTTATTTTAATTTGTACTTCATCATCTTCTATAGATTTTATAGCTTCCTCAATGAACCTAAAGTTAAACATTATCTCAATCTTATTTTTAGATGTTTCCTCGTTTCGTGTTTCTAACTCTGTTTCCTGACTTCCTGAAGAGGAGCTTTCAGCTGAGATGACCATAATACTATCCTCTATCTTAATCTTAATGATATTTCCGGAGTCTCTTGCAAAAACCGAGGATAATTTAATAGCTTTTTCCAATTCATATTTATCAACGTTTAAAATAGCTTCTGAACTCTTAGGTATAATTTTTTTGTAATCAGGAAATTCTCCCTCAATAACCCTTGAGGAAAGTAGAGTATCACCAAGTTTAAATATGACTTGATTACTGTCTTTGTCATACGACATCATTATTTCATCCTCGCCTTCAATTCTAATTATTTCGTTCAAAATCGACCTTGGAATAATCAGACTAAAGTCTCCAACCTCCACTTGTGTTTTTAAGTTAATTTCAGAGAGTCTAAATCCATCAGTCGCCACAAGAGAAAGACTTTTGTTTTTAAAGAGAAATAAAACTCCAGTTAAGATTGGTCTTGTTTCATCAAGAGATACAGAGAAAAGAATTTTTGATAGACTTTTAATAAATTCTTCTTTATTTAAAATAATTGGTTTTTTCCCAATATCTTTGGGTAATTTTGGAAAATCTGAAGTATTTGAGCCTAAAATATTTGACTTAAATTTTAGTGAACTTAATTTTATTTGCTCTTTAACCATTTCAATTTCTATGGTTCCTGACGACAGATTAGAAACTATATCATTTAGAATTTTTCCATTGACTGTTATTTCCCCTTCTTTTTCAATTTTAGCTGCAATTGAAGTAGTAATTGAATTTTCTAAGTTAGTTGCTGAAAAAGTTAACTTTGTTTTATCTGCTTTAATCAAAATATTTGCAAGGATAGGAAGTTGGGCTTTACTAGAAATGAAATGGCTTGTTAGGTTAACTGCATTTTTTAGGTTTTCTTGTAGTATTGATAGTTTCATAATATTATTTTTTTTCTTCAAAAATGGTACTTATGTAATATCATATTTTAATTAGTAGTACTAGTAGTAGGGGATGGGGATATGTTATTAAAGTTAATTCTCAAATTCTGATTTTCTTGTTTATTACGGGAGATAAGCCGGTGTATAAATATGTGTATAAATTATCATAAATTGTGGATAAGTGGACGAAATTACAAAGTTATCCATTTAGTGAATTTTTTATCCCCCTGATATCCTCTTGAATATCCACATTGGTTGAGAGTAATTGAGTAATCTTATTAACAGCATGCATTACTGTAGTATGATCCCTTCCTCCAATTATTCTTCCCACTTCTTGGTAAGGTAATCCAACTTGAATTTTTAGAATATACATTAAGATCTGTCTAGGTCTGGCTATTGGCCTTTGTCTAGATTCACTTAATAGTTGTCTTTTTCCCAACGAATAATACTTGGCTACCGAGTTTATAACATCATCAGGATTAACTTTTATTTTAACATCTAAGGTCTCATCAGATTTTCCTAGGAGAGATTGTATAAGTTCAGTTGTTAGATTTACATGTTTAAAATTAATCTCGGTGAAAAGACGAACTAAAAAGCCTTGGATTTCACGGGCGGAAGTAATATTACCTGCAATTAATGCCACCTGTTCATTTCCTAGTGATATTCCCCTTTCTTCTGCTTTAATTTGAACAATTGCGCTTCGAAGTTCAAAATCTGGAGGAGCTACATCAACAATAAGTCCTGCTTCAAACCTACTTCTTAATCTATCTTCTAATTTAGATATTTCAGAAGGGGGTCTGTCTGACGTTAAAATGACCTGTCCCCCAGCTGAAGTAACCGCATTAAAGGTATGAAAGAATTCTTCTTGTGCTGTATCCTTGCCCGCAATAAATTGAATATCATCAATAAATAATGCATCTAGTTTTCTATATTTCTTACGAACTTCTGCTGTTGTTTTGTTTCTAATTCCATCAACAATATCATTAGTGAAATCCTCGGCAGTACAAGCTAAGATTTTAGAGCCGGTATTTTTAAATATCATTGCATGTCCAACTGCATGCATCAAATGGCTTTTACCTACCCCCACCCCACCATAAATAAATAATGGGTTATATGTTGTTCCTGGATTTTGTGCTACGGCCTCAGCTGCTGCATGGGCAAGTTGATTTGATCCTGAAACCGCGAATTTATCAAAAGTAAAAGCAAACCTTAAATTCGCTCTTTTTAAGGCTTCATTTATTTCTTCTTGATTTATTTTTGGTTGATCAAAGAGTGGTGAGGGTTTTTCGAAACCTTCATGTTCATTTCCAGAAAGTTGTTTAACAATAAAGGTTAAATCTGTTTGTTTTTCTAATTCTTTATTTAAAGTGTCTTGTATTAAACCAAAATAGCGTTGTTCAACTTGTTGTTTAATAAATACAGACTCACAGCCTATTTGAGCAATTACCCGATCTCCTATTTCTTTAATATCCATTAGATGTGTGTGAGATAGATATGTTTTAAAAGTAGCATCAGATACAGAAATTTGTAAAATTTCTAATGTGTCCTTCCAAAGCTTGTTGTAATCTTTTTTATCCATGAATAAATCTTTCTGGCAGGAGAAAAGCTACAATTTAACTATTTAAACAGTCAAGCCACATAGTAAAAAAGTTATCCACAATTGTAAAGGGCCAAAAAGTCTAGGGTGAGAATTAGTTTTCTTTATGCTACAATAACCACATGGCAACGAAAAGAACATATCAACCCCATAAACTAAAAAGGATTAAAAAATTTGGATTTATGTCCAGAAATTCCTCCAAAGATGGAAGGAAGGTTATTAAAAGAAGAATACTTAAGGGCAGAAAAAGACTTGTTAATGCTTAATATAAATTATTTGAATTAATGCTTGCTTCAAGATATCGTTTAAAAGGTAAAGTAAATTTTGCTCGTGCAGAAATTGACGGAAAACTTTTTCAATCAAAATCTTTTGGATTAGAAGTATTTGAAAGAAAAGACAATGATTCTTCGCGTTTTGGTTTTATAATTTCAACTAGAATATCTAAAAAGGCAGTTATTAGAAATAAAATTAAAAGAATTATATCTAGCTTATTAAGTCAGAAAATAAAGTCAATAAATAAAGGCTTGGATGTTGTTTTTTTGATTAAGCCTGCGATTACTAAATTAACCAAAGAACAAATTGAGAAGGAAACCAATGAGATTATTACTAAAAATTTATAAGAAAACACTCTCCCCCGTTTTAAACTTTCTGTTTCCCGGTGGAGGATGTAGGTTCAAACCAACATGCTCGGAATATGCGGTGGAAGTAATTGAAAAGAAGGGAATAATTCGCGGTGGTTTATTAGCGATTAAAAGAGTGCTAAAATGTAACGCTTGGAGCAAATAACATGGATTTAAAAACAATATTTACACCGATTCTAATTCAACCTTTAACAAACGGTTTAATTTTTTTCTATAACCTTCTCTTTCATAATATGGGACTTGCAATTATTGGGTTTAGTTTATTGATTAGATTTATAACAAATCCACTAACTAAAAAATCAATGGAATCTATGAAAAAAATTAAGGAAATAGAGCCATTAGTATTAAAGTTGAAGAAAAAATACAAAAATGATCAAAAAGGTTTAATGGCGGCACAAACAGAACTTTACAAACAAAAAGGAATTAATCCTTCAGCGGGTTGTCTTCCTCAGATTTTACAAATTGTTATATTAATTGCGCTTTTTAATGTTTTTAATCAGGCACTATCTCAAAATGGCGATGCAATAAGTAAATTAAATTCAGTACTTTATGCTCCTCTAAAACTTGCTGAGGATACAGTTTTAAATACCAAGTTTTTATATATGGATGTAAGATTTCCTGACGTTTTTCATTTTTCTGGAATACCCTTTCCGATTCCAGGTCCTATACTAATTTTGGCAGGACTTCTTCAGTTTTTGTCAGCCAAGATGACACTACCTTTGGTTAAAAAGGAAGAAAAGGTTGCTGAAGGGACCAAAGGAGGAGCCGATGACATGGCTGTTGCCATGCAATCATCAATGATTTATACCTTTCCAGCAATGACTATTCTTTTTGGTATTAAGTTCCCATCAGGACTTGCTCTTTATTGGCTTCTATTTTCAGTATTTCAAATGTACCAACAATATAAGTCTTCTGGCTGGGGAGGCCTTACCCCTTTCATTCGTAAGCTGGGTTTGATAAAATCGTAAAACAATGACAAAAATGGTTGATATAACGGAAACAATTGAAAAGCTGGCCAAAGAACTTTTTTTATTGGCAGGAGTTAATGTAAAGGTAATAGTTTCTGAAAACGAAGAGGGAGTATATGAGGTTAATTTAGAAACCTCAGAAGAGACAGGTCTTTTAATAGGGTTCAGGGGAGAAAACATAAATGCCATTCAAACAGTTTTAGGAATTATGGTTAAGGGTGTAACTGGAGAGTGGGTTAGGATAGTAGTTAATGTTGGAGATTATAGGCAAAAACAAGAACAAAAACTTTTTGATCTAGCTGACCAATCTGCTGATAGAGCAATTGAAACCAAAGAACCTCAGCCAATTTATAATTTAACGGCTGGGCAAAGACGCATAATCCATATGCACTTAAGTAAAAGAGATGATGTATTAACTGAATCTCAGGGCGAAGAACCCGAGAGGTTTTTAGTAGTAAAACCTGCAACAGTCAAAGCATAAATAAGTGTTACCTTTAATTTCATTATTATCTTTTTTACTCCCAACCCAGTTAGGATTACATCTTAATAACTTTTCCTCATCAGTTTATGGTTTTAAGATAGATTATTTAACACCAACAATATACTTAACGGATTTAATTATTCTTTTAATACTTATAATATCTGTTTTTCGATTGAAAAATATCAAGTTTAATAAAAGAAATTTTATTATTTTTGTTGTTAGCCTTTTGTTTATTGGAGTAAATATTTATGGATCCAGCTATCGGTTGGCCAGTTTTTACAAATGGATAAAGATTATTGAGATGGTTTTTTTAGGAGTGGTATTAGTTAATAATAAAAAACTTGATACATTTAAGCACTTTTTTAAGCCCCTTTCTTACTCAATGTGTGTTGTTTGTATTTTGGGAATTATGCAATTTATAAACAAAGGTTCGATGGGCGGAGTTTTTTATTGGTTAGGAGAAAGAAGTTTTTTATTCTCTGATCCAAATGTTGCGCCTTTTAGCTATTCAACATTTTCACACCCAAATTCTTTTGCTGGGTTTTTACTAGTTTTTGGAATATTTTTAATAAATTTTAAGAATAAGCTTAAGAAGAAATACTTCTGGTTTTTAGCTTCTTTGGTTTTTATAAATTTAATTCTTACGAATTCACTAAATGTTTATCTTTCAATATTTGTTTTACTCTTAATCCGATTTTCAAAAGTGTATTCATTTTCATTATATCTTTTTGATTTTACTCAAAGAACAATATCTCACAGGTTAGAGCTTATAAATGCTTCTTGGAAAATGATTAAAGAAAATTTCTTTTTTGGAGTTGGGCTTAATAATTTTATTCCAAATATTCCAAAGGTAACTAGCTCCTTTTTAAATGCTTGGGAATTACAACCTGTTCATAACATTTTTCTTTTGGTTTTTTCAGAAGCCGGTATTATTGGTTTAGTTGCTTTTATTTATCTTTTTTTCAGCATTTCAATTAACGGACAGCTAATTGCAATTATTCTAACTGGTTTGTCCGACCACTACTGGTTAACCTTACAACAAAATCTACTTCTTTTTACATATGTTTTGTCACTTTCTAAAAAGGGACAAAAATAATATCATATGATTCATGGTTAAAGATAATCTAATAATATACTGTGACGGTGGTTCTAGAGGTAATCCCGGACCAGCTGCATCTGCATTTGTTGTAACTAAAGCTAAAAAAGTTATTTTTAAGGGTAGTAAATATTTAGGTGTTGAGACAAATAATGTAGCAGAATATTGGTCAGTTAAGTTAGCAGTTGAGTGGATTATAAAAAATCTAATTAAATCAGGGAGAAATGACTTAATAACTATTAATTTAGATTCTCAATTAGTAGAAAGACAACTTAATGGTGTTTATAAAATAAAAAACGAGAATTTAAAAATTATAAGCGGACAAATCAAATCTTTAATTTATGAAAACAATTTAACCCTTAAGTTTATTTGGAACTCTCGTGACAAAAACCATTTAGCTGACTTGCTTGTTAACCAAGAGTTAGACAAAAACAAAAAGTAAATTTATAACAGACCTTACTCTTCAACGGGAAAACCACCTATCTTCAACGGGAAAATTATTAAATAAATTATAAAACAAATTAAATTACTTACGGAAAATATAACAAATATTTTACCTTATGTATGATAGGATTAATAAATGGAAGATTACGATTCAATACTTGGTTTATACTCGAAGAGTAATTATTTATCAGATAAATTAAAAGAGAAATTTTCAGATAAATATGTAGATGTTTTGGTTTTTGACGATTTTTTGAAAGTAGATTACTCTAAACTTAGTTATTTAATTCTTAATCTTATCGATTTACCAATAAGCAGTGAGATAATAAAAATTCTTAAAAACATTGAATGTAAAATTTTAGTATTATCTCCGTATAAGGTTAAAACAGAGGATCTGGAAAAAGTTAATAAATTATTAAATGATCTCTTGGAAGTTAATAATAACTTAGGGATCATTCTAGCTCCAGAGATTCTTGGACGCGGAGTTGATTTTAATGAAAACTACTTTTCACACAAACTAATAAAAAATTCTTTAATGAGTGAAAGAGTTGTTGTTGGTGATAACAATTTTAATGTCATTTCACTATCCAAATTTGCAAGTGAGATTGTAAAAGATAATTTTTCATTTGGTGTCTCAGGAAAAAAACTCTTAATTCATGGTTTTTATGATAAACCAAGGGTTTTTGTTTCTAAGTATTTAAAATTAAAAAATGAAAACGTGGACGTTAAGAAAGAAGTAAATAGTTTTTCAGAAATTACCCCCGACGTTACAAGAGAAGTAAACCCATCACTAAAATCTTCCATACAAGATATCAAGAAGGAGTGGAATATTTCTCAGATTAATGAAATTAATAATGAAATATTAAGGCCTGTGCAGAGTTACAACACCAAGTCAACTGATTTAAAGCCTCAAAAAAGGAATTTGAAAAAATTAACCAGAAGAATCACTTTTTTTCTAGTTGCTATAGTAACTATTTATCTATTACCCTTAATTTTATTGCTAGCCTCAGTTGGATCATTGTTTTTATCAACCAAATTTATATTTAAAAACTCCGAGGTTTCGAATGATATTTTAGATTTTTCTAGTTTTCTTTCCAAAAGCGTGGTTAATATAAATTTTGGAAATACCTTCTATATAGAATCATCAAATTTAATTTTGAAAGTAAATAATATTGTAAAAAATACAATTGAAATAGTTACAAGCGCCAATGGTTTAGTAAACAATATTTTAGGTAGTGAGATCTATGTTTTAGAAGACTATACAGATAAAATTTCAGCCAATTTAGATAAAGTTTATACAGATATTAATTTTTTACAAAGTGATATTGAGGAACAACAAGGAGTTGCAGGAAAAGAAATAAATGGATTTCTAGTCTCCCAAAATGTAAATATAAGCGATATTAAGCAAAAAATCTATTATCTCAAAAAGATTGTGTCAAGGTCCTCAGAGCTTTTGGGTTGGGAAAAATCAAAAAAATATTTAATACTTTTTCAAAATAACATGGAGCTTCGTCCAACGGGGGGCTTTATTGGCTCTTTTGCATTAATTACTTTAGATAAAGGTAGAATGACAGAAATGGTGGTTAATGACGTTTATTCTGCTGATGGCCAATTAAAGGGACATATTGATCCACCTGAACCTATTAGAAAATATTTGGGCGAAGCAAATTGGTATTTTAGAGATTCCAACTGGGATCCTGATTTTAAAATTTCTGCAGAAAAAGCAAAGTGGTTTATAGATAAAGAAATTGATCAAAAAGTTGATGGGGTTATTTCAATTGATCTTTACTTAATTAAAAGTTTACTTAAGATTACCGGCCCTATTAATTTAGTAGATTTTAATAAAACAATAACCTCAGATAATTTATATGATACAACTCAAAGCGAAGTAGAGAATGAGTTTTTTGCTGGTTCAATCAAAAAAGCAAGTTTTTTGACTTCACTTTCGAGGAATTTGTTACAAGAGTTGAAAAATTTACCTAAAGGGAAATATACAGCTTTTTTTAAGGAGATTTACAAAAATTTAGAAGAAAGACACATACAAATTTATCTTGATGATTTAAATTCACAAGAGGCGATTACGGGGCTAAATTATTCAGGACAAATTAAAATGCAAACAGATTGCAATTTAAGATGTTTTGAGGATAGTTATGCTTTAATTGATGCAAACTTAGGTGTTAACAAGTCCAACTTGTTTATTAAAAGGAGCCAAGAATTAAGTTTAAACCTTTCTAAAAATTCAATACACCATGAACTTTTTATTAATTACCAAAATATTGCAGGTCAATCTTTGGGGGCCTCAGGAATATATAAAAATTATGCCCGTTTGATTTTACCTCAAGGAGTAACCATTAAAGGTGTCAGAGCCTATCAAACAGATGGATCTTATACAAATTTAGACTATGACATTGTAGATTTTGAAAGTAGAAAAGATCTGGGTTTTTATTTTGAAGTTTCCCCCGGAGTAATTAATAAAATTCAAATTGTTTGGAATTCTCCCACAGATAAACTTTTCGAAGGAGGAGAATACAGAATAAATATTCGAAAACAATCAGGGGCAGAAGCGGATCCATTAAGTGTTAAAGTATCTTATCAAGACCTAGCCTTGACGGGAGATGGTCCTTCGCTCTATAATACAGACTTGGCTAAAGATTTTAATTTAAAACTATTTGTTAAGCCATAAATAAATTTAAAAAAATGACAACTGCAAAATTTTCACTTAAGGCCTCCCAAAGAGATGTTTTTGGAAGAAAGGTAAAAAGATCAAGAAAAGAAGGTTTAATACCCGCAAACATTTTTGGTAAAAAAATAAAATCAGAGGCCGTCTTTGTTAATAATAAAGAATTTGTGGAAGTTTTTGAAAAAGCCGGAGAAACTCAAATAATTCACTTGAACGACAAACCTGTTTTGGTTTCAGGCCTTCAAGTTGATCCCGTTACTTCTGATTATTTACACATTGATTTTAGACAAGTTGATTTGACTGAAAAAATCGTTGCTAAGGTTCCAGTAGAATTAGTTGGAGAGTCTCCAGCCGAAAAACAGAGTATTGGTACTGTTGTACATCAGTTAAGTGAAATTGAAGTAGAAGCACTTCCAACAGAACTTCCTGAAAAGATTGAGGTTGATATTTCTTCATTGGTTGAAGTAGATCAGACCATCTTCGTTAAAGATCTTAAAGTTGATAAGAAAGTAACAGTTAAAACAGACCCTGAATCAATAGTTGTTAAAGTTGAACCTCCTATTAAGGAAGAGGTTGTAGAAGCTCCAGCTCCAGTTGAGGGAGAGGTATTAGCTGAAGGTGAAGTTCCAGTTGAGGGAGAGGTATTAGCTGAAGGTGAAGTTAAAACCGCCGAGGAATCTAAACCAGCTGAAAATTCTTAAGAAAATCTAGTTTTTTAAAAATTCGGATCAATTTCCTCCACCTTATCAATCCTTCCAAGTTCAACCCAACCCTCTATATATGTAGGGTGTTTGGACATAAATTCTTCCCAAAAGAGATTATTGGTTTCTGCACCCAATACCTGTATCTTACTAATTTTTTTTGTATTTAAATTTTGTAAATTAAAAATAGTTAGAAGTAATATTAAAATAGAAAAAGTAGCAAATAAAAGAAAGTCTAAATCTTTTTGAAAATTATGACTTGCCATATTAAAGATACTAGAATACTTAATTAAAAGGAGCAAGGGGATTTATTTTGGCCACGAAGAAGTTATTAAATTTATATTCTTATGATCTCTTAAATTATTAAGTTGTTCCCATACCGCCTCTGTAATAAATGGAGCAAAAGGATGTAGTAATTTTAATATTGTTAAGTATGTGTATCTTAAGGTCCAAAGGGTAGAAAGATCCTTAGACTTAATTTGTTCTTTTGTTTTTTCAATATACACGTCAGCAAACACATGCCAGCTAAATTCGTAAACTGCTTCGAGAGCCGTGTTTAAATTATATTTATCAAATGAGGTATCTACTTTTTTAATAAGATTACTTAATTCTAAAAGTAATTTTTCATTAGCTCCGTTCAATTTGTCAGGTCTATTAATAGACGTTTCACTTAAACCCTCAAATGAAAATTGTACATATCTACCTAAATTCCAAATTTTGTTGGTAAAATTTCGCATTGACCTTACTTTGTCGTCTGAGAGAATTACTTTGCTTCCAGCGGGTGTTCCATAAAGAAGAGACATTCTAAGTGCGTCAGCGCCGTACTTATCAATCAAATCAATGGGATTTATTACATTTCCTTTACTCTTACTCATCTTAACCCCCTTTGAATCTGCGACCATGCTCCAGAGATAAATTTCTTTAAATGGAATTTCATCTTTTAAGTAAATTGAAAAGAGAATCATTCTTGATACCCAAAACTTCAAAATATCAGAAAGTGTTGCCATTAAGTCAGTTGGAAATCTCGATTTAAATTCATTATCTTTTAATGTAACAACAGGCCACTGGCCTGAAGAAAACCATGTGTCGAAAGTATCTGTTTCTGGTAAATACTTTCCGTTGGGTTTAGTGTTGCTTACAAGATATTTAGAATCAGCACCAGCAATTACTGATTGAAGCCCTTTTTCTACTTCATCAAAATCAAAATCGGAAATGTTTCCAAATTTTTTATTACCTTCTTTGTCAATAAACGAAACCTGTAGGTTGGAATTATCATTAACTTCGTACCAAACCGGAATTCTAATTCCCCAGACTATTTGACGAGAAATTGGCCAGTCGTGCATGATATCAAGCCACAAAAGCATGTGTTTTTTGAACTTTTTAGGATAGAACTTTATCTTGTCATTTTCTATAACCTCAATTACTTTTTTCTTTAGTTCCTCTACTTTAATAAACCAATTAGGAGTGGTCATTGGTTCAAGATCATGGCCGCATTTATAACAAGTAAGGACGCTGTGGTTATAATTCTTATCAATATGGTCAACTAAGTCCTTCTCTTCTAAATCTTTTAATACTTCCTCTCGTGCGGCCTTAACTTTCATCCCTACATACTTACCACCATTTTCCTTAATTCTTCCAAACCAATCTATAGCTGAAACAATTGGTAAATTGTGTTTTCTTGCAACCGCATAATCATTAGCATCATGAGCTGGAGTAAGTTTGACAATTCCTGTTCCAAATTCTGGATCAACAAACTCATCTCCAATTATTTCCATTTCAACATCCGTTAAGGGGTTTAAAACCCTATTTCCTATTAGGTGTTTATTCTTCTTGTTTTTAGGATTTACAGCCAAATGAGTATCTACAAAAATTGGTTCTGGTCTTGTTGTTGCAACTACTACAAAACCACCCCTTTTAACTAATGGATATTTAATGTAATAAAGAGAATCAATTCTTTCGACATGCTTTACCTCAAGTTCAGCTAAAGAAGTTCCACAATGAGTGCAATAATTAACAATATAGTTATCTCTATAAACAAGTCCCTCTGACTCCATTTTCTTAAATGTTTCAAAAACTTGATTTGTTACATTTTCATCTAAAGTAAAGACACTTCTATCCCAATCAGCCGAAAAACCTAAACGTTTAAATTGAGAAAATATTAATCCAGAATTATTTTTAACAAAATCAAAAATATTTTTGTAAAGTGTTTCTCTATCAAAGTCCATGCGAGATTTTCCCTCTTTAGCAAGTTCTTTTTCATATACATATTGGGTTTCAAAACCAGCATGATCCATTCCTGGAATCCAAAGAGCTGAATAGCCCTGCATTCTTTTTCTTCTTATTAAAATATCATCAACTGTATACATCGCATGTCCAGCATGAAGAGAAGCGTTCGCATTTGGAGGAGGCATGAGAATTGTGTAAGGCTCACCATCATTGGAGGCTTTAAATGAACCCGACTTTTCCCAAAGTTTGTAAATTTCATCTTCGTGGTCTTTGTGATTATATACTTTGTCCATGCCTACAATTGTATCACCAAACTTGTATTTTGCAGAGGGCGAGAGTAATATACGATCTATGCGTTTAGGAGTACCAAAAAAAGAAAGGCATTTTGTTTTCAAAGATAGTAGTGCAGAAGAAAACTTGAGGGAAAATAAAAGAGTCTTGTGGACAGAAAGTGTAGGAGGAAATTATGCAATTACTACTTGTGAAGAAACTCCCTCCAAAGAAGTGTGTATTGAATGTCTTCTGGGCAATGATTGTAATTTTTCCAAAGATTTAGAGAGAAAGTGATATTTAAGTTTTAGATTTCTATTAACACGCCTTCGTTATTAGTAGCTAAGTAGTTAGAGTAATATTAACTTCCGAATGAAATGGCAATAACAGAAATTATATATTTAAGTGAAAAGATTCGAAAAAGGAATAAGTTTTAAAATCAAACATTGTCAATTTAATATAATTTAAAAAAAGTGCAGCGGATGTCTTTTTGTATTTATCTGTTGGTAAGAATGTGAAGATGAAATACTCCCTTCTTTTTACCGTTTAGAAATATGTTTTTTAAAGAAATACAGTGACCACGAAACAACTTGTCAAATCCTAAATTTTGGATTACGGTCAATAGAATCGTAATTAACAAATTGTTCTAGATTTGAGGAATTATATTTAAGATATGCACAAACACCAATCATGCCTGCATTGTCCCCATTTAATTTTTTATTGTTCGGTACACAAAGAGAAATATTATAGTTTTTTAGTAATTTGCGAAGCTTACTCTTAAGTACAATATTGTTAGCTACACCTCCTCCTAGTAAAAGATGTTTGAAGGTTAAAGAGGAATGATTAATTTGATATTCTAATACATTTTCAACATGTTTGAATGCAACCTCCTGAAAGGTTGAGGCTAAATCTGAAATATCCTGTTTTGTGGGTTTTTTAATTGTGTTAAAGAATCTAACAAAAGCAGTTTTCAGTCCCGAGTAACTAAACCTGTTTTTATTAATGTCATTAATAAGTGGTATGGGTAGTTTGTATTTTTTTGGATTCCCGGCTTTGGCCAATTTTTCCAAAATAGCACCACCTGGATAGCCTAATCCTAAAAATCTAGCTGCTTTATCAAGAGCTTCTCCTAAGGCATCATCTCCAGTTTCGGCCAGTATTTCATAATTCCCAATATTCTTAATTAAACAAAGCATTGTTGTTCCACCTGATAATACAAGTCCAAGTGCTGGGAATTGAATATTAGTATCTGAGTTTACAAAGGGGGATAATAAATGAGCTTCAACGTGGTTAATAGGTATAAGAGGCAATTTGTATTTAATTGCAAGCTCTTTAGCTTTGTTTATACCTACTCCCAGGGCAATTGAAAGGCCCGGACCAATTGTTACTGCAATAGCATCAATATTTTTTAAGTTTTGATATTTCTTTCCCAGTGCTTTATTTAAAACGTAATCAATTCGTTCCTCGTGTTGCCTTTGAGCTAGGCTTGGCATGACACCACCGAACTTAGCGTGCAGTGAGGCCTGCGACCAAACAACATTTGAACATGCTTTCGTGTTCCGAGTAACTGCAACAGCAGTCTCATCACAAGAGGTGTCTATAGCTAAAATATTCATTTTTTTGATTTGATGTTACAAATTTCCCCAACTAATAAATCTTTCATTCTCTCTTTTTCCATATTTAATCTTTACCCAAACAATAATTGCATCCTCTGCATGTTTTCTAATCTCGTCTCTTGCCTTATCAGCCCACTCAATAGCTATTATGCTTTTATCATTTATTAATTCCTTAGTTACAATCTCTTTTAATTCTTGGTTGGGGTTTAGCATTCTCCATGTATCTATATGGTTTAATTTGCCATAGCTATTTAATAAATCATAAGATGGGGAAGTAACTTTGTCAGTAATTCCCATTGCTTTTGCTAATCCTTTTACAAATATTGTTTTACCTACTCCCATTTCTCCTTCTAAAGCATAAACAATTGCACGTTTATCTTTGAAATCTTCATATTTTTGCCAAAGTTCTTTAGCAATATTCATTGTATTTTCTTCGCTTCTTGAGAATATCTCATTTTTATTTTTAAGTTTAATATCACCTTGTCTTAAGATAATGGGTTCTTCGTCTATGGTTGTATCTATTACAGTAGAAGGTTCATTATATGGAAGTTCACCTGCATCTATCATTAGATCTATTAATTTTTTTTGTTTGTCTGAAATATTATCAAGTATGTCGGATAATTTATAAGGTCTTCTTTGATAATTTGCGTTTGCAGATGTTGTTGTTATTGGTTTATTAAATTTATTAGCTACTTGTAAAAAAAATGGATAATTAGGAATTCTAATCCCAAGTGTTCCATTCTCAGCTTCTACACCAGCGGCTACAGTATGTTTCCCATTAGAGACTACTGTAATTGGACCTGGTAAAAATCTTTCATATAAGTTTTTTGCCTGTTTGTTTAGAAGGACATACTTTTCGGCCATTTTTATATTAGTTACTCCCACAGAAAAAGGCTTTCCAAAGGGCCTATTTTTAAATGAAATTAGCTTTAAAACGGCCTTGGGGTTTGTGGCATCAACAGCTGCAATATAAACAGTTTCAGTAGCCATAAAAATAAGCTTTCCCCATGACAGGTAATCAACAGCTATACTAATAGCTTTACTATTTTCCATAATGATTTTCATATTCGGTATTTTACAATAAGTTTAACCATCTTCATAATCTGTTAAACTATAAAATATGGTAAAGATACCGGCTGATATTCAAATACTTTTGAAAAAAATAAATGACGTGTTAAACCTGAATCAATATTTCTGTACGGTTCAAAAGCAAGAACAGATTGGGTTAAGAATAGTGATTATGAAGTTGGTATTCTGTATATGCCAAACAAAAAAATTAGTCGCTCAGAGTTAAAACAAATAAATCCAATAAATGATCTTCATTTGTACCCATTTAACTATGATGAGTTTTTAACTAATGATCTTGATACTCCATTTCCAAAGGCGGTATATATGTGGGGACTAATCGCCAAAGGTAAAACTCTATATGGAAAAAAAATTGTTGAAAATTTGAAACTTCCCAATATTACTTTAATCGATCTTTTAGAAGAAGCTACTTTCCAGCTATCTAGGGCTTATACAGCAGTTTTATCTGAGAGAGAAAACGATTTGGTAAATGCACGAGCCGGTTTTTCTAAATCTACACTATACGGTGCTCGTATATTGGTTCTACTTGAAAACAAAGAATTTGCTATAGAATACGATCAAATTATGAAAAAATCGTTAAATATACCTTTAGATGAAGAATATAAACTTTTAATAAAGCATGCTTATGACGTCAGATTGGGGGCAACTTTAGATTTACAAATGTTATATAAAAACATCTCGTTTATAAATAAAGTAGTTGTTAAAAAAATTAAAGACAGATTGAAAGATGGAGATAGTGTTGTTTTATAAAGCTCCGATTACGTTTTTTCGTCGTGCGGCACATCTTTTTTGAAATGGTGATATTCGTGTCTAATAGACTTAATAATTACAAAAATAGCAATACCAAGAAATATCCAAGCTAAGATTCCAACACCTCCAATTATTCTTTTTAAGTTTTCTTTTTCATATCCTGCTAAAAATCCTAATATAGTCATTAAAGAAACCCAAGTAACTGAAGCGACATAGGCATATATATTAAATTTTAAAAAATTGTATTTTTCCACTCCTGCAATATATGAAATCCAAAATCTAGTTAAATTAGCAAGCATTGATGTTGTCAAAATTGCTGGTCCATTACTTTTTAACATTCTTTTGGCAAACTCTGCATTTTTTTCCTGATGTAATTTTTTTACAAGCCACATACCCGATCTGTTTCCAAGAAAGTAGGCAAAGACAAAAGCCATCCAGGCCCCCAAAGATCCATAGAGAATTATAGGTATGAAGGGTAAATTGGAATTTCCATTTGAAAGGTAACCAGCAATAAGAAGTATTACACCACCAGGCACTGCCCAACCCAATGGAGTTATTTCAATTAAACTACCTAGAAAGATAAATAAAAATCCAAATTTTTCAAAAAGGATAGTAATTGTATTTAGTAATAAATTTATATCCATTACCTATTATATTTTAGTACCCCTTAAAAAGACGGCTCCCCAAGATCTGTAATTACTAGTAAATCTTTGGTTTATTAAAGTTTCGCCATTTCTTACCACGTTATAGTCAAAAATCACTTTTGCCCCCCAAGCTTTGTGTTCAATTTGTTTAACTGTTCCAGCCGGGATAGTCGGATCATCAACATATAAATCAGCTGGGGGAGCGGTCTGAGAAGTGATAACAGGCTTTGTGGTGGTAGCTACTCTTCCATCATTTGTACCATATATTTCAAAAACTAGACTTAAATTGTTAGTATCAATTTTTGGTTGGATCAAGATGTGTGCTGGAGTATCATTTGTAAATTTTAAATCTGTTGTTGGTGAATAAACTGTTGCATCTAGACCAGGAGGAAACCCTTGTTCATAATATCCAACCCTATAGGCATGAGCCCTTCTCTCTACGATAGGTAGACCGGCTGAAAGTAAGGCCCTAAAAAGAGTTGTAGACACTTGACAAACACCACCGCCATCGCCTAATACTGTTTTTCCATCCATAATAACATAGGCCTGTTTGTATCCAGTAAAAGCTGAGACATCACCCAAAACATTATTAAATGAAATTGTTTCTCCTGGAGGAATCAAAAGGCCTTTAAATTTAGACTGGGCAAGGTTTATGTTATAAATTCTATTAGAGATGGACCCCTTAAAGGTTGAATAACCTTTACCAATTAAAGTTTTTATTCCTAAATTATTAACATCTTCGTTTCTAATTTTTGCTGGTTGTTTAACAACAGGAACCTCAATTGTTTTGTTTTTGTCATCGCTTACCTTTAATATTTCGAGTTGTTCTTTAATGTTTTCTACTAAAGTGTCTTCATCTACTGTAATACCATCTCTTGATGGAGTAAATTCTGTCACCGTTCCGTTTTCTACAATAAAAACAGAATCTTGAGGATATCTATTTATTTTTTTGGAAAATAAAAGAATCTGCTCTTTTATTTTTTTATCTTGGTAATTTCCCTTAGAGTCAATAAATTGAATTAGACCAGAATCATTAATAGTAAAGTTTTCAAATTCAAATGTTAAAGTTAAACTTTTTCCTAAAAATTTGGAAAGAAATAATCTGTAATCTTCAACCTCAGAAGGAGAAAGAGAACTATTAATTTCTTTTAATTTAATTAGAATCTCATCACTGTTAAGATTTGATAATCCATTTTTAATATCCTGTGTTAGTTTATCTGTGTCAACCTCAACACCATCATTACCTGCATCAATAATTAATTGCCCATCTTTAATTTCTGCGCTAGGTTCTACGGGTTTTGTACCCAACTTTGATGAAGTAATTAAAACAGATTCAAGCAATTTATCCTCATCAATGTTTATAACCAAACTAAAATTTTGTGGTTTAAAGATAAGTTTAATCTTAGTAGCTAAATCCTCAAAAACGTTTCCTGAGTTTGTAAAATTGTAAGCTCTATCAACACTTTTTTGATAATCGACTGAGTAAAAAACCTCTGAAGTTAATATTTCATATTTATTTTCGTTTAAATTTAGAGTGATTTTTGATGGAACATCTTTCGATTTAATTTCATTAATTGCTGTATCTTTAGTTTTATCGCCAATATAAATTTCAGCAAGATAGATGTTAGGATATATTTTGTTAATAAAGGGAATCGAAATGATTCCAACAAAAAATATGATTACAAACGAGAAAATCCAAACCCAATTTAATTTAAATTTATAGGCGTGATTTTTTGTCATGAGATATGATACCATTTATATATGGAAACAAGCCAGCCACCAGTAGTTAAAAAGTCATCTTCAATTAAATTTATCTTGATAGGACTAGGTGTTTTGGTTTTTCTTGCAGTTGCTTTTTTTGTAGTCAAAAAATTAATATCTTCAAAACCAACGTCTACTGGGGGAGAAATTGTATGGTGGGGACTTTGGGAAGATGACGCCACAGTAAGATCCTTAATTTCGGATTACGAGGCGAAAAATCCTAAAATTAAAGTTAAATATATCAAACAATCTAAAGAAGATTATAGAGAAAGACTAACAAATGCTCTAGCAAAAGGAACAGGACCTGACATTTTTAGAATTCATAATACATGGGTACCTATGTTTAAGAGTGAATTAGACAAAGTACCTGCAAGTGTGTACTCAGCAGGTGAATTTTCAACTATTTTTTATCCAGTGGCTGTTTCAGATTTAACATATGGAACTGGAATTGTTGGTATTCCCTTGGAATATGATGGATTATCTCTTTACATAAATGAAGAAATATTTGAAAAGAGTGGTAAAAGTGTACCAACCACGTGGAACGAATTAAGACAAGTGGCTCGAGAATTAACTGTTAAAGATGAAAACTTAAATATTGTTCAATCAGGTGTGTCGTTAGGACGTACGGAAAATGTTGATCACTGGCCAGAAATTTTGGGGTTGATGATGCTTCAAAATGGTGTTGATTTAACTCACCCGACAGGTAAATTAGCAGAAGATGCTTTAGAATTTTATACAATATTTTCGTCAGTAGACGGCGTGTGGGACGCAACCCTTCCTTCCTCAACGGTTGCCTTTGCTGCTGGAAAAACTGCAATGTACCTTGGTCCATCGTGGCGAGCTTTTGAAATTCGTTTTCAGAATCCGAATTTGAGATTTAAAACAGTTCCTATTCCACAATTACCCAAAACTTCTGCAAATGAAGCGGATGTAAATTACGCTTCTTACTGGGTTGAAGGAGTTTGGTCCAAATCAAAGAAGAAAACTGATGCGTGGGAATTTTTAAAATATATTTCTCAAAAAGAAAGTTTGCAATCCTTTTATCAGAACGCTTCAAAGGTAAGAATGTTTGGAGAACCGTATCCTAGGGTAGACATGGAGTCTCTTTTAACAGATCATCCAATAATTGGATCAACTGTTACGGGAGCAAAAACGGCACAGACATGGTTTTTGCAAAGCAAAACATGGGACGGTCCAACAGGAATCAATAGTCAAATAAATAAATATTTTGAAGATGCAATCAATATAGTAAATTCTGGAAAAGAACCATCTAAAGCCTTGGAACCTGTTTCTAGTGGAGTAATTCAGGTATTATCACAGTATGGAATTAAAATTCAGTGAAAAAGCCTCAGTAATCTACCACAACATTTTTGATTATCCATTAATGAAAGATGAATTGTATAAGTGGAAATGTGGGGAAAATATTAAAGGGAACACAGGAGTAATATATAAAAATAATTTCTATTTATTAGATGGAAAAGAAAAAATTATTCGAAGACGCATAGAAAACGAGAAGAATTCCAATAATAAACTAAAAATTGCAAAAAAGGCCGCAAAATTAATTTCAAAAATTCCCATGATTAGGTTTGTAGGAATAACAGGAGCTTTAGCTATGAAAAATGCGTCTAAAAACTCTGATATTGATTTAATGATTGTCACAACGAGTAATTCACTTTGGACATCACGACTTTTGGTTTATGGGCTGTTACTGATTTCAGGATTCAAATTAAGAATTCCTAGAAATAAAAATGAAAAAAATAGACTTTGTTTAAATATTTGGATGGATGAGAACGATCTTATTTGGAGAGAGATAGATAGAAATGTTTACACTGCTCATGAGATGGCTCAAATTACGCCGATTGTGAATAAAAATAAGACATATGAAAAGTTACTCTGGAAAAATAAGTGGATTCTTAATTATTGGCCAAATGCAGTAAAAATTTCAAACGTAAGTTCATTTCCCGATAATAGGCTATCGGCCTTATCATTTTTAGAAAAAATTGCTTTTAAAATTCAGTATTTACACATGAGCAGAAGAATAACTAGAGAGATAGTAACTCCGACACGTGCCTTGTTTCATCCGAATAATTGGGGAAAAATTGTAATAAGGAAACTTTCCTCTTGACAAGAATTTTTTAGCAACATAAAATAGCACTCGTAACTCTTAAATGCTAATTTAAAAATATGGCTAAACTTAATTTGAAACCAACAGCGGGATATCTATTAATTGAACCTTTAGAAAAAGAGGTAAAAACATCTTCTGGAATTTATTTACCCGAAAACGCTGGTGAGAAACCTCAAAAAGGAAAAGTAGTTGCAGTGGGACCTTCAACTTGTGCAGATTGTAAATCAGAAAGTTGTTGCATGGTAGATTCTCCAGCAAAAGTTGGAGATGTTGTTCTATATAAAAAATGGGGTGGAAATGAAGTTAAAATTGAGGGCAAAGAGTATTTATTTGTTAAGTTTGAAGATATTTTAGCAACAGAAGAGTAATATGGAATTATTTCAGAATTTATTAAAAGATCCTAAAGAAGCCATTGAATTTGTCAGTCGTGCATCGGCGGAATCTATGAGAGCTCATCTTGCCGGTCAAGAGTTAAAAACATTAGATCGTGTAACTGCCGGAGTGGCAAATGGTGAGGGATATAGAAAGGCTGTCGCGGCAATCAATGGGGATCAACGAACCATTGAGGAAGTTGAATATTAATATATGGCAAAACAACTAAAATTTGGTAAAGAGGCAAGAAAGAGCCTATTAATAGGAATTGATTTAGTGGCAAAAGCTGTTGTAACCACACTTGGACCAAAGGGTAGAAATATTGCACTAGACAAAAAATGGGGAGCACCAAACATAGTTCATGATGGAGTCTCAGTTGCTAAGGAAATTGATCTTCCAGATCCTTTTGAGAATATGGGTGCACAACTTGTTAAGGAAGCCGCAAGTAAAACAAATGACAATGCTGGAGATGGTACAACTACTTCGACTCTTTTGGCTCAAATTATGACTTCAAGTGGAATGAAGAAAATTGATAAAGGAGCTAATCCAATGATACTCAAAAAAGGAATTGAAAAAGCTGTGGAAAAAGTTGTTGAAGAATTAAAAAAGCAAGCTAAACCAATCAAAAACAATGAAGAAATAACCCAAGTTGCAACAATTTCTGCAGGAGATCCTGAAATTGGATCAAAGATTGCAGAAGCTCTTGATAAAGTGGGAAGAGACGGAGTAGTGACAGTAGAGGAAGGAAAAGGTTTCACAATTGATATTGAATACAAAGAAGGAATGGAGTTTGATAGAGGCTATGCATCAGCTTATTTCGTTAGTGATCCTGCTAAGATGGAATCTGAAATTGAAAACCCTTACATTCTTTTAACTGACAAGAAAATTTCTTCAATCCAAGAACTTTTACCCTTTTTGGAAAAATTTGTAAAAGTATCTAAAAACTTGGTAATTATTGCTGATGAAATTGAAGGAGAAGCTCTTGCTACTTTAGTTGTTAACAAATTAAGAGGTACATTTAATGTTTTGGCAATCAAGGCTCCAGGGTTTGGTGATAGAAGAAAGGAAACATTAGAGGATGTTGCGGTATTAACGGGTGGAACTGTAATTTCAGAGGACACTGGAAGATCTTTTGAATCAATTGAGGTTACTGACTTAGGTCAAGCTGAAAAAGTATGGTCAGACAAAGATAATACAAGAATAATTGGAGGAAAAGGAGAAAAGAAATTAATATATAAAAGAGTGGAACTTTTAAAATCCCAAATTAAATCAACAGACTCAGATTTTGATAAAGAAAAATTACAGGAAAGACTAGCAAAACTTTCAGGTGGTGTTGCCCAAATTAATGTTGGTGCGGCCACCGAAATTGAACTAAACGAGAAAAAAGAAAGAGTTAAGGATGCGGTTGGGGCAACAAAAGCAGCTGTTGAAGAGGGAATAGTTCCAGGTGGAGAAACAGCATTCCTTAGAGCAAGAAAAGTTATATCTTCTATCAAACTAACCGGTGATGAAAAGTTGGGAGCAGATATCGTTTTTGAAGCTTTGGAAGAACCACTTAAATGGCTAGCCAAAAATGCAGGAGATAATGAGTTAGAAATTTTAAAGAAAATTGAAAGTAATAAAGATGTTGATTTTGGATACAATGCCCTAACTGGAGAATTTGGGTCAATGACTAAAATGGGAATAATTGATCCTGTAAAAGTTACAAGGTCAGCACTTGAAAATGCCGCCTCAGTTGCCAAGACTGTGCTTACCACAGAGGGTTTGGTTACAGATATTCCTGAACCAAAACAAGCTCCAGCAATGCCTCAAGGTGGTATGGGTGGGATGGATTATTAAATTAATTTACAATTTGTAATTTTAAATATATTATTTCTTCATGGGTTTAAAATTAAAACAACTACAAGAAGCTATTGAAATTGAATTTATAAAAGCTGAGAAAGGTTACAAAAATGCCAAAAAATCAGCCCAAGAAATTGCACGATCTGCTGCACTTTCACCTTCTCAGGCAGGAGACAGATATCATTCACAGGGAGCAGCTGATTTAGCAAGGGAGAGATATGAATCAATTTTGAATTTGAAAAAAGAGATAGAAGAAAAAGGAGAAACTATCTGCGTGAATTATGAGGGTCAAGAAATATTTTTAGTTGATAATCCTGTACTTATTTCGGGTTTTACAATTGTTTCAACAAAATCTCCATTAGGAAAAAAATTACTAAATGAAAAAGAAAAATAATTGGATAGAAGCTGAAAGATTACTAAGTAAGGACAAATATATTGGTCCACTAATCAAAAAATGGGGACACTGCACGATTAAACCTATTAAAAAACAAAATTATTTTGAAGATTTGGTAGATGCAATTTGTTCACAACAGCTTTCAGGTAAGGCCGCAAAAACAATTTTTACTAGAGTTAAAAACCTATTGATGAAAATTACTCCCGAGAATATTATAGGCACAAACGATCAAAAGTTAAGAGATTGTGGTTTGTCTTGGCAAAAAGTAAGTTATATCAGAGACTTGGCAACAAAAGTAACTAATGGGGAGTTAAATATTTTAATTTTAAATAAACTTTCGGATGAGGAGGTTATAAATAAATTAGTAGCTGTTAAAGGAATAGGTAGATGGACTGCCGAGATGTTTTTGATGTTCTCTCTGGCAAGACCTGATATTTTTCCAAAAGATGACTTGGGTATTCAAAAAGCAATGAAGAATTTAAAAATCAAAAACTCAAACCGCTGGAAACCATATAGAACTATTGCTTCATGGTACCTGTGGCGTTCACTTGAAAATAGGTAACTTATATGTAATTATTGAGCGATGAGTTCAAAAATTGGTGAAATAAGAAAACCTGAAAAGTTGGGTGTTATATTTTTGATATTTAAAGATGGCAAGATCTTAATCGAAGACAGAAAACATCCAGAGAAAGCATATTTTGGATATAAAATTGTTCCGGGTGGAAAAGTTGAAGATGATGAGAGTTTTAATACGGCGGTAAAGAGAGAATTACTGGAAGAATGCGGAATAAGACCAAAGGGAATGATTAATTTAGACACTTTCCTTCATATGACTATTTCAAACCATCTATATTACACGGCAGCTTATTTAATTACAGAATACGATGGGGACGTGATAAATAATGAAAATAAAGCTGATCATGTTTGGGTAGACATAAACAATGCAGAAAAATTGTTACCCTTTGCAGATTCGAGGTATGTGCTAAAGCTAGCAAAAGATAAACTTATTTCGGAAGGACTGATAAAGGATTAATTGGAATTCCATGGTCTCTGACTTCTAAATGTAAATGAGAACCAGTTGAACGTCCTGTCGAGCCCATTTCACCAAGTTTTGTATCTGTGGTTACTTCTTGGCCCTCTTTTACATCAATTTTTGACAAATGAGCATAGAGAGAAGTTATGTTTGCACCATGATCAACAATTACTGAATTACCGTATGCAAATTTTGAATAATCAACACTAGTGATCTTGCCTTTTTTAATAGGTTTGATTGTATCTCCTGTTTCACCATCCAAGTCTATACCAGGATGATAAAATTTAAAACCTTGATTTATCTTCAATTTAGAAACAGGATATTGTATTGAAATCTCAGTTTTTATAGGTGTCTCGGTTCCATCAACCATCGCAATTGAATCTACTTCTGAATTATTACCCAGTGTGTAGTTAGGCATAAATGAGCTTACAGCAAGCATAATAGCTAGGTTTGTGCCTAAAAGGGCACGAACTTTTTTGTGTTCAAAAAGGTGCCTAAAAAACTTCCTCGTTATGCCTCCGACTCTATATTTTAGGTTCAAGGTTTTAACAGTTGGAATTAAGGGTTCGTCCATAGGAGATTTACGCCTTTTTATAAACCTAAATTGGACAGCTAGGCGGTATTTGGGCAAATGTAGGACAAATTTTTTCATATGTTCCCAGAAAATCTGGGTCAAAAAAAATCCCGCAAATATCTTGCGAGATGTGGCTATTCTAACATGTGGAATGGTCAAAAGTCAAATTTTGGTGGTTTGAGATCCGGATGGGATTCGAACCCATGTAAACGGTTTTGCAGACCGTCTGATATCCACTCTCACACCGGATCAGGCTCAATCAATTTAAGGTGAACGAGCCTATATTGTATCACAAGATCCGATTTGTTTGTCCCTAATAAATTATTTAATTTGTCAAGAGTTTTTATTTTCTGATACACTTGACGTAAATCAAATGAAGAAAAAACTAATAGCTACTACACTGTCAGTAATAGGAATTTCTTTTATAGGTCTTTCTATTTTATACTTTTTAAATTTTTTTGAGCCTCAAAAAGCTGGAATTTTAATTGAATCTGATCCTGTAGCTACGGTTTTAATAGATAATCAAGAAGTAGGCAAAACGCCATATGAAGCAGAGGTTTCGCCAAAAGAAGTAATGGTAAAAATTAAACCGGATAGCAACAATGGACAAATTTTTGACGATTATGAAACAAAAGTAAATTTAGTTTCAGGCATCAAAACAATAATAATGAAAACCTTTAGAGAAAATGAGGAAAACTCAAGCGGAGTAATAGTTTCATTTGAGAAAGTTGGAATTGGAGATTCTTTTGTTACCGTTGTTTCGGTGCCCGACAACGCTCAGGTATTAATTGACGATAAAGTTTACGGTTATACACCATTAAGAATAGCTGTTCTTGGTGGAGATCATGATTTACTGGTTGTTGCCGATAAATACTTAAAGAAACAGCTTCCGATAAGAGTTTACAAGGGTTATAAATTGACAGCGTTTGTAAAGCTGGCAAAAAATAGTGAAACAGAGGCAACCCCTTCTCCAGTGCTGTCGGCAACGAAAATTGGGAAGAGAATTAAAATAAACAAAACTGATGCTGGTTTTTTAAGAGTTAGAAGTGGTGCAAGTGTAGGTTTTCCTGAGGTTGCTCAAGTCAAGCCTGATGAAGAATATGATGTTATAGAAGAAGGAGAAAATGGTAGTTGGTATAAAATTAAGGTTGCTGAAGTCGAAGGTTGGGTGTCTTCAGAATTTGTAACGAAACTTTATATTCCTGTAACTGAGATCCCAGAATAAAGAATCCAATAGACAAGGGTGATCCAAAGACCAACCGCAATTAGAAGAGCCCTATCAGTTAGAAGAAGTTTTTCGGGAGCTTCTGATTTGCCTTCAAAAATTAAAGCTTCATATCTCATGATTCCAAAAATAACAACCGGTATGGTTAACATCATTAATTTGTCTATTGTTGTTGCTCGAGACAGCTCCGCAAGTACTAGCCAAAAGGGAAGTGCAGCTTTTGGACTTTCAAAAAAAGTATATAAACTCCAACTCATCCAAGTTGCACTACCAAACATGGTTACATAGCTATTCAGAAGCTCTTTGGAGTATTTAGTAAGACTCTTCCTTGTTCCTCCATCAACTGCTTCCAAAAGATTAATTTCTGCCCTTCTTTTGCCTGCAGCTAAGAAAAGAGAGGCAGAAATAACACAGAGTAAAAACCAAACCGATAGATGGGCATTGATGACAAAGGCTCCTGCGTAAACACGCAAAATGAATCCTGTAGCGATAATTAAAATATCAACAACATGAATATTCTTAAGACCCAAACTATAAAACATTTGAATGCCTAAATAGAATAGGATTAAGGTGAAAAGTAAATTGTTTAATGATGAAGCTACTATTAATGCCAAAAAAACAAAAACTGACAATTCCAAAACCGCCAAAAAGATAGGTAGTTTACCTGAAGCAATAGGCCTATCTTTTTTTACAGGGTGAAGTCTGTCGGCCTTAAGATCCATGATGTCATTGAAGATATATGTTGCTGAGGTGGCAAAAGAGAAGGAAATAAAGGCTAGAAGTACATCCTTAAAAAGACCTTTTTCAAATAAAGTACCTGTTAAAAGTAATGCCCCAAAGAGTGCAAAATTTTTAATCCAATGAATTGGTCTTGCAACGCGAATTATTTGGAGCGATAGGTTAACCATAGTATTATTCCTCCCAAGACAAAAGCAACACCTATGATTGTATATAACTTATATGCGCTATTCAAATTTAAGGCCAGTATCCCCAAGATTGCGGTTGTTGACCAATAAACTTGGGAAACTTGCCTTTTAGTCAGGCCTAAATCAAGAAGCCTGTGGTGTAGGTGTCCACGATCTCCCCAAACAGGAGATTTTCCAGTAATAACCCTTCTTAAAATTGTGTAACCAGTATCAATCAGGGGAATTCCAAGTACCACAATTAATGTCCCCACCTTTGTTGTAGAAAGAATTGAGGCGACAGCAAGCATATATCCTGCGAGTGTTGCTCCTCCATAACCAGGCATAATCTTTTGGGGGAATTTATGCCATGGGAAAAAACCAAAGAAGGCTCCGGCGGTAATTGAAGTTAAGATAATTACTGGCCATTGAGTAATGTCTGCAGAGTAAGTAAAGGAAAGGGCCGTGATTGTTATCGCAGATATAATAGTAACTCCTGATAACTGTCCATCAATGCCTTTAGCTCCCATATTAAGCATGTTCATCATGAACAAGATCCAGATTAGAGCAAAACAATCTGAAACTAGAGGATTTGAAAGATCAATAATTCCTCCAAAAGGGTTGGTCAGAAAATTAATACCGATTCCAGAAAGTATTGGAATTAAGGCTCCGATCCCTCCTAATAATAATCTTAAGTAGGGATTTAGATTATATCTATCGTCGAAAAATCCCATTAGAAAAATTACAAATGCCCCCAAAAGAATCGCAACTATGTGTTTATCCACAGGGATGAAAAAAAGTGAAGCTATTAGGATTGAAAAAAATATAGGGATTCCTCCACCTCTTGCAATAGGTTCTGTGTGAATTACCTTAGGATGAGTGTTTTTTCTTGGGTCGTCAATAATTTTTAGTCTTTTGGCATATTTGATAACAACGGGGGTTATAAAATATGAAACGATAGCAGATAGAAGAAGGGGATAGGCTACAAGGTTAATTATTTTCTCCATTATTTTTTTCCGATTCTAATTTCAGATTGAGCCTACCAAAAAAATTATTTTAAACGTTGCAATTATCGATAGGATGGTTATTAGGACAGTTGAAAAAGCTAGGGTTTTTTTAATATATTGTCCATCCAAGTTTATTGCAATTAATGAATTCAAAAAAGAGATAATTAAAGCTATTATTGATGGAAGAATAATATAGATTGAGGGAGTAAGTTGCTCCGTTGTTTGAGGTAGACCGAAAAGTAAAGGAATTTCCGGCGGAAGTATAAATCGAGCCAATAACCCAATAATAATTATTACCAGGTTAAGAACAAAAGAGGCAACTATAAGTTTCTTGAGAGGCAACTTTTCAAATCTGGGGTCAATAATTATTTTTTGATATATAGCCATATTTGGGAAGAATCAATCTCGGATATTATATAATACTTTTGACTTAAGAATTCACTAAGCTTAGGAAAGGAAAAAGAATTTAGAGTTACCACAATAAACTTGGGGTTTTCTTGGTTAAGCATCTTGATTGTTTCTTCATACGAAGAGAAGTCTTTAATGTGGTAATCAGCCACATATTTAGTAGGAGGTAGCCTTTTGGAAAGTGAATAAATTGCAGAAGAATCATTGCCCCAAACAAAAACCCGATCATCTTTTTGAGCAGATTTAGCTAAAAAGTTTGCAATTTCATAATTTGTATTAAGGTTTGGCGAGAAACTGTTAAAATATTCTTGTCTATCAACTTTTCCTAAGGCAAAGTTAATAAATCTCTGATAATAAGTTGATGTCGGATAATACCAGAATTTATAGTAAAAAGGTACAAAAAAAGTCAGTGTTAAAGGAATAACAGTCAAACTCTGCTCAATGGTTTTGTTTGAAATAAGTATGCCTAAGAGTATTGAAATAGGGGCAATTGACTGAACAAGATAATGTGGGTAGGGTCTTTCTGAAAGTGTAACAGCAAATAAAGTTGCAAGTAGCCAGGTAGATACCAAGATAAAGTTTTTGGAAAGTTTCTTTTTGAAAAACCACAAGATTCCGAATCCCAAAAACATGATACCAGCCCTTATCAATAAAGGTCCATTTTTAACCAAAAATGAAGCCTGAACCCCACTTCTTTGCCAACTTGAGACATAGCCAAAATTCTGTAGATATGCAGCAATCAAATATTCTTTAAAACTACCCGCAAAATAATACCAGATAAATGTAAGGCCGATAGGAATAATAAACCCTAAGAAAAGGTAAAAACATTTGACAATAAATTCTTTAATATCACTAAAGTGAACCTTTTCGCCTCTTTTAATAAATATTAACCAAAAGACGACAATTCCCAAGATATCAAAAGCTGCAGGAATCTTAAAAAGGGCGGCAACCGAAAAAAGTGCACCGGAAATCAGTAAGTTTTTAAAGTTGTTCGCTTTTGAGAGAAGTATCCAAAAAGCAAAGATTATAGGGCCGATCATAAATAATTCAGCATTAACAGTATTACCTTCCAGCAAAGGTAATGTAGTTAATAGTCCAAACAAAATAGTTGATACTTTATGCAAAGATTCCTTTTTGGGAAAAAGTACATTAACCAGTTTCCAGAATCCGTAAACGGTAACCAAACTCCAAAGCGCTAAAAGGGCTTTAAACCAGAACAGATTTCCCGAAATTGCGGCCGCTAAGTAAAGAAGTGGGGGTTTATTGTCATGTAGTCCTGAATAAAGGGGTATCCCTTGTCTGATTCCTTCTCCTAAAGTTAAATAAATCATCTCGTCGCCGTAGTAATAAGGCTCAAAAAAAGATGGAATACGGAGCAAAAATAGAATTCCAAATAATATTTCTAACCAAAGAGGGGTATCAATTTTTGCAATTATTTTTTTTAGTTTATCTACAGGCCCCATGCTGTTATAATTCTAACATATGCAAAAAGTGTTAGTAACAGGTGGGGCGGGGTTTATAGGTTCTCACTTGTGTAAATCCCTTCTTGATGGTGGCTATGGTGTTATCTGTTTAGACAATTTGGTTACTGGAAATAGAAAAAATATAGAGGGTTTAACCTCTGATCCAAGTTTTGAATTTTTAGAGTTAGATGTAATCAAGCCTAGTGAACAACTTACAAATCTTTCGGTTGACTATATTTTTCACCTTGCCTCACCGGCTTCACCTGTTGATTATCAGAATCTTCCTGAAGAAACTCTTTTGGTTAATTCTCTAGGAACACTTAATATTTTAAATCTTGCAAAAGAAACCAAAGCAAAAGTATTAATTGCTTCAACCTCGGAAATTTATGGAGATCCACTTGAACACCCCCAGAAAGAAAC
>DATDSD010000064.1:0-14257 GCA_035291405.1 Patescibacteria group bacterium | reverse complement strand
TACTCTTTAAAAAATTTATTCTACCGAAAAAAGAATCGTCTGAAGATGAATCTGATTCATTACCAATTAAGTTTTTAGATTCAGCCAAAATATCTAATATTTCCCTATCACTTAAGCTCGACCAATTTTTATTTACTTTTAGAAAAGATGAATTTAAATAAAGTAAATTTATGTATATTTCATTGGCGACAGTTTTGCTTTCTTCAATTTTTTCTCCAAGATCAACATCTCCGACTTCTTCTAAGCTATTTTCAATTATTGGTTTATTAACTAATTGTTCCAACAGTAGTCTGGTCTCACTAGAGTTTGTCTTAATTTCCGTTACATCTGTAGTAGTAATTATATTGGTAATATTTTCACCACTTGTTAATTTTCTTGTCGAATAGTTCCATATATCAGAAATCAGACTGTTAAATCCTGTTAAAGTCCTACCCGAATAACCCCAAACCGCAGTTGAAATATCAGAAGTTGATGGTGCTGGACTTGAACTGGTAGCTGCAGAAATCTCAAAACTTTTATCTATACAAAGATGATCAGATCCTGAATCACAACAAATTTCTGCCCTGTAATAACCTTCGGTTGTAGGACTGGTAAATGTATCTCCATACCAACCATCGGTTGTGGAAACTAAGGCTTGATCGGTAATATTATCAGAACCATCAGGATTTTTAACATTCAGAGTGCAGGTTGCTGAAGTTATGGGTAAATAGCTATCATCATATAAAAACTCTCCAACTGTGGTATCTGCCAATACTGGGCTTGCCATGATAAACAAAGAAGCTACCCCCAATATGGGAGTAGCTATCTTAATATATAATTTACTTTGGGCAGGATACATATTACTTTCCTTTCACTGCATTCTTGAACTCTTTAATAGAATCGCCGATTCCTTTTGCAAGTTCTGGGAGTTTTTTACCTCCAAAGAAAACCAAAAGCAAAACAGCAATTACTATAATTTCAGTTGCTCCTATATTTTTTAACATTTATTTAAAACTTCACCTCTCTTTCCTTAGATAATAGTATGGTCCTTTAGGAAATATGTTGTCAAGAGGCAATTTATACGTATAACAATCACGTCTTATTCTTATCTATTTTGAATAATTCAGGATCAAAATTATTGATAAATACCACTTGACAGTAATGATAATATCCTGATAAGATTACTTTCAATGCTCAACTTGACCTATCATCTCTCAGATACAATTCAAGAAAACTTAAAAAGAATTGATGAACTTAGAACAAAAATCCTATTAACCCCCATTTCACCAAAACAAGAGATGAAATTAAGATATGAGGCAAATATTTCCAAATCTTATTGGGCTTTGACACTCGCCGATAATCCTCTAACTAAAGCTCAAATTGTCAAACTATTAAATAATCCCCTTCCCAAGAAGCTGACTGATCCTCAAAAAGAAATTGTCGGATATTTAAATGCCTTAAGTTACATTCATAATTATTGGTCTGGGCAAAATAAACAGATTACAACAAGAACTGTTCTTGATCTTTATGACCTGTCTTGCAAAAAGGTTTTTGGGTCAACGCTCACATATTACAAATCAAAAATCAGTGAGGTAGAAAAAATTCTTAACTTCATCCAATCAGGCAACGACAACCCAATTATCAAAGCAGGACTTATACAAATCGGAATTATCAAACTTTCACCGTTTGAAAATGGAACAGGGCGTGTTGCAAGGCTACTTTCTCATCTTGTATTATCCCAACACGCTTACGATCTAAGGGGGCTTATGGTTATTGAGAATTATTATAGAAACGATCTAATTTCACTTAAAGAGGTAACGGCTTCAATTGAAAAATACAAAAATGCAACTCTTTGGCTTGAATATTTTACAGAAGGGATAAAGATAGCCATGATATCTGTTAAAGATAGCCTAAATCTGGAATCTCCAACACAATCTGGTTGGAAACTGACAGAAAGGCAAAACAAAATTTTAGAAAAATTAGAAAACCCCGATCTAAAGATCACAAACAAGTTGGTCCAAAGCACTTTTGGCGTGAGTCAAATTACAGCTTCAAGAGATTTATCAAAGATGGCAAACCTTGGAATACTTCTTCCTCATGGTAAAGGAAGGTCAATCTTTTACACAAAGGTTTGATGTTTTACTAAAAAACAAATAGTTATGTGGACTGTGGCGGAATTGAACCGCCCTTTCTGCAATGCGAATGCAGTGTATTACCGATATACTAACAGCCCAAAAAATTAATAACTTATTTCAAAGATACTAGCTGTATTAGGTTCAAAGGTCAATAAAACATCGTATGAGTTAGTCTCTGATTTTATCTTTTGTTCACTGACCTTTCCACTAAAATCAATTCTTTTTAGGTTGAATTCATTACTTTTAAGGTTAATAACTTTAACTGGTACTGCTTCTCTATTTTTACCCTGGTTATCATAATTAACAATCAAAAATATTACCTTTCCGTTTTTTTCTTTGGCAATAGCCTTTATCCAAGAACCGTTTCCACTAACAAATATGTTAGTCCCTCCGTTTAGATTATTCAAAAACTGAATCGCCCGGTACCTAGGTTTAACCTCAGGAGTACCAAATTTCTCATGGGTAATAATCCCCCACCTGCCCCAATTCTTAGTAGGACCCGGTCCATCTTTAATTTCAAAATTAAATAGTTTATCGACTTTTCCTTCTAAAGTAACGGCTGTAGCTATCGTGTGCATTGCCCCAAAGTAGTTGTCATTTACGTCATTGTTTTCACTATCAGGTCCAAGCTCTGAAATAACAGTTTCAAGACCAGAATAATGGCTAGCCCCTTCAAAATCTTGTTCATAATCATCTAGATTCAAAGAGTATCTATGCCAACTTATAAAATCTAGTCTTACATTATTCTCTTTACAAAAGATGATCAGTTTATTCATCCAGTTTTCATAAAAACCAGTTGTTGCTGGACCCCCAAACTTAAAACTATTTACATTATTAGCCTCCTTGGCCCCCTTTGCTGAATGGATGTATAAGTCCAAATAGCTTTTCTCCCCCGTAATTTTATAACCGCCAAAAAGATCCGGTTCATTCCACACTTCATAGTAAACATCAGAGATTGCCAAATTAGATCTGCCGCTAACGTGTTCAATTGTTGTCTTAACAACTGTTTCCCAATCTTCCCAATTTGTAGGATAATCGTTTACATCTCCACTCTTAGAAATACTTGGGGGCATATAAGAAAGAGAGATAAACGGTTTGGCCCCAATTGATTTGATATCCTCCAGATAAAGATCAAGTTCAGCCCAATTGAAATTTAACTTTCCGGATCCGTCTTTACTAACCACATTGTAATAGTCAAAAACATGGTCAATTCTTATGTATTTTGGTTGTAAAGCCCTAGTCAAATCAATAACAGGCAGGAGTTGTCTACCCCTTTCTTCTCCCCCTTGAGCTAAATACCTCCAGTTTTCGGATTTTCCACCAACTATGTTTCCAGCGTCAATGATAATATTTGCCTTTGTCCCAAAGGCCTTACCAAAAAAATTTGTTTTTTGGTTAAGTAGTATTAAAGAGATTGGTACGGAAGCTAAAATTATGAAGGTAAATAAAAGTTTTTTTGTATTTTTCATTTAAGAACAGTTAATGGACTGAGTTTTACTCCATTTTTAGCAACCTCAAAATGTAGATGTGTTCCAGTTGATCTTCCTGTTGAACCCATCTTCCCTATAGAATTTCCTCTATCAACCCTTTGTCCTACATTTACATAAATTTGAGAAAGATGCCCGTATAGTGTTGAATATCCGTTTCCATGGTCGATTCGAACATGACATCCATACCCCCAATTTAGACAACCTGCGTAAGTGACAATTCCAGCATCAGCTGCTAGTACATTCGGCCCTCCTTTATTGGCAATATCAAGTCCCGGATGATACCATGCAAAGTTTTGGGAGATTGAACCACTTGCTGGCCAAACAAAATTACCAGAAGCAACAACGTACCCAGCATCAGGAGTAATTTGTCTAATTCTCGGCGAGGTTATAGTTTCAGCAGGTTTAATTCCGTCGGGAACGATTATAATCTGTCCAATGGCAAGTTCAAATGTTTCGTCATTACTAAATGTGTTAAACGGAAAATCAACCATTCCCTGTGCTTCTGTATCATAACGTTTCGCAATAGAATAAACCGTATCACCTTTAACCACTTTGTGGGCTATTCCCTTAACAGGCAATATTTGAAGTGTTTGACCTACTTTAATCTTATCTTTAGTCAAATCATTTTGCCATCTAATTGTATCCTCATCTATTCCGAATTTTTGAGCAATAGAGGCTACAGTATCCCCTTCTTCGACCTTATATTCTTTAATTCCATCTCTTACTTTTTCGGAAATGAGTGTTTCTATCCCATCTGATTCTGTTGTAGCCGATAAAACTGCGGGGTTTGAGTCAACTTCCCAAGGATTGACACTTCTACCTGGAAACTCTTGGGCTATAACTGGAGCAATTATCATACCAACACCAGCTAAGCCCGCCATGCCAGTATGAACCAATTTTCTTGAGAGTTTTCCCCTTTGTTTATAAAGAGAAGAAACAAAAACATTTTTGTTTTCAGTAAAAGCAAGAAATGAAAAATGAAATTTTTTCTTTAAGTAAAAGCCAAGTTCTTTTATAAATATCTTTACATCTTCATAAACAACAATTAATTCTTCCATTTGAAGGTTCATTATATCAAATTAAAGACTAGACTGTCTAAGTAACAAATTAAACCGTTTTGAGGGAATCTAAGAAGGTGTCGTTATTTTTGGTTTTAAGCAACTTTCCAAGAAGAGTTTCTGTCCTATCATCCTCATTAATCATATCAATCATGCGTCTTAAAGTATTTACCTTTGTCAGTTTTTCTCTACCAAATAAAAGTTCATCTTGCCTAGTTCCTGATTTAGAAACATCAATTGCAGGAAAAACTCTTTTTTCTGCAAGTTTACGGGTAAGGTGAAGTTCCATATTTCCAGTTCCTTTAAATTCTTCATACACTAAATCGTCCATCCTACTTCCGGTATCAACTAAACAAGTCCCAATAATTGTTAGACTTCCCGCATTTTCTATTTTTCTAGCTGCTCCAAAGAACTTTTTAGCAGGATACAAGGCAACAGGGTCAAAACCTCCTGTTAGAGTCCTACCTGATGTAGGAAGGGCCAAGTTGTAAGCTCTTGCCATTCTGGTTATGGAATCAAGAAGAATAACAACATCTTTACCATTTTCAACTAATCTTTTAGCTCTTTCTAGGGCTAACTCTCCCACTCTAGTTTGATCACTAGGAGCTTCATCAAAATTAGATGCCCCCACTTCACCCTTACCATCTGTAACTTTTTGCATGTTTCTTAAAATATCAGTTACTTCCTCGGGTCGTTCTCCAATTAAAACTGCCATTAAATGAACTCTTTCTTTATAATTTTCAGCAATTCCAGCAATGATATCCTTAACTAACCAAGTTTTACCAGCCTTAGGAGGCGAAACAACCAGTGCTCTTTGACCAAAACCGATTGGGGCTACTAAATCTACCATTCTAGTTGTTAAAACGTCGTCAGTGGTTTCTAATTTTATTTGTTCATCAGGGTAGATTGCTAAAAGATCATCGAAATTAACTCTTTCTCTTGCCAAAAATTTTTCTACATCTTCACTATTGACCTTTTCAACTTTTAAAAGACCCCAATA
The DNA here is from genome assembly GCA_035291405.1 of Patescibacteria group bacterium. Lineage (GTDB taxonomy): Bacteria > Patescibacteriota > Microgenomatia > UBA8517 > UBA8517 > UBA12026. The sequence continues at coordinate 8,595 of DATDSD010000064.1, read as the reverse complement.
TCTTTCGTTTTCCTTAGGTCTTCTTGCCTGTCCTCCAATTAAGTCACCAACCCTTAAGTTAAATCTTCTAATTTGAGAGCTAGAAATATAAATATCATCAGCAGATGGAGCAAAGTTTTTAGGTCTTAAAAGACCTGATCCTTCATGAGCAATGTCCAATACTCCTTCTACATATTCTGTAGGGAGATTTGCATCTGGGATTTGTCTTTCAAACCCAGTACTTTGCACACCTGAAGGTTTTCCAACCAAATCGGCTGTGTTCGTTGATGTAACTGGCTCGTCTTTTTGCATGAATTATAATAACTAACTAAAGAAGCTAACTCTACTTTACTTTCTTGATTGTACTATTAAGTAGACGGTTGTCAAGCCCAAAACTAGAAATCCTATCCATTCCAAAAACTGTGGCCAGAAAATAATCCATGTAATAGATTCCGATTGGGTGTTGTCCGCTGATACTACCCAACCATTACTCCAGGAGTTTACTTTTACATGTTCCAATATTTTTTTATTTGAAATAGCAATCCAGCCTTCATCGTACCCTTGTCCAAGTTGTAATACACCACTTCCGGTTGTTTTTATTTTATAAATTGAAGTTCCGGTCTTATTTACTTCCAAAATTTTCAGATTGCCTGTTTTTTCAAATTGTCCTTTTGAATCAATGTATAAATTTTGAACCAAATTTAAATCAAACGGAATAAATTCAACTGCTTCTACCGTATTTTCTGAAGCAATTCTTCCAAATGATCTTGTTTCTACATTTACAGTATATCCACTTCCTTCTTTTTCTTTAGGATAAACAACAAAGTATTCATCAAACTCCCCTTCTTTCATCAACTCTTCCAATTCCACTCTCATGGTATCCCAATTGTATAAATATATTTTTAAGGATCTTCCTTTTAAGTTTTGACCCTTAATTCTTAAGACATATGCATCTTTATATGAAAGATCTGGATAGGCAAAATAGTCACAGGATACTCCACCTCCCGTTGATTTATAACTTCTACCCTCTAACAAGTTCTCTTTATAAACATTACCCACTTTTTTAAGATCACAGTTAAAAGCATCTTTGAATCCATGATTTTCTTCAAATGTTTCACTTGCCTTATCGGTTATTTCCAATTTAACCTCCGAGTTGGTTTCTTTATTGGTAAACAGTAGTTGATCATTTGTCACTCCTATGTCTACCGGGCCTCTAAAATCAAAGTTTACAAATGGAAATCCCAAGCCATTTTTATCCTCAAAATAATTTCCATATTTTAGATAAAGAGGATTTGTTTTTGAATAATTTAAATCAGCATCTATTAAGAAGTACTTATCAAACGTAGTAATGTTATCTTTATTTTCAATTCCTGTATCATAAATTGTCAAAAATCCAAACTTGGCCACCTCTTTAATGTTCAATTCTGAAAAAAGGTTTTTTATATCATCTAGCCTTAGTAATTCACTGTTTCCTCCTGCATCAATAATTGATTCATCCAAAAGTAAATATTTCAACTTATATCTTTCAAAAATACTTTTTAACTCTTCTGTCTCTCCATCATAAAGAGCTTTTGATGCCTGAAGATAGAATGTCTCGTTAAATGGACTCCATCTATCATAATCCCTGACAAGTAATGGATTAGAAATGCCAAATCCTAAAAATCCTGAACCCTGATAGCCCCAGTTATTGTATTCCCATCCCCAAGGGGTATTTAAGGGCATTAAAGCAATACGGTCATCGGAGTGTGTATTAAACCATTTAAACACTTCAAAATACTCGTTTGGTATTTGTTTTTTTACAACATTACTTATTAAATTTCCATAAAAGGCAGGCTTCATTAGAAAAAATAAAGAAATAGAGATGACAACAGTCACAAGAAATGATAAGGGATATTTAATTGCCTTATGTTTAATCAAATCGATTAAAAAATTAAAAAAGTAACCAAAAAAATAAGATGTAACCAATAAGAATGATATTGAAAACTTTGTAAACGGAGTTCTTAAACCCTCTCTAATTAAATCTGAACTTTTATAAAGATAGTTATATATTCCACCAGTAGGCCCATTGAGATTAAAAAGAAAAAATAAGCTAAATAATCCCAAAGTAAAAAAGGATATGCCCACCTTATCAAGTTTAATAATTGAAATAAGTAAGCCGAGAATTGAAATTATAGAAACAACGTATGCTATGTTTGATACCCAAGGTGAATTTAAATGCGTATTCCACTCAATCATTAAATTATCAAATTGATTTGTATCAAAATCATATATTCTCCAATCAAAAAGAAAATTTTTATTGATTAAAACATCTTTCCAATTTCCAAAATCTTGGTTTCTGATAAAAGCCTCGGGGCTAAAAAGTATATTTATCTTTGCGTTAGAAACATCACTTCCCACACTTTTTATTGAATATAGGTTGGGTAAGATCCAATACAAATTTAGTAGAGAAGTTATTGCCAATATAAGAAATGTTCTTTTGATAACAATCTTTTTACGTTCAAAAATATTGAAAAAAAACAAAAATACTATTAGCCCTCCAATATAAGCATAGAAAAGTGTTGCAGCGTAGGCCATTGGAGAGGCTAAAATTGTAACTATACTAAACCATAATAAATCCTTTTTATTACCCTCTTTTAAATATTTTATGAGCAATAAATATAGCCAAGGTATAAAAGCAAAAGCAACATTAAACATTTCAAACGGAACAATAAAGTGTTGCAGAGTGCCAAGATTCAACATATAAAATAGAGAACCCAAAAAAGAAGACACAGAGTTAGTTAGTTTGCTTTTTTTACTTAATAGACAATTTAAGAGGAAATAAACACCCAAGGGTCCTAATACAAAAGTTAAGGATAAATAAGAATACCTAATTAAATTTTGAGGCAAGACTATAGATAATATCCAAATGGAAATAATTCTGGGCAAATCTGCCATATGTGAATGTATTGCTACACTCCCCAATCCTTGATCTTCTCTCCAGACACCCCAAAATGTGCGATAGAGAGAATCTTTAAAATTAAATTCGGAATGCAAAGAATCCCAACCCATTAAAGAAGTATTGGGAACATAATTTTTCCACACCAAAAACAAAGTTATAAAAACCAAAAAAGCAGGAAAGAAAATTCCTGCTATATTATGGAAAGTAATTTTTTTCACGGCCTCAATTAATAATACTACAATATTATTAACTCAGGTCGTGCGATGTAGTGTAATGCTCTTGTTTTCAGTTAAGAAAATAAGTGATTACATACACTACATCGCGATCGAGGCTAACATTTAGGTGTTTAACGGGAGACCTTTGTCTCAAGCATGAGCAGGGGCTCATTTCCTGATACGAAGACTACTCGCACGTTAACACCGTGACAACCCGTAGGAACGGAGCAGTTGCCACCAGCGTTGGTGAAGCCATTCGGATTGAGCGTAGAGCTGAGATTCATCATTGCATTACTGCCTTGACTCGTCAGAGCCCATATTGCCATATCCAAGGCTTTCCCATTGAAATACCGTGCATGCAGGCGGAACCCTTGATTGAAAACTCCAGTAATGTCACGAGTGACATCTCCATTGTTCACAATCACGAGCATACAGCCATAGCCAGTACCACCCTCTTCGCAGGAACCAATGTTTGGAACATTGTAATCCCCTGTGAAGTAAAAATAGTGGCGTGTAGCAACCGGAACGCGACATGCTTCGCCAGCAAGTTGCTGACAAAAATTGCTTTCCGGGTTGGCGTATTCGAGCCCGTCAGGAACACACAGCTTGCTCGGATCATCAGCACATGTTACTACCCTAAAATCAGGAACCAAGGGGTTCGGGATATTTGGGAACGTGGGCCAAAGCTCCGGAGCAATTTCGCGCCATGTCCACTTCTCAGCATCCTGCCGAAAAGTCGTTCCATCTCCTCGATCGAAATCAGCGCCTGAAAACCAGGTGATGGTCCAATCGTTGGAACTGGTGACTTGGTTTACCACTGCAGCGGGTGCTACAGTTGCGACAATGGCCGTTGAAACAGTCGTCGCTGGTACAACCTGAGTCGGATATGGTGTGTAAGTCGGCAAAGCCGTATAAGTTGGCTGCACTGACTGTACCGTTGGGGTTGCGGAAGCAACCTTTGTTTCGCTCGTTGGCAAAGCCGAACAAGCGCTGAGTATTACACCCAGTAAAACCACGATCAAGATTTTCTTCATTTTTTCTCCTTACCGATTTTATTTTTCGGTTTTCGGTAGCTTACTATGGCCCATATTATTCCCCCGATGATAGCCAGAAAACCGGCTGTCATTAGAACCATATCAGACAAACCAAATCCTGCTTGCTGCAGAATTGCCACCAGTTTTCCACCCTCTAGGATTACTCCGACAAGGATGCCGATAGCAAGAACAGCGAAAGGTCCAGACTTCTCCACCTCAGCGACAAATTTTGTCACTCTGTTGTGGCCGAAGATGAACCACGCCATAGTAGCCAAAAAAACACGGCTACCAAATACGATCGCCTCATGGTCGGCTTTAATACCAAACCAATTTAGCGATTGCGGGACGACGGCAAAAAACAACATGCCGGTCCCCACGACTACCGTGACGAAAAGCCACAGTAAAGACCCTGTTTTTCTTAGGGGCGAACTACTTTCCATCTTGACCTCCTTTTGGTCAACTAACACAAAAAATTCTCTGCAGAGAATATTCACCTAACGGTGAATGTCTGAAAACAAAGCAACAAAAATAAATAGTAGACTTTCAATTTTCAGAATTTCACCGTCAGATATAACAATCTGTCAAAGAATTGTTTTAGCCTCGATATGTTAAAGTACTTTAATTCTTCTGGCACCGCTTTTTTTGATGCTTGAATTTTTAAGAGCAGAAAGAGGCCTTTAAAAAGTGAAGGTTAAAGGCTTATTTCTGACCTTACTAATTTCTTATATTGCCTTAAGGCAACAAAAGCTAAAATGAAGAAAAATGAGGCCAAGTAAAGTGGATTAATATCAGCAAGTCCTGTTTCAACAGGTTCATGTTTTGCACCACAAACAATACCAACTCCACCCCCATATTGAGTTACTTGAACACAGGTCTGTTGGTCTTCTGCATATACTATAAGATTATTCATAGTTACGGGGGTATTATACCTATAATGTTTTTAAAAGTCAACATTATAGGTCACTATGAATAATGTTTAGTTTATATTTCAAGAAGTCGAGCGTATTTGAAGATTCTTATCTTAGAATTTAGTGTCTCACAGGTATAAAGAATTAAGTTTGCTGAATAATCAGTTATCTCTTCTCCTCTACTTTCTGCATAAATCTCATAAATATATTTTCTTTGTCTATAAGTTATTTCTACAAAATCACCGACCTTAAGATCTGGTAATTTAAAAAATGAATTTTCTCTTCTGAATTTATTTGTCCAGGAAAGATATCCAAATCTATGTGCAGCCAGAATCATTGGTTTATCCCTGTTATAGGGCGTACCAAAATCAGGAATTCTCCAAACTCCCTTTTTCAATGCTTCTTCATAATTTTCAACAGTTGCCTCATTCACTACAGTATCAACTTTTATGGAAGGAATTTTTAATCTTGTTTCTCTGGTTAATTTCTGATTGTAACTTGGCTGCCAGTCAATTTTCTCAGTTACTCGAGGTTTTACTTCATCACCTTTTGTTTGCAAAACAGTTTTCAAAATTGCTTCCGAGAAGTCATCAACTCTTGCCCCCAAGCTGTACCAAACAGATGGAGCAAAAGATAAAACAAGAAAAACGATACCCAAGTAAGCAAACATTTTTGAAAGCTTTAAAATTAGAACCTCTTTCCTTTTATGTTTTTTTAATTTGTGTCTAAACTCTGGAGTTAAAAAATTAATTAACATTATTTGTCATTGTAGCATAAAAATAGCCTTGTTTTCCTTAGGAAAGGGTAGTAAGCCTGCCCAACTCACCACCCTTCCCCGAGATCAACAAGGCCCTAAAACCCCCTTGACAGTTATCTTAATTAGTCCTAGTCTATTTACGATTTGTCTTACAAGATATAAGGTTTTCCTGTCCATAAGACAAATTTAGTTCTTAAAGAGCATTTCTACTCGTGGTGAGTTTTTCGGCAATAGCCGGAGGTAACCCAGCGGTAGCAATGCTCTTTTTGCGTTTCAAAAAATCTTTTCACAGTATATTACTAGACTATATCATTTGTCAAACCCTGTAGTATTTTTGATTTAAAAAATACTTCCCCCATAGTATATATATGACTCAATTATCCCATAAATACGATATAAAAATAATTTGATAATAAATTGTGGATAACATGAAGATAACTTATTTATCTCTCCAACAAACCTGCGCCCTCACACCAACCAACACCTTTTAAACCATTTATTTCTTCTAACTCTACTCGCATGGGTTCATAAACATCTTCTTTTACCCCTCGCCTTCCCCTTATCGGACAATGCCAATTTGTACATGCCCACTCTGCATTTACTTTAAAGTGTGGTCTAGTATTTACGAGACTAGTCTTGGTATACCCATGCATTCCTCTAAGAAAACATGGAACATCGATCATTTTTTCTGGCATAAAGATTTGGATTCTGACACAATTTATGACTTTATGTATGTTTTTATAACATCTTTTAAGTATTTGAAGCCTTTACTTGTAATAATATTAGTAAAACCCAACCTCTTGGAATCTCTTATCCGTTTTTCTTGAAATGTAACATCTCTAATTTCTCCAGAAAGACCCAACTCTCCAATTGCCAAAATTTTTTTTGGCAGAAGTTTATCGAAGAAAGAGGATGCGATAGAAAGACAAATGGCCAAGTCTACTGATGGATCTTGAGCTTTTATACCTCCTGCAACATTAACAAAAACATCCATGTCATAAAGTGGAATGTTTGCCCGTCTAAAAAGTATAGCCAATAACATCTCTAACCTTTTTGAGTCAATTCCTTGTGCAACTCTTCTCGGAATGGGCATCTTTGTGGGTACAACAAGGGATTGAATTTCAATAAGAATTGATCTTGTACCCTCCATTAAGATGGAAACTACCGATCCTGCAACCTGCGATTTATCTTTTTCTAGAAACAGCTTTTCAGGATTATCAAGTGAAATAAGTCCTTTATCTTCCATTGAGAATATACCTACCTCATCGGTTGCTCCAAAACGGTTTTTAACACTCCTAAGAAGCCTTAAATTTGATTGTTTGTCTCCCTCAAACCACAAAACAGTATCTACTATATGGGCAAGAACCGCAGGCCCTGCAACTGTACCTTCTTTTGTAACATGTCCGACTAATATAAGTGGAATATTACTAGATTTGGCAAATTTTAATAATCTAAAGGCACACTCTTTAACTTGACCAACGGATCCAGAAAGCCCTGTTAGATCGCCTGTAGACATTGTTTGGATTGAGTCGATGATTACAACTGACAAATCTTTACTCAAAGCAGAAACCTGCTCAATTATTTGATCAACATCAGTGCTTTCCAAAAATTGAATATTTTTATTGTTTATTCCCAATCTTTTAGCCCTAATAGCTACCTGATTCACACTCTCCTCCCCACTGACATAAAGCGTGTTTTTTAAATTATTTGCAAGCTGAAGTAAAAGTGTGGATTTTCCAATTCCAGGTTCTCCTGCTATTAAAATAACTTGTCCGGAGACCATTCCTCCTCCTAATGCTCTATCCAGTTCTGGTATTTTTGTTCCAAGCCTTTCCAACCCTGCTGCTTTAATATCTGTTAATTTTTGAGGTTTTGCTGTTTCGAGAGAAGAAATCCTTTTATTTAGACTTTTTTTATTTTTTCCTGTGGCTAGAACCGTTTCAACCAGACTGTTCCATTCACCACAAAAAGAGCATTTTCCCTGCCATTTACTGAATTCATTACCACATTGTTGGCAAACAAAAACTGAAGACTTTAACATTAAATGGATTATAACACTCAAAACTCAATTGCAACCATTAAAAAGGCATGAATTTAACTTTAAATATATTTATTTTACTTTACACACACAATACCCATAAGACAATGTTTCCCTTCGGCACAATCATCATCTGTTTTGCATTTATTTTTAGAAATATATTGACCAACCAATATTCCTTTTCCAGGACTCCCAATACATTTTCCATTTTGTAAATATCTAGGGGGTTTACACCCTTTATCTATTGCTGGACAATCATCAGCGATATCAGCACAACAAAGTCCATCTGTGCAAGGTCCACACAATCCGGGACACCCATTTGCAGTACATGAGGAACCGTCAGACAAACAATCCGAAGCTCTTTCCCTAATATCCTGGGATTGTTGAATCAACACAATTCCAGCAACAATCCCTACTACTAAAATAATTAAACCCGCAATTTTTGAATTTTTGTTTTTTAGAAGCTTCTTCATCTCTTATAACAATATATATATAAAGAAAAAGTAAATAGTTACTTATTTATATCCAACTGGAATTGAAGTAAGGACTAGACCTAATGAAATTTTTCTTCCTTTTGCATCAATCTCTTCAATATAACATTTAACTTCATCTCCTACTGAGAATTTTTTACCTGGGGCAATCTTTGTAATGTGTACCAAGCCTTCAACTCCTGGTTCAAGTTCTATAAATGTACCAAAATCAGTAACTTTACTTACTTTTCCTGTA
>DATDSD010000063.1:0-20978 GCA_035291405.1 Patescibacteria group bacterium | reverse complement strand
CTGCAAAATTGCCTCAAACGGTCGTTGCGTGCTATACTAAACTATGATCCAGAAGAAGGCGGGTAATTTCCTTAAACTGCGATGGACAAATACTCTTCTTACGTTAATTGTCCTTGCGCTTCCTATACTTAGTGAGAAGGTTCAGTTGGAAGAAGGGGGTTTTGTAATTGCCAGATATTCTCCTCTTATGCTTGTAGGGTCATATGCTTGGCTTAAGGACTGGTACCCCTTTCTACTGATGCTTGGTTTTTCACTTTTTGTCTATATCGCAACATCCACCGCAATTTTACTATTTGAGAAGTTATTCAAGTTTTGGGGAAAGAAGTTCCTGACATAGTTTACTAACCCCTGCTAAACAAAATTAGCTTCAAATATTTGGGTGGCTGGACGGAAGTTTGAACCTATACATATATTGATAATCGGGCTTGGATTTGATACAATCAGCCTATGGTGAACAAAAATAACTATATCGTAAAAGCTCTCAGCGACTAGAGGCATCTTTCAGATGCTCTAATTGTCGCGCCATTCTTTCAGCTAACCCACTAGGCACAAGGCACAGAAATCATTGTCCACTTTGCCTATGGTCTAAACATGTAGACCTAAATACACCAGGAGATCGTAGGTCAAGCTGCTGTGCCAGAATGAGGCCACTAGCTCTAGCCTTTAAGAATTATGAAATCAACCCGTTTAGTGGAAGGGGCGAAGGTGAACTGATGCTAATTCATCAGTGTGCTAACTGTGGCAAATTATCCCCTAACCGAATTGCTGGAGATGATAATGAGTATCAACTTCTTTCTATTTTGAGGGAATCGCTTAGTATAAACAAAGGCATTTCTAACCAACTTCAAAACTTGGGATTAGAGCCTATCGTGTCTAAAAACAAAGAAGAGGCTCTGATTTCGCTGTTTGGAATCAATTACAAAAACTATCTGTCTCAAATAACTTAAGATGGGACTAATAACTCATTTTAATAGGCGTAATATCTTCGAATGTTCTCCATCCAGGACTGCTCGAGGATTTTGGCTCCAAAATTACTCAAAATTAAAAGGTGGATGAAAGGAAGTTCGAAATTTTCCAATACGGTTATGTGTATCTTACCTTGGAAATATCTTTATTAAATCTTTATTTGCCTTTCCTTGATAAATCAAAAGTCCATGCTTGCGAGCAATCTCAATATTCATCTTCTTTTGATCCGCATTAAGTGAGACAGGAATTGCTCTTTGGGCTCCAAATTTTTTAGCTGACCCTAAATATTTGAAGCCAAATTTTTCGTACCAGTACTTTTCAAAATCATCTTGGGTAAAACCGTCCTGACTAACTCCCAGTCCAGTGCTTTCCTTTGCCTTAAACGCAAAAATGTTATAGTCTCGAGCAACCACTCCCATAAACCACATGTCTGGCTGAGTAATAAAACTGTAAAAATCTCCTGCAGAAAACACTTCAACTAAATTATGCTTGTCCATTACTAAAGCTAAGGCTCTTTTAGATAAACTTTCTGCGAAATTGTCAGGATGTGAATGAATATCTCCTAGAAAATCAACTATTCCCTGTTTATTTCTTGCCCAATCCATCATCTTTTTCATCGTCTCGCTAGGGACATAATCACTTGTTCCTTTTATCGGAACTGTGGGGAGAAATATTCCTCTTTTTTCAGCTTTTGCTCCAGCAAATGCCCACTTTTCTATACCGTCTAAGGTTGTACTTTCCCTCATTTTGTTTAGCATCTCGTGCCATGTAGTACCCAATTCAATTTTTTCAGGAAATTGTCTAGTTTTTTCGAGCGCGATAGACCCTTTCGTGGCTAGTAGCAATAAATATTCTTTTAAATGACTTTCATAGCCCCACCTATCTGGAGGCTTGGGAGATCTTGGTATTACACCTATATCAACATCTTTATTTTCCATAATTGGAGTATATCAAATAATTAATTGGGGGCGGGCGTTAATAAGTTTTCTTGTATATAAAAGGTTTGAACACTTTCCATCTAGGGCTACAAAATAGGCTCAAGTTATTATTTTTGAAGAATTCGTAATTCAATATCTTTAGTTCCAAATTTTTCCTTGTATTGTCTTGACAATTTCCATGCTATTGAATCTCTTTTAACACTTTTAAAATATGTGGGTCTTGTATTTCAAATAAGGATTTTCTAAAATGATAACAAGATGGATACTGAACCCAAAGGTCCGCCAAATTTATCTGAAATCAGAAAAAATTCTATTAGAGCAAAAGAAGCAATATATAAAGATCCCCAAGAAGTCATTGGGTTGGCTGATTGGGATGTATTTGTGGCAGCTAATCCAGACCAACTTACTCGTAAAATTGTTGGAGATATGCTCAAGGGGGAAGAATATCGCAACTATAAAATGGCAGAAACAGCCTTGCATGAAAAAGATCCTAGAGATTTTGATTCGGTTTATTATTATGATAGATGGAGCAAGTATAACGATGCTGTCAAAGGTATAACCGGAGAGGGGCCCGTCGGCCCAACTATTAGTGTATTAAGAGATGATTTGGCCTGTTATCATCGCCTCATAGGCGATGCAAAATCTCGAATTATAAACGGTGGCCCTTTCAATGAAAATCCTTTCCAAGAAATTCCAAAGTTAAATGAGGCTATTGGTATTTGGACTCACATTTCTGAAAATTACGAGGCTGCTATTAGGATAGCGAGTGCTCCCCAAGGGTTTGCTGTCTCGTCAGAGCAAACAAATTAATAAATTTTTTAAAATTTGACTTTTTAATAAAACCCTACTATTATCGGGCCATGGAAGAAGAACATAAAGAGAAAGAAAATCCATCTTCTGAAACCAAATCGGAAAAGGAAAAAATTCCTTCCAAAAAAATTGTCTTCTGGATTCTGCTTGCAATCTTAATTGTAGCTACTGCAGCCGGTTCATATTTTTACGGAGCAAAAAATGTAGCCAGCCCTTCCCCTTCTTCAATAGCTTCTGTAGAACCTACACTTGAACCCGATCTTGCATCTACCACTCCTACAGTTAAACCAAAAACAGCAACTCCCAAGCCGACAGCTATCCAAACAGCGACAAGTACTCCAACACCTACTCCAACTTCTACACCAACATCTACCCCTGATAATCGTGCAGATCTTTATATATCAAATTATTCATTTAATCACGAACCTGTTATACATGAACCTTTTACTGTTTCTGTAACTATCTATAACCAAGGAAGCACCGCATCAGGAGATTTTGTTTGGGAATGGTGGGCCGCTACGGCAGCACCAACATACGCTTATCGTGCAACAGTACCCAGTATTGTTCCTCATGGCGGAAGAGTTGTGACCTACACATACACATATAATGGCTGGACCGGGGCAGGTTATGAATCCAAGGCAATTGTAGACGTAGAGAATAGTGTTAATGAATCAAATGAAACTAATAATACCTACACCCGCAATGTTCCCGTTATTCATTAATGGTAAATCCTTTAATGAAAAATTAACAAACCTCTTTCCCAAAGTGATTAATCAACTTCTTGAGGAAGATTTATAAAATTATATATTTCAGGAGAAAAATCAACAATCTCAACTCCCTTTACATCACTCAAGCCTTCCCAATTTAGTGTATTACCCAAGAGATATACATCTGCCCCAATTCTTTTAATGGCACTAAATCCTTTTGAAAGAACCGGATGAGTAGCAACAAAGATTTTTACAATACAATTCGGGTAAAGGCTTGAAATAAACTTAAGATCCTTTTCAGCAGTTCCACCAGTATCAATCATATCATCCGAGTAAACAATTATTGTATTTTTAAATACTGGCTTTTTAAGGATATTTACTTTTCTAATTTTGATTGAGTCTTTAACTTTCTTCCATTCTTCAATTTTAGAAATTGTAGTATCTTTAACTACTCCCGCCGAAAGTCTTTTTTTCTCCATGTAAATTACCTGAATTTTGTCGTGTGTGTTTTCTTTAGCAAAAAGAATATTGTAAGCCAACTTTTGAGTTCTTGGTATCGCTCCTGTATCACAAGCAACTAATTTAAGGGATACTTTAGATTTCTTTCCGTCTAAGGATCTAATTATCCCACGAGCCATAGTATTTGAAGAATCAATTGAGAAAAACTCTAAACCAACTTCATTAAAGGTTTTTCTTGGATACTCTTCGTTATGTATATCAATTGAAGAAAAGCGTAAATTTGGTAAGACTACTTTTTCATTTTTTAGGCGTGTTAAAATATTATCTGTAATAAGTGATAGCATTTGCGCATTAAAACCTGCTTCCATCACTTCATAACCCACTTCTTGACTTTGACCAAATCTATGACCCCTTGACCCTCCAAACATGGGAATTATTATTTCTACATTTTTAATACGTTGTGTTAAATTGTTATTTCTTAAAAGTTTTACTACATTAGTGAGAACAGATATGCTTCCTCCAAGTTTTGATTGAGTGGAAGCTAAAATTACCAATTTTTTTATATTTCTAAAATATTTAAAAGGCCCTATTACTCTTGTTTGACCATCACCATAATGTCCAACAGGATTAATAACCGCAACAGTTTTACCAGCCGATTTAATAAATTCAGCTAAATTCCAAAGTAATGGTTCGGGGAAATGCCTGCCGGAAAATAATAAAAAGTCCAAATCTTTTCCACCTCTACCTGTAGCACCCCTTATACCAACAGCATATTCAATTTCTGGAACTAAATTTTCCAAAAAAGTTTTATTTACCAATTGTTTAATTAATGTCTGTCCTTTCTTATGGTATCTTTTAGGAGTTTTCTTATGATCAGGAGCTTCAGTTTTTAAGAGTTCTCTAATCGTAATTATTAGTGTTCTCCATGTAACAGTGTCTTTTTTATCACGAATTCCACGGTAAAGATCAGCATATTTTTCCAACAGAGTCTTGTCAATTTTGACTTTTGGGGCAGGGATGTTTATTCCAAAAATTGGCACCCCCATAATTTTTTCTAATTAAATACGAGTTTTTGTTCAACTACGGAAACTCTTTTTTCTAAATTATCAAATTCTTCAATAGTTGGAGAGTCATCTTCAAGATTGGCTAATTGTAAACCTAATTTATTAATCCTGCCTGTTAAATTCGTATCTATTTCATTAACTCTTTTTTTTAGATCTTTAATATCGTCTCTAATCAAATTTTGTCCATCAGCCAAATTTACCTGTCCTTCAACTAAACTTTTTTGTTCTTTGGTTAATTTTTCCAGTCCACCGGTCAAAGTTTTTTGTCCTTCAACTAGATCATGAAGAAGTTTTTGAGTATTGCCTACCATAATTTATAATATCCCTTTTACTTTAACCTAGCAAGGTGGGCCTCAACCATAATTTTTACAAGTTCTTTAAATTTAGTTTTTGGTTCCCAACCCAAAATCTTTTTAGCCTTCGCAGGATTACCAATTAATGGTCCTGTTTCAGTTGGTCGAATAAACCTCTTGTCAATTATTACATGATCATTCCAATCTAAATTAACGTAGTTAAAAGCTTCCTCACAAAGTTCTTGAATTGTGTGGGTCTCACCCGTCGCAACTACAAAATCATCTGGTTCATCAGCCTGCATCATTAACCACATTGCCTCAACATAATCACCTGCATAACCCCAATCTCTTTTGGCCTCCAAATTACCTAGGCTAACTTTTCCATCTTTTACAACCAATTCCCCTTCCTCGTTCAAATGCTCTGAGTTCTTAATTCCTAATGAAGCACAGGCTGCAGCATAGGCAACTTTTTGAGTAACAAATCCCAAGTGCCTACGAGGACTTTCGTGGTTAAAGAGAATTCCATTTGTCGCGAACATGTTATAACTTTTTCTGTAAATTTTTGTCATGCAATAAGCATATAGTTTTGCAGCTGCATATGGGTTTGCGGGATTAAATGGCGTTTCTTCATCTTGTGGAATTTCTCTTACCCAGCCAAACATCTCTGAAGAACTGGCTTGATAGAATTTTGTTTTTGGATTTACATCAAGTGTAGCATCCAAAACTCGATGAGCTCCAATACCTGTTATTTCTGCTGTGTGTATTGGCTGTTTGAAACTCTCCGACGGATGACTTTGTGAAGCTAAGTTATATACTTCATCCGGATTAACTTTCTGAATAATTTCTCTTAAGGATACAGGATCTAATAAATCACCCTGAAACAACTTTAATTCATCTTGAATGTGACCTATATTGGCATAGTCTTCATGTGAAGTTTTTCTAACAATTCCACTAACTTCATACCCTTTTTTGAGAAGAAACTCAGCCAAGTAAGACCCGTCTTGGCCCGTGATTCCGGTTATGAGTACTTTTTTCTTCGACATTAATTAAACATTATATTATTAGAATAAATAAAAGCCAATGGGCAACTGAAAGTGGCTGAAAAAATGCATAAATTAAAAAGGACCAGAAGGCTAATTTAATTATATATTGACATTAAAACACCATAAGACCTAATATGAAGTATGAACATCATCAAAAGATTTAAATCTCTTCCTATTAGTTCTCGACGTCTTCTTAGTTTAGGAATAATATTTGGCCTAGTCGTGGCCCTTCCTCTTTTTGTTTGGTCAATAGTCAACCTCACATTTAATCTAAGAGAAAAGGCAGCAACAGGAGAGCCTGTTCCAGTTCCAATTAATTGGACTACTTCTTCTGTTTCAATTACAGCTTCTGATTTTAGAGTAACTACAAATAATGATATTTTTACTGGAGCCTCTGACGAAGTAACCATAATCCCTGGAGTGTTAACTCAAGATAGTACTTCGATTCAAATAAATTCAAATTCCTCACCTAATTTTAGTACCAGTCTAAAGATGGTAATTGATTTTCGTTCGAGTGGATCTGTTTGGTGGGTTGAGAAGATTAAAGTTTTAAATAGTGAATATAAAAACGATTGGGTCGAATTTAATGGACCTTATATTTATACAGCTCTTGGTCATCCATATACGATGAACCTGTCCACCTCTTTTTCCTTAAAAGATCCCAGCAATGGTCAGCTGATTGCTGTTGTAGATTTTACCAACCTCAAAGTTCATGGTTTTACTGGTAGTACCCCGCCACCAACAGCATGCCCACCTTATCCTTTGAATCCAGTTGTGGTCGATGACAGAAAAGAAGGAATCTTAAATCAGACAATAAAGTATGATCTTGATATAACTCATAATGATCCAAATTGTTTGGGTACTGTAAAAGTAACTTTGACCGCCCATGGGTCAAGTGGTTGGCCAATAGTATTTACCAATAATAACTTTTATATTGAGCCAAATGCTACTTATCATACTTCGTTTTATGTAACAGCAACATCTGGCCAAGGAGAGATGCCAATCACGATCAGTGCCGAAACCGTTTATCCAGAAAATTCTGCTACTAAAACTGTAATATTTAAGATCATATCACCAACTGAAGAACCGACAACTCCTCCAATTGGTGGAGGTGAACCAAATTCATGTGGTGGAACTTGTGGTAGCAACTATAATTGCAAAGCCAATCTTTTCTGTTATCAAGGCTTTTGTAGAAATCCAATTTGTGCCAGTAACTCAGATTGTAATTGCGCCACCGCAACTGCAACAGCTACTGCTAAGACAACGGCAAAAAGCACAATCAATCCAAAGAAGACATCAACTTCCAGTCCAAAAGGTGGAAATGTAACATCCAGTCCTTCTTACACGGCACTTCCGACTTTAAGTTCTAAAGCAACTGAATTACCTGAGGAAGAAGTTACTACTGAGCCTGAAAACAAGTTCTTTACAAAGTATGCACTTCCAATATTTGCAGTGTTTTTATTGATAGTAGTTTCTACTATCTACTTTGCAGTGAAAAAGAATAAAGAAAAGCCAAATATCCCAAACATTACTCCACCTGTAAATATCTAAAAATTAAGAGATCTTTTAAATTAACACTTAATAATCTTTCAAAAAATGTTAAAATACTATTAATGTTATTTTTGAAGGGAGGCGATTTATGATTATGTTTACCGCAGCAGCGGAAACATTTGAAAAATATGTTTATAGTAAAAAAGAAAAAAGGAGAGTCGGACGACTCATTACTGGCCAGGTTTCGCAAAAAGACAATTATGTCTGGCCTTTTGCTGGAACTTCGTGATAGAGAAAGGTATAAAAAGCCTTCAGAGAAAAGGAAAGAAAAAAAATATAAGATTGAATTCCAAAGAACTTTAGAGAAAAAAAGAAATTATTAATATTAAAATGAAGAAGATTTTTTCCTATTTTTCGGAGGTCTTGACTGAACTTAAAAAAGTATCTTGGCCAAAACGAAATGACGTGATACAATTGCTTTCGCTTGTTATCGCAATTTCTGCAGTTGTAGCTATGTTCGTAGGGATAGTTGATTTCGGCTTAACCAAACTTTTGGAGAATTTCGTAGCAAAATAAGGTAAAACTAAGTTATGGATAATAATAAAAACGATATACAAATTAGTGAAAAAGGAACAGGAAATAAAAAAATTCCTGGGCACATTATTATTTCAACTACAGATAATCCATTGGTAAAGTGGTTTGTTGTTCACACCTCATCTGGTCATGAAGTCCGTGTTATGGAGACACTACGTCAAAGAGTAGAAACAATGGGCTTAAAAGATAGGGTTTTTGAAATGCTTGTTCCAACACAGGATAAAATTATTATTAGAGGTGGAAAAAAATCACAGATTAAAGAAAAAATTTTTCCTGGATACTTACTAGTTAAAATGATTCTAGACGATCCAACTTGGCTTGCAGTTAGGACCACAGCGGGTATAACAGGCTTTGTTGGTGCAGGTAATAAACCTACAGCTCTTTCTGAGGTAGAAGTTGCCAACATTCAAAAATTCGTAAGTTCCCCTGCTCCAAGATATAAAACAAAATTTATAAATGGTGAAGCAGTTAAAATTACAGATGGTCCATTTACAGACTTTTTAGGAACAATTCATGAAATTGACGAGGAAAAGGGTAAAGTTAAAGTCTTAGTCTCAATTTTTGGAAGAGAAACTCCAGTTGAACTTGATTTTCTTCAAATACAAAAAATTTAAATTGGATGTTGACAACCACTAAACCCTAGTAAATAATGAGTTTAATGGCTAAAACAAAAAGAAGATTTAGTAGTTTTCTTTTAATCTTAATGTTATTGATTCTTCCGATTTTAGTTATAGGTGTACTAACAGCTAAATACATAAGTCCGAAAGCTTATTTAGTTCTACCTACTCCTACAGCGATATCATCACCAAGACCAACAGCATCTGCACCACCATATAATTGCACTGGTTCGCCTGTGATGAAACTTCTGCCAAATACACAAAGTGCTCGTGCGGGGACTCCACTTACATATACAATTCGTATTCAAAATAATGATAGATTGACATGTCCAAAAACAACCTTCAATTTAAGTGCTTTTGAAATACCTTCTGGTTGGACAACTATTTTAGCATCAACTAGCGTCCAGGTTGGCCCACAAAAAAGTGTAGACGTAAAAGTAACTTTTAAATCACCAACCCTAGCAAAGCCTGGAAATTATAAAGTAGGTATATTAGCAAATTTTTATAATTATGGCTTGGGTGTGCAGGCAAACTATCTAATAATTCCTTCTTATAAATAGGCAGTTCGGTTAGGGTTTATAAACAACTAATTTATCAAATTCTTAATAGATGTTAAAAAATATTCTAATTATTTTTTCTTTTTTGATTTAGGTAAAAAAAGACTTCTTAGGGTAATCTTAGCTCGAGGTCTTCCCCCAATCTCTGTTACATCCACATCAACTCCAGACATTTTTCCAATTTCTTCAATTTGATCTGAGGGGGTATCCGGCGTGGAATCCTTCTTCTGGAGGAAGATTCAAAGCATCTAACCATTCGGGCCTATTAGCGTCTTTTTCATTTTTACCACTTGTCTCTGCCATTGCAATTATTATATCTTATTGCTAGAATACATTCACCACATAAATTTGTGGGAGATTTTTAAAAAATCAAAATGTCAAAGAAAATTAAAACATTAGTTAAGATTAACCTCAAGGGTGGTGAAGCCACACCTGCACCTCCAGTTGGTACAGCATTAGGACAACATGGTATTGCCATCATGGAGTTTGTTAAGGCATATAACGACAAAACCAAAGACATGAAAGGTCAAGTTGTTCCCGCTGTTATTACAATTTATGAAGACAGAAGTTTTGACTTTATTATTAAAAAAGCCCCAGTTTCTTCAATGATTAAGAAAGTTTTAGGTGTTGAAAAAGCTTCAGGAACTGCAGGAAGAGAAACAATTGCAACTCTAACCAAAGCCCAAGCTGAAGAAATTGCAAAAGAAAAGATGGATGATTTAAATACCAAGGATTTAGACATGGCAGTTAAAGTAGTTGCCGGAACAGCAAGATCAATGGGTATTAAAGTTGAAGGATTATAAAAAACATGGGAAAAACAAAAACAGCATTTGTAAGTGAGGTAGAAGAAGTTCAAAAGACTTCCGCTGAAAAATATGCTGAAAAAAAAGCAAAAAAAGAGGCTGAGATGGCTAAAAATAAGCCAAGTGTAGAGATTTCAAAAACAGAAGAGGAAACTAAAGAACCAGTAGCCGAAGAGGTAAAAGAAAAGGTCAAAGAGGTTCAAAAATCAAAAAGGGAAATTGTTGAAAAGATAAGAGGTAAAAAGTATTCAGAAGCTAAAAGTAAAATAAATAAATCAAATTTATATAAACTCCCAGAAGCGGTAAAAATAATTAAAGAAGCATCATATTCTAAATTTGATGGAACAATGGAGATTCACTTGGTAGTTAAAAAGGTTGGAGTAAATCTAAACGTAACTCTTCCCTTTTCAGCAGGAAAGCAGAAAAAGATAGAAGTAGCAGATGATAAAACACTTGAAAAGCTAAAAACAGGTAAAATTGATTTTGACGTCTTACTGGCTCTTCCTGAAATGATGCCAAAACTTGTAGTCTTTGCTAAATTATTAGGTCCCCGTGGTTTAATGCCTAATCCTAAAAACGGAACAATAATTAAATCAACTAAAGATGCCGATAAATTTGGAGGAAACACGATAAACTTAAGAACAGAAAAAGAAGCTCCTCTTGTTCATACCTCTTTTGGAAAAGTCTCCCAAAATAATGAGGAACTTATTAAAAATGCAGAGACAATTTTAGAAAAACTTGGTGGAAGCAAAACAATTTTAAGAGCTTTTATGAAATCGTCGATGTCACCGAGTGTAAAAATTCAGATTTGACAAGCGCCTCATTTATTTTTATCATAATTGCAAGATGTCTAATGAAGATGGAGAATCTTATTTAAAAAATTTAGAAGAAAGCGATGACCCGAACGACCGTGAAACTGCAGAAAGGATAAAACAGGCACAAGAAATTGGCGTAGGAAAATCCCCTCTTGATAAAATACCAGACACAGACCATCCTGTCGTGGAAACAACTATGCATCCAATAGTAAAAAGGCCACGCAAAGGACCTTATTGATTTAAGATAAAACAATCTATATAATACCTTTTGTCCTAAGAAAACTTGTATAAAGCATAAGCAGAGCTTAGCACTCGCTTTGCGATTGTAAATCAAGCAGAGGAAAAATATGTTAAAACAAGATAAAGTAAATTTAGTTAGTGATCTAACTCCAAAATTAAAAACAGCAAAATCTTTGATTTTTGTAAATTTTGCTGGCCTCTCAGTAACTTTGCAACAAAAACTGAAAAAAGAGCTCAAAGAAGTAGACGCTGATATGACAGTTATCAAAAATACTCTAATCAAAAGAGCAGGTCTTGAAGCTAAAATATCAGAAGAAGTTCTGACTGATGAAGTATTATCTGGTCAGACTGCCTTAATCTTATCAGAAGGTGATTCAGTAGCTCCTATTCAGATAATTGGAAAGTTTGCCAAAGAAAATAATGTCCCCCAGTTTAAGGTTGGAATTGTTGATGGTAATTTTACAAACAAAGAGGGTTTATTAAAAATTTCAACACTTCCAACAAAAGACACTCTATTTGGTCAAGTTATTGGATCTTTGATGTCCCCTTCATATGGTTTGGTTGGTGTACTACAAGGTAATTTACAAAAGTTATTATATGTATTAAAGGAGGTGAGTACACGTGGCTAACAACAAAAAGATAGAAGAATTAGTAGAAGAAGTTTCAAAATTAACAGTTCTTGATTTATCAGAACTTGTAACTGCACTTCAAGACAAACTTGGAGTCTCAGCAATGCCAGTCGCAGCAGCAGCTCCAGTAGCCGCAGCTCCAGCCGGCGATGCTCCAGCAGAACAATCTGGTGGAAATCAAACTGTAGTTATGACAGCTACAGGAGAAAATAAAATTGCAGTTATCAAAACTTTAAGAGAGATTAATCAAAACTTAGGTCTTCAAGAAGCAAAATCTGCAACTGAAAACTTACCTTTTGAAGTTCTTAAAGATGCAAAGGCAGAAGACGCAAAAGGCGCAGCTGATAAATTAAAGGCAGCTGGTGCAACAATAGAGTTAAAGTAAAAAACTTTAATAATAACAAGAGATCCGCTTATAAAGAGCGGATTTTTTGTTGGAGGTAATTAGAAAAGGCTTTAAGTTCTGGAGAAGTTTTCGCATCAGGAACAATCCCCGGTCCTTTGTTAACTTCTATTAAAAAGTTCTTGCTAGTTCCCTTTTCAATTGCAATATCAACACCCGCGATATCAAGATCTAATACCTTAACTGATTTTAAAGCCATTTTATGAATCTCCTGGCAAACAGTATTTAATTTCAAAAATACAGACGGTTCATCTGGATTAAGATACTCTACTTTTAATCTTTTGTAATTCCTAATTGATTTGCGTTCAAGTACGACAACCATTCCACCCATTACTAAAAGCCTAAACTCTTTCTCAATATCTATAAATCTTTGAAAGATAAACTCTTTTTTTGACTTTTTTAATAATTTTTCGAAATCAGATGGAGATCTTAATATAAATATATTTTTATTTCTTTGAGAATTTATAGCTTTAGCAATTATTGGAAAATTCAGATTCTTAATTATTTTGTCTTTGTTATTTATAAGTGAAGACCGAAAACAAAAATAAGTATCAGGCATCGGAATATTTTTTAAAGCCAGTCTTATTGCACTACTGGCCTTATCCATTGACATACCAATTTCACGAAACGCAGGATCTATAAAAGAAATTTTATTATGGTCTAAATATTTACTGATTGCCCCCATAAAACGAACATATTTACCAGCACGTCTAACAAAAACTAAATTATATGAAGACAAATCTTTATCCTTAACTTTTATTTTTACTTTAGATGTCTTGATCTCAAAACATAAATCACTAAAAGTCCTCAAGTCTGCTTTATATTTTGATTCAGATTCCTTGTTTAAAAACCTAACTAGTTTTTTCTTGTTTGAACTTATCTTGTCTACTAAAACTAATATCTTTTTCATGTATACCCTGTAGTATACACCAATTTATTAACTTTTGTGCGACATTTACGCCAATTGCCTTTTCAAAACCATGAAATTGACAAGCTCTGTTAACTTCCAAGACTTTCCATTTGCCATCATTTCCTTTCATTAAATCTACCCCAACATAATCTAATTTAAAATGCCTTGCCGTTTTAATTGCAATTGTCTTTATCTTGTCTTTGTCTTTCCCCAGGTATTTAGTAACAATACCACCTTGTGAATAATTACTTAGAAATTGCCCCTTTCGTGGTGTTCTCTTCATTATTCCTAGGATAGACCCGTCCAAAACGATTACACGAAGGTCAAATCCTGAAGATTGAAATTCCTGTACAAGTAAATCTTCTTTTTTAAAATTAACCAATACTTTTTCAAGTTCTTCTGTTTTAGTAATTTTAAATACTTGGCTACCATGACTTCCTAGCTTTGCTTTAACTATAAAGGGATACTTTGTATTTTTTAATTTAAGTAATTTTATGTGAGGAATATTTGCTTTCTTAAACTCTTTGTGTTGTAAAAATTTATCTAATACACTCCACTTTAAATATGATTTGTAATTTAATATTTTAGTAGTACGTAAAAGGTAATGATTTAAAATATCATCCCTTAAGTGATAAATATTATTTTTTGCGTCTGGTTCCCGAAGTATTAGATATTTCGAACTTGGTAAATTATTAACATTTTTGACTTTTTTGTAATCAAAAATTTTAACTTTAAGACCTAATTTTTTTGCCTCATCTTTTAAACGAGTTGGTGCATAACTTAAAGGATACTGTGTAAAAATTACCAAATCTAACTTATTCATTGACTGAAGTTTTTAACCATTTCCAAAAATCAACCACAAATCCTGGTGGAATTGAACCAATTAATACTTTTTTTCCTTCCGAAATTGGAGTTTTTACTTTTTCCCTTTGCTCTTTTTTACCGTCTTGCCATAATTTACCATTATTTAGCCTGACCTCTGTAAACCTTTTAAATTCTTCTTCACTTAAAACACCGTAGGTAAATGCAGTAAATTGATGAAAAAACTCTTTCATCCCAGCATTTTTTCTTCCTGATTTAGTAAGTTTTGGAAGTGTCTTGTTTCCTTCCTTATCCTCATAATTTTTAATCCAGTCTCTACAAAACGAGACAAAACTGTCATACCTTTTTTCTTTCCAAACAGCATTCATTCCTTTTCTACTAGCCGCGTTAGAATATCTTTTTAAAGACGCCTCTTCCTGACGATCTATTTCCAACGTAGCTCCCAAATGATCCAAAACTCTATCCAAAACCAATCCGTCTATTTCTCCAACAGAATGATTTCTATCCATTTCTGAAAACCAATTGTCCATTTGTATCAAATCATCTCTTAAGGTTTCTTGTTCAGTCATGTTGTTATTATACTACCGTTTTTTTATTTTTAAACATAAATATAGTAAAGTCTTTCGGATGATAATTTGCTCGAAATATTACTCTTGAAGTTAAAGTTAAAGAATATTTTAATATTTCCAAAGAATCGGCATACCAAACATTACTATTATCATTGTTTTTTAATTGTGGATGAGTTCCCAACATATTAAAAGCCAAACACTTGTCAGACAAGTCAAACATTTTTTTGATAGCTTTTTTACGATATTCCATATTATTTTTTAAATTACTATTTAAAACTCCACTTGCCAAAACAATATCATACCTTTCGGCTTTTGTTAGCGTGAAAAAGTCGGCTGTTTCAAGGTTAAGCTCTGGGTAAAGTTTATTTCCATTTACTATAAATTCATCCGTAATATCAATACCTTTATATAAGACATTTTTATATCTTTTTGTTAAAAAGTTACCCATTTCACCAAAACCACAACCGATATCAAGAACGGATTTGTTATCAAAATCAATTTCAGCCCAAAACTGCCTAAACCTCTGATGAGCCGCCCCCTTGGACTGCCATAAAAGGGATTTGTGGCATACACCAAATTCTTTAAATCTTTTTTTGTAAATATTTAATGATTTCATCTTCTACTATTATCCCACAATATTTATTAATAAGTTTCCAAGACGGAGCCGCATTTGCCTCAATTACATACACTTTATTTGTTTTTTTATTAACTAGAATGTCTATTCCACAAATATCAAGACCAGCTGCATTTACTGTTTTTAAGGCCAATTGTTTAACATTTTCAGGTATTGGACTTAAAGTATCTTTTGTTTCATCTTTATTCCATTTAGTTTGTCTGACAATTGCCCCTAAACATTTATCACCTACAACCAAAACTCTAATTCTTTGAGCATTGGGTACTAATTCCTGACAAAAATAAAATTTATTCTTTTTAAATTTTTCCTTTTTTAAATTTTCCAATTCTTCATTATTTTTGACCATCCACACTTCCCTACCTCTTGAAGAGCTCGTAGACTTAACAATAAATGGAAATGGCAGGTGATTGAATTTTCCGAAAACTGTCTTTGGCATTGGAATATCAGCCTCAATAAGTTTTTTGGTTTCAATTGATTTAGCTAAATTTAGAGGCATTAGATGGGCTTTTTCATACATCTTGTCAACTATTTTTACCCCGTTCTTAACTGCATAATTGGCAACTAGTGTAGCAATTTCTAAACTTTTACCCACCATTCTAAAATATATTAGATCAAAGTTTTTTATATCTTCTTCATTAATCATTAGATTTTTATTGTCTGAACTAAACCAAACATCATCAAACGACCCTTTTGTAAGGTTCCCACCATTAAATCCTTCAAGTTTAGAAACTTTACCCGACGTTAATATTAATATTTTATTTTTCATGACCATTTTGCTTGTACTAACTTTTCTTTTTCAATTTCAGGACTTACTAAAAACCCTTGTAAATCAACCCTTCCAAGAAGGATATCATAACGAAGAAGTTTTCTATTAGCCACAGTCATGTTGGTCTTAATTTTTTTACCTGCTAAATAAAATTGAACTGAGATAACGGGTCTTTCTTCCATTCCCAAAGATGACATCTTCTTTCTATACCAAAGAATATTTTTCTTCTTAAGAAGACCTAATTTTCTAGCATATGATTTGTCAATTGCTGAAGACCAAGCACCAGTATCAATTTTTGCAAGAACTCTGTGTCTTATCTTTTCAGCATCAACGATTTTAATCTCTTCAACAGCTTTAATAGATATTGGAGTATCTTCCAAATTAATCTTTCCCGAGATACTTCCAAATAATGCCTTGGCAATTTTAACTCCATGAACTCCATCTCTTACCTCCATCTCATCTACCCTATCTAATCTTCTTTTCAATCCGTCCATATTTGCAAGTTGAATTGATAAACCCGGTTGTGCATTTAACTCAATAATTTGAGGTCCTTTTTCAGGATGAAGTACTATATCAACTCCAGCATACCCCAATCCCGAGGCTATTTGACCACTAACTGCGATTTCTAATATCTTGTTCCAACTGGGTATTTTAATTCCTCGTAGTTTTCTATTTGTCTCAGGTTTATACAAAATTTGTTCATTATGCCAAATAGCTTTTGTTGTTATTCCTGTTGCAATATCAATCCCCAATCCTAGTGCCCCTTGATGCAGATTAGCTCTTCCTCCACTTTCCTTGGTTGGTAAACGTAACATTGCCATTACAGGGATTTTGTTAAAAACAATAATTCTAATATCTGGAGTTCCGCGAAATGCTAATTTACGAAAAGCACTGTGCCTACCTACATATTCTTGAACAAAAGCGACATCTGGTTCATTTCCCATTGAATAAGCCCCCTCTAATATATCAAGTGTATGAAGTTTTAAATCTTCTACAGTAACTCTAGTTTTCTGAGTAGTTAACCATCCATTTTGTACTTTCTTTTTTACAACGACAATTCCTTCACCACCTAAACCTCTGGAGGGCTTAAGAGCAAAAGCTTCTGGTAAGGTATTCCAATCAAACGAATAAACATCATTGGGATTTTTAAACTTAACAAATATATCAGGATGAGGAACATCAGCAAGACGTAAGACTCTATCAGTTTGCAATTTGGAATCTGCTATTTTTTTAGCTTTTCGACTGTTATACCTTCCGGTATATAAAGTACCTCTTGAGTTAAGACCTAGAATTGAAGAGATTTTCATAATTTTTGTATTTTAGATCTTTACTTATTTTGAATTAATTAGCTTTCTGAATCTATAGTATTCCATAAACCTTAAGCCAATGTATCTTCCTAGAATTAAATCCGTTATGAAAGTAACTCCAAGGGAAATTTCAGGATTTAACAAAACATACTTTTGAAGAGGTGCAAATGTTAAAAATAGATATGAAATTAAGGATAAGATCAAAGTTTGATATGTTATAGCAATAGCTGTCTTAACAGATTTTCCAAGCTGAATTCTAGTAAAGTCTTCTGTTAACAAGGTAAGAACTAATACAGGAAATATAGAAACATTTTTTAAAGCTGAATAATTTATCCAAGGCGAGGCAAACAAGATTCCAAGAATACCAAATGATACAAACCACAATATAAGTGCCATTCTGGGTAAATATTGAAGTTTTAACTTAAGTTTTCTGGTTAACACCCTAACAACAGTTGAAATTGCAACTATAACTAAAAATAAAATTATTCCTAGAATGGGTCCGATAGCCACAAAAGTAACTGATAAAGCTGCTGGCAAAAATATACCAAAACCACGAATTCCAATTATTTGTCTCGTGATTGCTATAACTGTAGCCACAATTGGGAGCAACAAAAGAAGTACTATTGTATTTGCAGGAACTCCAGAATTAACAGCATTGGTTATTGCATATTTAATTGGGTTAGCTGGCCAGACACTACCTAGTTTTTGATCCTTGATAAGCTTCTCTAATGGACCAATAGCTTCTTCACTTTTTTGGGTTATATCCACTCTGACAGGCTCAGGACTAGGTGTTACCACAACAGGGGTAGCTGATGGACTAGCAATAGGAGTTTTAGCCACAACAAAAGAAGGAAAAGACAAAAACAAAACCATTAGAACCAATACAAATGTTTTCTTCATGGAAATTAAAAATTAGTGCTTGCATTATATCATATCTCCAATAAAATAGCCTTAAACTATGGCTACTAGAAGAAAAAGGCCACCACAAGGATTAAACGGCGCAAGCATAAGTAAATGGGCCGAGCCAGGAACAGCAGGAAAGGCAGGTCAAATTTTTGACGAGATTGATGGTAGTCTACCTTGGGCTAGTTTAACAGAAAGCTCCCAACAAACATCTCAAGAAGGATCTTTAGTTAAAGAAGAAGATTCAGAGGCTATAATTCGAAGAGAACAAGAGAGTTAAAACTTCAAAGATATTCCCAACCAGATTAAAAACTTGCTTGGTACCTGACGATTGATTTTTTTATTTTTTTTATATTTTTAAAAATCGTCAGGTACCTTGACAAACACCTATAAATAATTATCAAGAGCGCATCTTTGCTCTTGCAATTTTCAAGATTGACAAGGTTGCCCTTGTCAATCATTTTTTCTATTCGGCACAATCCTCAGGTTTTGGTTCAAATTTTTCCAAAACAATTCCGAGTCTTCCATGGCTGGCCCGTTGTTTTTTTTCGTCATGTGTAACTTTATCATGACCTTTTGGTTTCAACCGACCAGGATGACACTCATCACACTTCGGATTCGTACCACTTTGCTTCGGTGTGCAAATACACTTACACATTTTTTCCTCCTCAGGAAAAAGTTATCAAGGGCTTCCTTGATTTGATCGAAATTATATAAAATTATGGGCTATTTTGCAAGTTTTAGCTGTGTTATAATTACTGCTCCCTATGTCAATATTTAAGATCTTTGCGACCTTTTATCGTTATCTTTTAAAAAACAAAGGGCTTTTTGCTCTTTTTCTTCTATTGGTTGTTGTAAGTAATATTGCCTACAATCTAAATCCTTACTTTTACAAAACCTTTGTAGAAAAGATTCCAGATTTAGATAAAACATATTTAATTAATCTTTTGTTTTTGTTCATTGGAATCCGCTTATTTGGAGTAATTTCTGATCTTTTTGCTTTTTATATAGGAGACATTATTCTTTTTGAGGCATCTAAAAATGCAAGATTGGATATCTTTAAGCACGTCTCAGATTTGGATTTTTCATTTCATACCAACAAGTCAACAGGAAGCTTAATTTCTGCCTTTAAACGTGGTGATGGAGCTTTCTTTTCTTTTTTCCATGATGTCCATGTCAGAATGTTGGGTGTTGCTATTGGATTTTTGGTTATGGTTTATTTTTTGATTCAACTAAACCCATTAATTGTTGTTT
This sequence comes from Patescibacteria group bacterium, assembly GCA_035291405.1. Classification (GTDB taxonomy): domain Bacteria; phylum Patescibacteriota; class Microgenomatia; order UBA8517; family UBA8517; genus UBA12026. The sequence goes on along the minus strand of DATDSD010000063.1, from coordinate 1,384 downwards.
TGACCACTCTTTCTCTTATTTTAACTATTGTTGCAGCTAAATTCTTGGTAGCCAACAATGTAAATAAAAGAAAAATATTTAATCACGAAGAGGATGCTATAAGCGGAATTATCACTGATAATTTAATTAATTTTGAAACAGTTAAACTTTTTGCCAAAGAAACATGGGAAAACAGCAGGCTCAAAAAGTCTTTTATACCTTGGAAGAAAGCACTCTGGGGGTATGGAAATTCATTCAGATTAATTGATATAACTTTGGGCACGTTAATCAACTTAAGTATATTTTTTGTACTTTACATAACCATTAATCAAGCAATTAATTTAAAGCTGACTGTTCCTGATTTTGTTTTAATTACCGGATTTTTAAGTAATTTCTATCCTAAACTTTGGGATCTGGTCTGGTCAACCCGCGATTTAGCCAAAAACTATGCAGATATAGAAAAATACTTTGGACTTTTGGATTACAAAGAAGAAGTCCTTGACCCCGTTAATCCTATCAAAAAAAGAAATGTTTTAGGGGAAATTCAATTTAAAGGTGTTTCTCACTCATATCAAGGTGGAACAAAAAATGCAGTTAAAAACCTAAGCTTAAAAATTAAAAAGGGTGAAAGTATTGCCTTTGTCGGAAGATCAGGATCAGGAAAAACTACAATTACAAAGCTTTTAATGAGATTTTTTGATCCCACAAAAGGAAAAATTACAATTGATGGAATTGACATCAAAAACTTTACCAAGGCCAACTTAAGAGGTTTTTTTGGAGTTGTTCCCCAAGAAGCTGTACTTTTCAACAATACAATTGGTTACAACATTGGCTATGGTGCAAATAAAAACAAAAGATTAGAAGTATTAAGAGCTGCAAATATGGCTAATTTATCTGATTTTATAGAAAAATTACCACAAAAATATGAGACAAATGTAGGAGAACGTGGAATTAAACTCTCAGGAGGCCAAAAACAAAGATTGGCCATAGCCAGAATGATAATAAGTAAACCTGACATAATTATTTTTGATGAAGCCACAAGCCATCTAGATTCAGAATCTGAAAAATTAATTCAGGAAGCTTTCTGGAAATATGCTAATGGTAAAACAACAATTGTTATTGCTCATAGACTATCAACTATAGCCAAAGCAGATAGGATTGTAGTCATGGATAAAGGAAAGATTGTTGAAGTAGGAACACACAAAGACTTATTAAATAACAAGGACGGAATCTATAACAAACTCTGGAATATCCAAAAATTTGATTAAATTCACTAAGTACATTCAATTCATCTTATAATATTTTATAAATCAAACCTATAATCATTTGAATAATTTTACTTTATTTGATACACTATAGGCTTCAAAAATAAGTCGGGTAAAGCACTCGAAGTTATTAATGGAAT
>DATDSD010000062.1:0-18815 GCA_035291405.1 Patescibacteria group bacterium | reverse complement strand
GTCTGCAAAAATCAGGTCTTTTTCTTCATCAATCGATTCATCCTTAACAAGTAACCCTTTCACTTTCTCGGTATATTTAGCCATCCCCACACCTTTATCCTTCATCCAATATGAATAAAGAAGGTTTAAAAAGCCTCCCATTCCGGCAAATGCAATTGCCGTTACCAAATGAGACGAATCCGACGTGTCCCAAGTTTTTGGCCATGTAATTGAAAGGGGATTAAAAAAATTTTTGAAAAACTCTCCAGCTGCATAACGGACTTGGGGTTGAAGTGCGGTAAAGATAAGTCCAACAATAGTAATTGCAGAAACTATTTTCATAAAATTTTCTAAAGATTTATAAATTATCTTTGAAAAAAGAAAAACTCCCGAAAATCCAATCATTAATACATACGCCCAAAAAAGTGTTCCTCCCCTGTCTGAAAAGCCGGCCGGAAAACTGGTCAAATCAAAAAGTGCCGTTCCCCCCGCTGAAGCATATCCTCCCAACCATAAAAAATTTACAAAACACAATAGAAATAAGGGATAAGCAAACAGTCCTCCCAAGGATAAAAACCCACTCCAAATACCTTTACCTGTAATTGCAGTATAGCGGGATACTTCTCTATTTATGAAAAATTGAATCAACGAAGCAGGAAGTAGTAGTCCTACAAACGCAAGTCCATATTTAGCAGCAAAATACGGCCACCAAATAAGTTCTCCTGATCCTTGTGCAATTGCCGCCCAGACAAATGCCGGCCCCAACATCAACCACAATCCCGGCATTTTAGGCAATTTCTTCATCTATAAAATATATTAGCAGAAAAATTATTGAATTGAAAAAAGATCATTAAGTTCTTTTAATGTTGTAGCCTCACTTGGACCCTTGTCATTTCTGATTCGTAAGAAACGTGGAAATCTTAAAGATAAACCAAGTGAATGTTTGGTGCTTTTTGAAATACTGTCAGCAGTTACTTCAACAATTAAAGAAGGAGTTGCCCAGACATCGGGAATTAAATCTTTTTGGGCTTCGTATTCTTTAGGCTTGTTTCTTGATTCCAATTTATCAATTCTTCTTTTAATTGTGCCAAGCATTTCTTCAGTTAAACCTGTACCAACCTTCGTTAATGTTCTTATTTTTTCACCATCTTTAATTCCAACCAAAATTTTCCCAAGACCAAACTGTGCCCTTTTACCTTTTCCAGACCAGTAACCCATTACAATGCAGTCTAGAGTGTCAGAGAGCCTTCCTGATTTACCTTCTTCTTCTTTCATTTTGACCCAATTCCAACCAGTTCTACCCGAGACATACTTACCATTTGCACGCTTTACCACAACCCCCTCTAAACCCATTTCTAAGTACTTAAGATGAAGTTTTTTGATTAAGTCGGGATCCTTTGTAACTATACTTTCATCAACCCTCAATAGCCCACTATTAATGATTACTTTTTCTAATTTTTTACGTCTATTAACATATGGCACATTTATTAAGCTCTCTCCATCAACTAGAAGCAAATCAAAGACCTGAAACTGAAGTGGTACTTCTCCAGAAGTTTTTTCTACTTCATGTTTTCTCCTTCTTGAAATTGTTTTTTGAAAATCCAAAAACATTTCTCTCTTTGGATCAATACCAACAGCTTCTGTGTCCAAAATTATTTCATCTGCTTTAATATATTTTCCCACACCTTTTAATTCTGGAAATATATTTTCATCAAGTGAGTTTAAATTTCTGGTAAAAATTTTAATGAAATCAACTCCCCCTCGTGACGAGGTAGATTTTTTGTAATGAATAAATATGCGAAGACCGTCAAACTTTGGTTCTACTGCCACCTCACCCATTTTTTTAATCATCTCAGATGTGGAGTTAAGCCTTTGGGCAAGCATTGGCACAACGGGAACTCCAACTTTAGGTTTTACTTCTTTTAGTTTATTTTCTTTGACAAGAAAAGCTACGTAACCTATATCTGGTCTAATATTGTAACTTTCTTCAATTTCTTTTTGTTTTAGCGTATTGTGCCTTGCCAGTGCATCAATTATTGTTTTTTCGGAAAAACCTAATCTTAATTTCCCCATTGGAATCCTTGCTACAAATCTAACCGATAAAGAATCCAATTGTTTTAACAAATCTGCCATCAGTTCAATTTTCCTATCCTGACTTCCCCCACCACCGTCTTTGGCAATAATTTTAAGTTTTTCGTAAACATCGTTAACTGTAAGTTTTTTTAAATTATTAGTATTTTGTGCCAACTTTTCTGCAACAGGCCCTAAATCTCCCTCTTTTTTATAGAGCTTGATTACATCTTCTGTTTTCAAATTGTAGGCTATGGCAATTGTCCTAATCATCATTTTTTCAGCCAAGTTAAGTAAAATCCCTTCATAATTTGGAGCTAAGACTCCAAGAGATAAATATGTAACCTTTTGAATTTCGTCTGATGAAGTTCTATCAAAAAGATCAGTTAAAATTGAAGTTATTTCAAGCCTGGAAGAAGTAACTTCCAATCTTTTTAGGTATTCTGCAAAGTCGGAAAATAGCATACAAGAAGGATTATACACCGCGGTTAGCCATGTATGAAGAAAAGAAAAAGTAAGCAAAGACAACCATTGCTATAAACAAGAGTCCAAAAAAGATGCTTATTAAACCACTCCATTCCTCATGTACGCATTTATAAACACCCTCCCCCATTAAGGTTAAACCAAACAAACTTGGTAAAACCAAGATCATGTATAAAAACTGTGGATCTTGTGGTGTCATTTATTTGCTAATACATATCTTGCCGATTTTGTACTACCTTCTTTTTTAATTATGCCCTTATTTGCCAGTCCTTGTAAATCACGTAAAACGGTGTCTTCCGAAACCATTGGGATCAATTTCTTTAAGGCTGACATTGGTGCCCCCCCTTGGTCTGAAATATACTCCATTAGCCTCATCTGGCGTTCAGACAGTGCAATTTGTTCTCCAAACTTAACTTTCATTCTGGTATCTAGGGAGAGTTTTCTCACCTTTTCTTTAATTTTTGATAATTCCACAGCAACTACCCCTGTAAAGTATTCAATCCAGGGGGTTAGATCTCTACTCCCTATATTTGAAGATTCTTTGTCTACTTGGAAAAGTGCATCATAGTAAGAAGCTAAATCAGAATCGAAATTTTCTTCGATGGAAAAGAATTTCTTTATGTCATATCCTTCTTTCAATAAAAGCAGTTGGGTAAATGCTCTCACTGTTCTACCATTTCCTTCAACAAAAGGGTGAATTGCTACTAAAACATAATGAACAATCCCAGCCCTTAAAATTGGGTGAATTTCGAGAGCGCTAGTAGAATTAAGCCAAGTAAAAAAATCTTCCAACAGATATGGAACTTCAACGAAAGGTGGTGGTTTAAGTACTATTTTATCAGTTCCCTCTTCTTTGATAACTACTTGAGTTGTTCGAAGTACTCCAATCTTCGTAGGATCAACTATTTTTTCAACAGTGGCTTTGTGTATGTCTAAAAGCATTTCTGACGACAAATCTCCTTTTTTGTAAACTAATTCATCAAGAAGAGTCATTACGTTTCTGTAATTTATAATTTCCTGTATATCACGATCTCTCCCATATACTTCCTGACCTTCAAGAATTTTTTTTGTTTGAACAAGATTTAGTTCATTTCCTTCAATGTGTGTTCCATGATGAATTGTTCTGGCAAGAGCATCGGTTTGAAATTGTTTTTCAAAAGAAGGAACCAGTGGAGCATTTTCAATTACTTCCTTTGAAGCCTCAATGACCCCAATATTTTTAAGGATCTTATTTGTAATTGAATACTTTGGAGAGTACATACATCTATATTAACGCAAATCCTGCGGAAATAAAAGACCTAAGAAGTTTTTATTCCTCGTTTTTTTCTAATGCTTCTGCTACTTTGTCCGCGTTATAATTTCCGACATCTCCCCTCGATTGAGGTCTTTCTTTTGACAATGGACCACTTACACCTGGTGGTGGAACCTCATCAATCGAATCATTATGCCCTCCAGTAACAGTCCCAACTTTTATCCACCTATCTCTCTTCCAAAAATCTCTTTTATAAAGCGTTCTACTTCCTCCTTTATTATCAGGTGTCATAGATTTATGATTATTGTACCACTATCTTTAATTCCTTCAATATCATGCTCATCCGCTGAGGTAATTATCACCTGATGATTACTAATACTATCAAGCACAACCTTTCTATGTTCATGATCTAACTCTGAAAATATATCATCCAATAAAAGTGTTGGTTTTTCGTCTGTTTTTTCTTCTATAAATGCCAGTTCCCCCAGTTTTAGCCACAAAACTGCCATTCTTTGTTCCCCCCTTGAACCAAAACTGGAAAGTTCTCTATTGTCTTCCAAAAAAATAAAGTCGTCTCTGTGGGGTCCTACCAGTGTCGTTGCTGAAGCTACTTCCTCATTTTTATACTGTTCTAAGCGTCCTTCACTTATAACTGATTTGTCATAACTTATGGAATATTTATTTGAAATATTGGATTTATGGGAGTTAATAAATTCAATTAATTCCTCTCTTTTCTCTGTAATGTAGTTGCCATTTTTAATTAAGAGTTGATTCCAAAAAAGAAGGTGTGATCTTGAAAGGCCTTCTTCTCTAATTCTAAAAAGAAGTCTATTTCTTTGTCTTATCCCCTTTTCATATGAGCCTATTGCTCTTCTATACTCCCTATCAACCTGAGATAAAACAGTATCTAAAAATTTTCTTCGTAGTGTTGGAGTACTAGTAACTAAATCCAAATCTTCTGGTAAAAATAAAGTTGCTTTAAAGTTTCCTGCAAAATCTATAAGTCTTTTACTAATTCCATTAACCAAAAGTTTTTTCTTTGCTACTTTTTCAGGAGTTACTTTACCAATATCTAAAAACCCACGGGTAAGAACAACCTCTAAATTGTCCCCCTTTATTCTTGCCAAATCACTTTCATATTTAATGGATTCTTCAGAAAGTCTTGCTTTAAAACTTTTACCGGACGAGAGAAAAAACAAACTTTCTAAGATATTGGTTTTACCTTTAGCATTAGGGGCAATGATTATATTAATTCCTTGCCCAAACTCAAGTTGTTTTTTAGTAAAATTTCTAAAATTTTGTAGCTGAAGTTTTAAAATCATACAAAACTTAAAATACCCCTTCCGAGGCTTAAAGTAAATAGAGTCGAGGGTATATTAGCAAGAATCAAAATAAAATATTTAAATGCAAAATTTCTTAAAAGAAGTCTTGCTGTAAGAGCTGAAAAGACAGGACCTCCAACACTTCCAATTATAAAAGTTGCAAGTATTTTTCCATGGCGAAGATATTTTTTTAATAACTTTTTCTCTTTCTTTTCTTCTTCTTTCTCAATTTCTCTAGCTACTGGGAAAAATTTTTCGTGGCTAATAATATACAAAAGAAAAATTCCAAAAGTTATTCCAAATAAATAAAGTTGTAAAAATGATTCTATTAGATTCGATCTTGATAGTGCATGAACCATGTTTACTTTAGAAGATAGAAAGTAACCTCCCAAAATCAAAACTGCAAATAAATGCATCCAATGAAATTTGTGTTTTTTATTTTTATTTATTTTTGACATAAGTTACTTATTTCTGACATAGACTACACCAATAGGTGCCTCTACCACCTAAAAAGAACTTTTCTATTTTATTAATTTTACAATTTTTACAAATTTCTCCTTGATGTCCATACACTAATGTGTGGTTTTGGTATTCCCCTTCTTTTCCGTCAGGTGTAACAAAGGCAAGTTCTGAGGCTCCACCATATTTTAGTCCCGTTTTAAGTACAGTATGAAGTGCATTAAAAAGAAGTTTTGATTCTACCCCATTCAATGATTTTGAAGTTCTTTTTGGACTAATTTTTGAAAGCCACAGGGCATCATTCACATAAATATTGCCCACTCCAGAAATTTTATTCTGATCCATTAAAAGCGCTTTGATGTTTCTTGAAGTTTTCAAAAGAATTTCATTAAAGTTATTAAAATCGACTTTCAACATGTCTGGACCTAACTTTTTGATAAAGCTTTCGTTTTCTACTTCAGAAGTTTTTTCTAATTTTATCCAACCAAACCTTCTGACATCGTTGTAATAAAGAACTCCGTTTTTATCCAGAGTAAAAACAATCAATGTGTGTGGACCCGCTAAACCTCCTATTACTTTTTTGGAGAGTGAATCTGTCTTTAAGTTTGGTCCTCTATAAATGAATTGGCCGGTTAATTTAACGTGAGTTAATATTGAATATTTATTATCAAGGTCAATTACTGTAACTTTTCCAAAACGGCGTGTGTCAATTACTTTAGCTCCTACTATTCTTTTTTCATCTCCTTGAAAAATTTTTCTGTTTCTAACTTCAACAGAAGTAATCCTATGACCAACTAAAAATCTATTTAGTTGTAATTTAATTGTCTCAACTTCTGGCAGTTCTGGCATAATTATTTTTTATATTTTCTTTTAACTGGATGAATTCCATATAACCTAATCATTATTATTGATGCAATGATTAAAGCAACTACAGCGATTACAGTAAAGGAATATGGAATGATAACAATATTACTGGTTAGTTGTTTGATATCTCCAACCCACAACAAAAACTCATCCAAAACAAGGCCAAGCCCTATACCATAAAAAAGTGCAAACCAATTTTTATGCTTCCTAATACCCAAGCCTATTGCAAAAAAACTTACTATTGCAATCAAGACATTCCCATATACAAAATGATGAATTCTGAAGTTTCCTATAGTAGCAAAAAGCCAAAAAGGTAATATCCCATTCATAACTAAATATGCTCCGACTCTGAAAATAAAGTGGATGGAAATAATTGACAAAAGAATAATAACAAGTGGAGCAATGTTACTTCTTTTTAAACTTCTCATTAATAAATTGTAGCATCTCTTCTTTAAATCTTTCTTTACTAAATCTCTTTGAGTTGTTCATTATTGTTTCCCTGCTCCATTTTGTCTCCTCTATCTTTTTTATTGCATCTTTTAAGGATTTTGTTGATATCTCGTCTATTAAAATTCCTGTTTTTCCATTAATGACAGATTCTCTAAATCCTCCACCATTAAAGGCAACTACAGGAGTTCCAGCTGCCTGGGCTTCCACCACCGTCATTCCAAAATCTTCATCTTTAGCTAGAGCCAAAAACGCTTTTGTCTTTGCCATGAGTTTATATTTTTCTTCATCACTGACTAAACCTAGATATTCTATCTTTCCGTTTGTTTTTTTCTCCAATTTATCTTTTACATCTGAAAGGCCATGACTCTCACCAACAATTTTTAAATTTATCCCTAAATGCTCTGCAATATTAATTGCTTCATTTATTCCTTTTGCACCAACAAGCCTAGAAACAATTAAGTAAAAGTTTTCTTTTTCGATATCTTTAGTTTGTTTTTTTATTTCTTCTACTTCTATTGGAGGATAAATTACTTCTGCTTCTTTTCTGTAAAATTTCCAGATACGATTTTTAACATTTATTGAATTTGCAATCCAGTATTTTATCTTTTGTGCGGTATTGAAATCATAGATTCTAATAAAATGACTTACAATTGCAGCATATACTTTCACTGGCCAATACTTTGTAAAACCAACTGATGTTTCATAACCATAAAGCCACCTTGGGGGTGTGTGGCAATATGCAACAACCTTGGTTTTAGGCCCTACCTTAAAACCTCTCGTAACATACCAGCTACAGGAAGTTATAACTAAATCATACTTAGTTAAATCCATACTTCCCCAAATAACCGGTATTAAAAATCTTAATGGACTGTAAAGTTTCCAAATTTTAAGTATGGGGGAAAGAGAACTTTCAATATTTTTTTTATTTTTAAACTCTTTATAAGCGGTCGAACCATTAACGGCAAAGGCTGTATAAATTGGAGCGTCAGGATAAATCTCTGAGAGAGTTTTTAAAACCCTCTCGGCTCCGCCATATTCTTTAATGTAATCATGTACTAATGCAACTTTCATATTTTTATTTAATAACTGATTTCGTCTTAATAATAAATTTTATCTCAAAACAAACTCCATTGTTTTTCTTGTTCAATTAATTCGCCCAACTTTCGTATTCTAAGAGTTAATGTTTTAAAACCAAAGTCTGAAAACAATTGTAGTACATTTTCAGAAATTAAATCCCACTTATCGGCATTTTTTATATCATATTTTATTGGTACTTTTTTATCAATCGTTGCTAACTTGTAGGAAAGTTCAGCAGAATCTTTACCTTTTTCTAATTTATCTTTTAATGCCTTTGCTAAATCATTTAGATGTAAATAAACTCCATCTAAAGTGTCATACTTATTAAGTAAATTGATTGCAGTCTTTGGTCCAATCCCACTAATTCCAAAATAATTATCAGATGGATCCCCCACAAGGGCCTTGTAGTCAGGTATTTGGGAGGGTGTTACTCCCAACCTTTCAATAGTTTCTTTTTTTGTAAAAATTTTCCCATTTGAAAGACCAGCAATAGGCATGAAGAGTTTAATATTCTTCACATCGTCAACAATTTGTAAGATATCTCTATCTCCGGTAACAATAATCACTTCATCCACACTGGAATTGGTAGCAATTGTTCCAATCACGTCATCCGCCTCGAAACCCGCCTTTGAGTAGACTGGAATTTTTACAGATTTCAAAAAATTTCTTGCTTTTTCAAATTGGCCAACAAGTTCATGCGCAGTTTCAGGTCTTTGCGATTGATAAGAAGGCAAAAGTTTACTTCTAAAAGTTTTTTCTTTTTCATCAAAACAAAAAATAATATGTGTTGGCTTAAGGTTTTCAACCACATTTAAAAGCATGGAGATAAGACCATATACAGCATTAATGGGTTCACCCTTCTTTGTGGTTAATGGAGGAAGTGCATGAAATGCTCTATGCATTAAAGCATTACCATCAAAAATTACCAATTTGCTTTGCATAACGGTAATTGTAAACTAAAGATATGCAAATTCAAAAAATAAAGTCTTGGATAATCAAACACAAAGAAAAGATAATCAAGTATTTTTTTATTCTTCTCTCCATTACCGTAAGCATCTTAATTGTTATTTTTAGAGACAGTTTGGCTAAATTAAGTAGCTATGGCTATTTGGGAATATTTTTAATTAATTTGGTAGGTTCAGCCACTATACTTATCCCAACACCTGCAATAATGGCTACTTTTGTTGGGGGAAGTATATATAACCCTATTATTGTTGGTGTACTTTCTGGAATAGGCGCTTCAATCGGAGAAACAACTGGCTATCTTGCTGGTTATGGAGGATCAGCACTTATAAAAGAAAATAAGAATTACATGCGGGTTGAAAAATGGATGTCGATAAATGGTTTTGCAACTATTTTTGTCCTAGCTTGTATTCCAAATCCTATTTTTGATTTGACAGGACTATTCGCTGGTGCAACAAAATACTCTTTCAAAAAATACTTTTTAGCAGTAGTCTCTGGAAAAATTATAAGATTTATAGGTATATCTTTCCTTGGGTCAAACTTCCTTTAACAATCCACCATTTCCACCATCTTGTCTTTTACCTACAATTTTTTCAAATTCATCCCTGTCAATTGTTTCATTCTTTAACAGTTCTTTAGCAACTTTATCAAGCTTAACTTTATATTTTTTAATAACTTTTTCTGCTTCTCTAAGCCCATTCTCCATTATTTTAGTGACCTCATTGTCAATTTTTTCTTGCATTGCAGGAGAAACTGAATTTTCTTGATACCATTCGGTTTGTCCAAATTCTCCCGCAGAACTATCTGGTCCAAAATTAACCGGTCCTAAACTACTCATCCCCCATTCAATAACCATTGCTCTAGCAATTTTTGTAGCATTGGCAATGTCATTAGAAGCTCCTGAGGTCATTTCATTAAAAACAAACTCTTCTGCGGCTCGACCTCCAAGCATGGCTGTAATTTGATTGAGAAGCCTAGTTTTAGTATCGTGGGTTCTATCAGCAGCGGGTGGAATTAATGTGTGGCCCAAACTCATACCACGAGCAACAATTGAAATTCGATGTACTGGATCCATCCCCTTAGTAAAATGTGTTACTATTGCATGTCCAGCTTCATGGTATGCAGTAATTTTCTTATCTTCCAATGTTTGAAGTCTTTTTTTAGCAGGACCTAATTTTACTTTTGTTGCAGATTCTTCAATGTCCCCCATATCAATTTCTTTTTTATTTTCTCTGGCGGCCCCAATTGCTGCTTCATTAAGCATATTTTCAAGATCAGCTCCTGAAAAGCCTACAGTTCTATCTGCAATTCTTCCCCAATTAATATCTTTTCCAAAGCTTTTACCCTTAGAATGAATCTTTAGTATTGCCTCTCTTCCCTCTTTATCAGGCATATCAAGAGTCACGCGCCTATCAAATCTTCCCGGTCTTAAAAGAGCAGGATCTAACAAATCTCCTCTATTGGTTGCAGCAAGAACTATAACTGATTCGTTTGGAGTAAAACCATCCATCTCAACCAAAATCTGATTTAGAGTTTGTTCTCTCTCGTCATGACCACCAACAAAACCACTTCTTCCACGCTGTCTACCTATAGCATCAATTTCATCTATAAAAATAATTGATGGAGCTTGCGCCTTTGCCTGAGCAAACAAATCTCTAACACGGGAAGCTCCAATTCCAACAAGCATCTCCATAAATTCTGATCCTGCCATTGAGAAAAATGGAACATTAGCTTCCCCAGCAACTGCTTTTGCAAGCAATGTTTTTCCCACACCCGAAGGACCAAAAAGAAGAACTCCCTTGGGGGTTCTTGCTCCAATCTTTCTATATTTCTCTGGGTTTTTCAAGAAATCTACAACTTCAACCAATTCTTTTTTAGCTTCATCAACGCCTGCAACATCAGAGAAAGAAATGTTTTGTTTACCCTTGGCAAATATTTTTGCCTTACTCCTTCCAAAAGAAAAAATATCTTGTGCCCCTTTAGTTTGTGATTTCATTATGTAGAAGAAAAATCCTCCTAGTAAAATAATGGGTAAAATTATACTTGCAATCTCGGCTATGGCTTTAGCAAGAGTTTGATCAACAACAGTAAAGTTAAGCTTATTAGGATCAATCTCTGAAGCAACTAAAAGGTCAGTAAAACTTTGACCTTCTTCTTTAGAAGCTAGTTTTGTAGTTTTGTCTTTGTAAGTTAAGATTAAATTATTCTTTTCAATTGACACTTTTTCAATTTTTTCATTTTTCAAATCGACTAAGGCTTGAGAAAGATCAATTTTTAAATCAGTAGATCCAATTCCAAGCATTGAAAAAAGCGGGGGAAGAAAAAAAATAATTAACAAAGTGCCAAAAACAACAGTCCAAATATTAACCTTGAATTTAACAGTAACTTGCTTCTTTTTACCTTTATTATTAACTTCTTTTTTGATTGGGTTATTCACGAGAATGATTCTACCACACTTTTTGTGGTCAAGCTACGCTTTAGATGAAATCGCAAGCTATGCTTACCTTACTTTGGTTCCATTTTCTACCCTCTCTTGGATTTGAAATAAAACAGTAGGAACTTCGTTGGCCTTTTCTTCATCGTCAAGGATATCCCCTGGACAGGCCATGATCATCATGACTTCAGACAATTCTTTATCAGGTCCAATCATCCTCGGTTTTAAGTTGACTACAAATGGAAATTGTTTCCCTATCAAATCTTCGGGCTTAAAGAACTTCATTATTCCTGAAAAACAAGTTTTTTCTCCTACCTCGGGACCGAGGTCAACTTTTAACCTAATTACCCAATGGCTCCATTCAGGAACAGCGGCCTCAAGAACGGTTCCAATTCTAATATCTACTGCCTGAAATTGATCAAAATTTATTTCATCCATGATTTTAGATTATTCCCATCTTTTCTTTTACTTCTCGGAGGTTTTCTTTAGCTATACTTTTTGCTTTTTCTGCACCTTCTTCAATTATTTTATTTACCTTTGCTGGACTACTTTCAAACTCTTTACGCTTTTCTTGGATAGGTTTTAATTCTTTAAAAATTGCTTTTGCTAATTCCTGTTTTAAATCACCATATCTAATACCATCTTTTAGATATTTTTCTTCATATATTTTTCTTTTTTCAATTCCTTCAAATAATTCTACAAATTTAAATAAATTAAAAACTCCCCCGCTTTCTGGAAGTTTTTCCCCCTTTCCTGAATCAGTCGGGGCACCTGCTAATTTTTTCTTTATCTCGTCTAATGAATCCGTAAGTGAGATATAACTTCCTTCAACACTTTTACTCATCTTTCCCTCTCCAGTTAAGGATGGTACATATTCTCCCTTTGTTGCAAACCTAACAGGTTCTGGAAAGTTGGTACTATATAAATCATTCATTTTTCTGGCAATCTCGCGGGCAACTTCCAAATGTGGTTCTTGATCAATGCCCACAGGAACAAGACCTGCTTTGTAAATCAAAATATCAGAAGCCATCAGAACAGGATAATTTAAAAGTGCTGCCGTAGAAGAGTTTGGATATTGCTTTAATTTATCTTTATAAGTAGGAAGGTGCATCAAGCGAGCTAAACTTACAACGGTTGAAAGTAAATAAAAAAGTTCTGTGTGTTCAGGAACTTGAGACTGTATAAAAATTGTGCAACTTTTAGGATCAAGTCCTGCAGATAGATAATCTAAAATAACATTCCTTGTCATTTCTTTTAATTTTTCTTTCTCATATGGAGTTGTTAGTGTGTGAAGGTCAGCAACCATATAGAAAGTCTCATGTTCATTAGAATTTTGAAGTTCAAGCATGCCAGAAACTGCCCCCAAATAGTTACCTAAATGTAGCCTTCCTGTTGCTCTAATACCAGATAAAACTCTTTTCTTCATAGACCTGAATTTTAGCATTTATTGAGATTGAATAGAAGTATTCTTTATTTAACTGGGGAATTTATATGAAAATGGACAAATACTAAACTATCTTTGAATCGTATTTCTTCTTCAGCAACAACCAAAGGAATTTCATCAACTGACTTCATAACCTTGTAAGAATAAATCCAATCTCCTTCTTTAAGTTCTGCATCCGTGTCAAGTCTTGTCTTGTCACCTAATTGGTTTACAAAAAAAATTAATTTCCCGATAACATCTTTGCCAGTTAATCCCAAACTTGTTAGATTTCCCTCTTCTAAAGTGCCCCCTGCGTAAATTCTGGTTGCTTTTTCACCATCTACATCTTCTACCAATTCTTGACCACCACCATTTTGATGAGCAGCCCATTCATCATGATACTTCCCTTCTGGTCCTTGATATCCACTTGTTTCCAGTTGGAAACCTGCCCTATCTACCTTTCCACGAATACTTTTTCCTACATACCCTTCTCCTAGACCTTTTGCAAGAATTTTTTTAGTTGCTGTTTTCATAATTTATTAGGTGCCAGCGAGAGGGATCGGACCTCTGACATTTCGCTTATGAAACGAACGCTCTACCACTGAGCTACGCTGGCGTAAACTGTATTGTATCAAATTCAAGCACAATTATGCTATAATCACACCTGTTAGATATATGCGGGGTAGTGTACAGTGCACGTGAGGCTCATAATCTCACAGGTTGGGCGCAACTCCCAACCCCGCAACACAAATTTACTTAAATAATTCTATCCATCTTTGCCAATTAGGTTTTGGTTTAACTTCTTCCTCTTCCGGAATGATTGGAGAGAGTTTTTTAACTATATCAGCCTCAGGAAGAACGACTACAATCTCCCCTTCTTTGACAAGTCCTAGTTTATTTCTAAGCTGCTTTTCTACAAATTCATCACTTTGGATTATTTTTAGTTGTTCTTCAAGTCTTTCATTTTCTTTTTGAATCTTTTCCAATTTAGCTTCATTTCTTTTAACTAAGGCTTTACCTTCATTGATTCTTTTTAAACTCTTTATCAAAGATGACACTAGAATCAAAAAAATTACTACTGAAGCTATTAACCCTATAATGTTGACTAATTTTTGTTTCATTGTATAATACCGTCAGAGTATAAGTTTAAGACTATTATGACACAAGATATTTTAAAAAACTTACTTCCCAAGTTTATAACAAGTTTAGAGAAATTAGGTAGATCTCCAGCCACAATCTTGGCTTACAAATCTGACCTAGAGCAGTTAGTGGAATTCTTAACAAGATTAAATATTGCTACCCCCGACCAGATAAAATCAGAAAATTTGGATTCATTTAGAGACACCTTACTTTCCGAAAAATATACCCCAAAATCAGTATCAAGAAAGTTAAATGCTGTTAAATCCTTTTTTAGATGGATGGTTGAAGAGAATTTTATAACAACCGATCTTTCAAAAAGTGTTTCTCACCCAAAACTTGAAAATTCAATGCCAAGATTCTTAACTCCCCTAGAATATAGAGCTCTTCGTGATGCAGTAAGAGGAGATATTAGAATTTCAGCAATGATTGAATTAATTTTACAAGCAGGACTTCGTATTTCAGAAGTAGCTAACATTAAAACTTCTGATGTAACAGACACCACTTTAAAAGTTGAGGGTTATGCAACACAACCAGAAAGAACAATTCCGTTAAATTTACCAGCAAAGGAAGCAGTTGAAAGATACTTAAAAGAAAGACCAAAAGTAGCTTCAGAATACTTATTTATTAGTAAAACCGGAAAACCTTTGGCTGTTAGAAATATTAGGGCATCAGTTGATAGGTTTATTCAAAAAGCAGAACTTCCAAAATATTCTGTTAATGATATTAGAACTACATTTATTGTAGAAAACATTAAAAATGGAGTTGATCTTGTATTAATCTCACAAGTTGCAGGACATAAAAGACTTTCAACCACAGAAAGATACTTGGAACTTGCAAATGTCAAAGAAGTTGGGAAGAGACCTGCTTTAATTGAGCTTTAAAGATTCTATTTCTGCTACCACGGAATTTAGCATATCTTCATAGACTTTAATTTCAGAGTATTGTAGCTCAGAATGAGCACTCTCATGTTTTACTCCATGGAAATGTTTATACATTTCAGTGAGCTTTTCTTTATACTCATCTCTTTTTTTAATTAAACTTGCCAGTTTATTCATAATTAATTCCAAACAGCTGATTTATTGTTAAACGCATCTTTAATCATATCTTCAAAATCTGGTCCAGCAATTTCGGGAAGTTCGTTTTTAGAAAAGTATTTCAATTCTAAAGTCTCAGAATCTACTCCAGTTTTTAAATTACCTCCAATAACTTTAACGTAAAATGCAACAGCAACCGTTTGAACCATATCCCCATTGGGGTATGAAATCTTGTATTTTGGTCCAGAATAAATTCCCAATAATTTTTGAGGTTTAACTTTAAGACCTGTTTTTTCAAAAGCTTCTCTTATCACAGCATCGGAATGTGACTCTCCAAGCTCAACAACCCCACCCGGCAAGCCCCATTTATTTTTATCAGTTCTTTTCTGAAGTAAGATTTCTCCCTTTTGGTTAAAAATTATAGCTACAGAAAAATTTAGATGAATTTCATCGTGTCCAACCTTACTTCTTAACCACTTGATGTAATTCTTTTTCATTTGTGTGGCCCGGGATGGGTTCGGACCATCGACTTCCAACTTATAAGGTTGGCACTCTGACCACTGAGTTACCGGGCCTAACTAGTGGATTATATCAAATTTCATTATAACTATCTGATATTGCTTTAATGGCCATCATCACATTTTCTTTAATTATCGTATTAAAAACCATTAAGGTACACGTCCCGTGGCCAAAGCCTTTTTGATCAATACTTTGCCTGAAGGATTTTTTAATATAAGGCTTTTTAAATTGTGACAATGGTATTTTTACTGTTCTTGACCAGTATCTTAGTTCTCTATTTATATTCATATCGTCATATAAATGCAATTTAACAAATATTTTATTATTAGAAATTAATAATGACTTTTTCATCCAGAAATAACAAAGTCTAATTACACTTGGATCGGTATTTGCCAAGCTTAAACAATTCCTGCTAACTTTATTTCCCTCTCCTGAATATAGAAATAGACCAGCAATAAATAATTCTTTTTCAGTTAATGGCAAAAGTTTATTTTTTTGTTTTTCATAATAATCATCCAATCTTAATTGGTGTTTTAGTCGCATGGATTCACAAAACCTTTCAATTGATCTTGCTTTGATGTTCTTTATTCTTTTGATTTGTTTTTCAGATAAATGTACGTCTTTTAGCCATAGGCTTAATGAACTTTTAGATACATTAACAAGCTTTTTAATCTCGCTATAACTTTTACCCTGAAGTCTTAATTCAATTACTTTTCTCTTTTCAATCAGTTTAGCCATAAATCGAACGTTAGTTAAGTATTACACAAACATATATTCTAGTCAAACAATTCTTGAATAAACTTATTTTTTCTTTGAAGCTCCTCTACCAAACGCATTATCCATATGTTCCCAATCTTTAACTTTTCTAATTTTTAAGTTTTTCTTCCAAATTGATCTTAAAACACTCATATCAATATTTTTCTGACTTGCAAATGACAAAAGCCCTAACATATCTTTAGGAAAACAAGCCTGCCCAAAGCCAAAATCTCCATCCCAGCCAGGAACTTTTAAAAATGTACCTATCCGTTTATCAGCCTCAACAGCCGATCTGACTTGGTCATAATTAGCACCGACCTTTTTGGAAAGAAAGTAAAATTCGTTAGCCAAAATAATTTTTGAGGCAAGCATCAAATTGCTCATATATTTGGTAATTTCTGCTTCAGTTAAACCTGTAATAAAATACTTTTGATCTTTTGGAAGTATTGTCTTATAAATTTTTGCAATTCTTTCTCCAATTTTTTTATCTTTAGCTCCTATAACAGTTCTTGCTGGATTTAGAAAATCTTCCTTTGCCTTAACTTGAGTTAAAAATTCAGGATTCATTGCAAAATTAACATTTGGATATTTTTTAGCAAAAGAAGCTGTCGTTCCAGGTAGTACTGTTGATTTAACAACAATTATTTTGTTAGTGTTTGATACGACTGGAGCAAGACTTTCCAACACTTCTTTTACTATACTTATATCCTGACCTGAATAATCTCTAAACATTGGAGTGGGAAGACAGATAAAAATAAATTCAGAATTATTAACTACTTCATCAAATGTATTTGGAGACTTTTTAAATTTATCAAACCAAAAGACTTTATTTTCTTTTGATTTCGCAAATCCTGTTCCTGTTGCTTCTCCCACAAACCCATAACCAATTATTCCTATTTTATTAGCTTTGCTAACCAAGCTTTGCTTATTCATACCTTTGAAGAATATCACTTAAAGTTTTGCACGTCTAGTCATTTCTGCTTCTACTAGTTTTGCATCTCTTCCATATTTTAATCTACTCATTTCTTTAATTATTTCTGCAGTTCTAGGATTTTCCATAGCTTTTATTTTTGCAAGATCCAGTGTGGTATCTATTGAAAATGGAGTTTGAGGCTGGTTGTGAACAATTGTTTTAACATATGCATGGAATCTCTCAACATTTAACAAATCGTCCTCGCCAAAAGTTGGGGTAAATTCATGTTGGAGATAATTTGCATCAGTCACACCAACTCTAAATGATATCTTTGTACCCACATTTCCAAAAACTGCATTCTTAACCTCCTCTTCAATTTGACCAATAAACTGATTGGCAACGGTTAGATTTAATTTATATTTTCTTGCCTCTGAAAGAATTACTGCAAAATCGGGTGTAGCAAAATTTTGAAACTCATCAGCATAGAAATAAAAGTCGCGTCTTTGATCTTCTGGCGTATCGCTTCTACTCATTGCTGCCATTAAAATTCTGGGGACTAAAATCAACCCCAAGAAGTTTGAATTCTCTTCCCCAAGTTCTCCCTTAGCCAAGTTAATTAATAGTATTTTTCCGTTATCCATAACATCCCTAAAAGAGAAGGATGAAACAGATTGACCAATAATATTTCTAACCATTTTATTTGTAACAAATCTTCCAAATTTTGAAACGATATAGTCAAGAACCTCTGATTTATGAAAATCAGCAGTCTGTGCAATTTGATCAGTCCAGAATCTTCTAACTATTGGATCTTTTACTTTAGGAAGCATTTCTTGAACATATCTTGGATCCTGCAATATTCTCATTAGTTCAACAAAAGTAGCACCTTTTTCAGACATAATTGTAAGCATTGCGTTTCTTACAGTATGTTCAAATCTTGGACCAACGATACCTGTTTTGTATGGATCAAAAAGTTTGTACATCATATTAATAATTGAGGAGGCAATAAAATGTTTTTCATCCTCAGTATTGGCTTCCATCAAATTTATTCCCATGGGGCGTTCAGTATCAGATGGTCTAAAGTAAATAACATTCTCTGCTCTTTCTGGAGGGATTAATTTTAATATATCTTCTACAGCATCACCGTGAGGATCCATAAAACAAACACCACGACCGGCATTGATGTCCTGCATGATCATGCCTTTCATGAGCTCAGTTTTTCCTACACCTGTTGCACCAATAATATATATGTGTCTCCTTCTATCCTCATCTCCTACTGCAACCTTTCTTTCTATTCCTCTATAGATACTTTTTCCTATATATAATCCTTCCTCAGGAACTTCTGCTGGAGCTGGTGCAGTTTTACTGTGTAACCAGTGGATATGTGGGGTTGTTATTTGTCTATTTGGGAAATGGAAAAGCGTTGCCAACTCTTCAGTATTTAAAATTGACACATGATTTTTAAAAACATGGAACATGGGTTGATAACGGTACAAAAAGTCCTGCATGAACCCACCTTTGTTGTAAATTTTTCTACTTCCTAAATTGTTATATTCTCCCGCTGTTTGACCTAAACTAGACACAATATTATCAAGATGCATTTTGGCCGTTTCTTTAGTTTTTGCAGTTGTAACAATTCTAATAGAAGTCTCAAAACCAGCTTTACTTATTTTATTTTCA
>DATDSD010000061.1:0-3078 GCA_035291405.1 Patescibacteria group bacterium | reverse complement strand
AAAAATTATCCAACTAACAGGAATTTTAAGGTAAGGCTTATTTATCTATAGTTAACTAGCTTTAAACCAGAAACTAATTAAAGCATCTCGAATTGGTTTACACCCAGTCGGTCCGATCGAGAATCAGACTTCAGGACGCCAGTTAAGAATACGCTAAAGCGTATTGATATCTAGGAGCAAAATTTTGTTTTGCTTTTAGTTTTTGATATCTTTTTACAAGTGTGTATCAAACTTGGCTTGCAGTTTTGTAAAAGAGCTCTCCGTCGAAACCGGTCATCCCCGTAATCATTTAATTTTAAATTCTCTTTCTAATTCTCTTTCTATATCTTTTTTCTTTATAGATTCCTTCTTTTCAAATTTTCTTTTAGACTTTCCGAGAATCAGTTGAATCTTAATTAAATGTCCCTTATTATACATCGCAACAGGCACAATTTGCAACTTTTTCTGCTTAATTTTAGTTAAGATTGAAAGTATTTGTTTTCTATGAAGTAGTAGTTTTCTCATGCGAGTAGGCTCATATTTTTGCATTCCTTCTGCTGGGATATTGGCATTAATTAAAAATATTTCATTATTCAAAACTCTGACATGGGATTGGGACAAATCAGCCCTACCCTCCCTAATAGATTTTGCTTCAATTCCTTTTAGAGAAATTCCCGCTTCTACCTTTTCAGGAGTCAATTCATACTCATATCTTGCTCTTTTATTAAAAATCCTCATGGAGTAATTATACCTTAAAGTTCAATATACATAAGCTTGGAGCCGGTTAGAAGTATTATTTTTGATTCATCCTCAGAAACAATTAGATCTTTTACCTCTTTAATCACATCCGATTTGTACTGTAATTTAAAATTACCATTTTTTTCCAGAGCTATTACTCTTCCGGTTTCTTTATCTAAAATATAGACATTCTTTATTTTTTCATTTGTATAAATTGCCGTTGGATTACTAACTTCTTCAACTATTCCTTTCATTAAAACCACCGATGGGTTTCCATTAGTAAACTTGGTGACTTTTCCACTACTACTTAAGACCCAAATTGAACCATCAATTGATATGTCTATAATTTTTGAAAAATCAACTTCAATTCCAGGGGCCAACCATTCAGTCTTATCTGAAAAAGAATCGTTATTTCCTGCAAATCTGTAAATCATATTTGCACTTTTGTCTAAAAGGTAAATATTTCCTGAATAGAGATAAAAATAAGAACTACCCCAATCTTTTTCTTTTTCATCATCGGATGTGGATATTTTTTCTCTTTTATTGGTAATTTCGTATACTCCATCCGTGTTCAAACTAAAGATCCTTTCCCCATATGATGCCAGTTGTTCAGCCCCCTCTAATATATCCTTACCTGCTACTTTCTTAGCATTCTTGCCATTAGTGTCAAGTTGAATCACATTCCTGTTAGTCTTGTCAAAAACAAAAACTTCCTCTCCTGTTGAAAAAATTTGATCACCATTAAATCCACTTGTTTGCAAAGTTAGATCTAAAAGTTCTTTTAATTCCGCTTTTACTTCTCCTAGAACTTCCGCCTCTTTTGAGGTTATATCTAAAATTAATTTATCTAATCTTTCACTTTTATAATTATCTTCTCTTAATTCAAAGGCAATTTCTTTTGCTGACACAAACAATTCTCTAGAAGACTCTCTATCTATTGTGTTTTCTGAAACAGATTTGTCATAATTCAAGAGGGCTAAATTTAATTTTTCTTCGGATATTTTTGTGAATTCATTTTTCTTTTTTTGACCTATACCAAAAACGACACTAATTATAAGTAAAATTAAAATTAAAACTCCTACTGTCAAAGTTGTTTTTCTTCTTGTTGAAGTTATATCAAAATTAGATGTGGCATCAAAATTCCGATCTTTATTTAAAAAAATATTATCCTCGTGTTTTATTTCCCCTTCTTCAACCTTAATTATTAATTTGTCTTCGTTATTTTCTAATATATAAACATCTCCCAATAAAATCTTTCCCCTAACTGTTTGTTTTTTATTGGCCTCTTTTAAGAGTGCTACTTTGTTCACATTGCGAAGAAGAGACGCTGATGTCCCCGATTCTACTGTTATAGTAATAAAATTATCTTGAAGTTCCGCTTTCCCAACGCTGGGCAAATTATTATTTGGAGTATTTGAAACTAGTTTTAAAGTTAAATAGTCTGTTGCTTTAGTTGTCACAAAATAATTATAGCAAAGGCAAAAACTGCAATAGCAAAAAGAAAATGTAAAAAGGATAGAAACTTAAGTTGACCTTCAAATCCAACTTCCAAAGTTGAGGTCATTAATTGCACTTGTCTAACTACAACAAAAGCAAAAATTATATAAATACCCAAAAAGAAAAGGATAAATATTTTAATAATTGGCCAGATTGAAAAAGAGAAAATCACCTTATTCTCCCTTCTACCGCTTCCTGTTGTTCTTCCATTCTCAAGTCTTGCAGTACTCTAGCAACTTTATCCGGTTTAGGAACTGCCAAAAAGTCAAAATTGGGTACTTCTGAAGCTGTTTGAATTGTCACATCACCATAATTAAAAAGTGTTCTAATAACTCCACCCATGTTATATGTGACATCTTGAATTTTATCAATATTAGCATCACTTACTTCTTTATAAACTAAATTGTAAAAATCAATGTCAATTATTCTCTCATCGGTTACTATGTAAACATTGAAAAACCAGGTTAGAAAACTTTCTAAAACGTAAGCCATTGTTAATAAATACCAAAGTAAAATAAAAACAAATTTAAAATTACCCGGAATTGAATCAAAAAGAGATAAACCAAAAACAAAAGATGGGGCAGTTATCATCAAAGTACTCATAAATATCCAGGGTATATTTGTAATCGCGTGTTTTCTTAAAAAGAGAACCACTTTTTCTTCAGCTTCTCTAGTTTCAAAATTAATTCCATCAGGACAAAACAAAAATGATGAGAGGGGTTTTTTTTCTTGCATTGGATGAAGTCCTTTGTATGCTTCTCTATCAATTATCTCTTCCACTGGAGGTTTGTTGAATCCTCTAATTTCTTCTTCCTTTTTTTTCTTTTCAGAAACAAAGATATCTGGCATGGGCTAATTATAACC
>DATDSD010000060.1:0-6545 GCA_035291405.1 Patescibacteria group bacterium | reverse complement strand
TTCCAACTGTTGAATTAAAACAGCAAGACCAATTGTTGCTCCTCCTACAAAAGGTGAAATACTAAATCCTAAAATAATTGCAGGAATTGAGGCAACAACCGGACCAAGATATGGAACAATCTCAAATATACCAGCAAGAAGTGCCAGTGGCAAAGCGTATGGAATGCCCAGAATAATAAATCCAATATAACTTGATATACCAACTAGAAGCATCAATAGAAGTTGCCCCCTTGCCCACCCACCAAGTCTTACTTCGAGCTGATTTATTAACTTGGACATATCTTCACCCTTAGTCTTGCCAAACATAAACTCAAGATTTTTTTCAAATTTATCTCTAACCAAAAGAAGATAAAAAGCAAAGATTAATACAGTTAAAATATTTAAAATATTTGTAAAAAAAGAAAAACCTGCTTTAATTACTTGACTGGGGACACTTCCAAGTTGTGATACTATTTCTTTTAAAACATCCCCATTGGCGTATTTTGTAATACCAGAATCTTGAAAATATTTTGGTAAATTATTAGCAAGATTTGTTGTTTGTTCAACAAGGGGTGGAAGAAGTATCCCGATAGCAAAACCAAAAACACCAAATATTAGTATGTAAGAAACTAGAACTGATAAAGTCTTTGGAATTTTTATCTTTGAAAGTTTCTTAACTATTGGATTTAAAATAGTCATAAGTAGAAGTGCAGCAAAAAGCTGTAGAACAATATCCCTGATAAAATATAAAAACCAGAGTGAAGCCATAAAAATCGCTGTAAAAATTATTGTCTTGTATGAAATTTCAACTTTTCTTACCATTACTAGCTATTATCCCATTTTGTGACCATTTTTTCTACTTTTTTATAAAATTTAAAATCTGTAACATCAAACCAATTAATTCTTTCATCTTTCCTAAACCATGTTAATTGTCTTTTGACATATTTAAGTTCATCTTTCTGCCATATCGAAACAAATTCTTCGTAGGTCAAACCGCTTTTAAAAAATCCTTCAGCCTCTTTATAACCTAATGTATTCATAGACTGCATCCTCCAAGATATTCCCATCTTAAGCAGATCCTCCACTTCATCAATAAATCCTTCTTCTATTCGTTTTTCAACCCTTTGTCCAATTCTTTTCTCATAGATTTTTTTGGGACATTCAAGACCAATAAATAAAGCGTTGATATTTTTTAATTTCTTCTTTTTAATTACTTCTGACTCATTTTCGATTTTCCAAATCGCAACTTCTATTGCCCTAGCTAACCTTCTTGGATTTTTTTTATCAGACAAATTTAAAGAAGCTGCTTTTGAACTATCAAGGATTGCTAACCTATCATATAGTTCCTCAATACTTTTTTCTTCTAGACCGCTTCTTAAATCATCACTTCTTGGGATATTGATTGTATCTATACCATCAACAATTGCTTTAATATAAAGACCGGTTCCTCCAACTAAAATTGGTAATTTTTTCCGTAACCAAATGTCTTTCAATTTTTCTTCTGCAAACTTCAAAAATTCAGAAACTGAATAATTTTTTTTGGGATCAACTAAATCATATCCCCAAATTTGCGCATCTCCCCATTCTTTGCCAGTCCCAATGTCCATGTATTTAAATACCTGTCTAGAATCGGTTGAGATTATCTCCCCATTAAATTTTTTGGCCAAGTAAATTCCTAACCTTGTTTTTCCTGTTGCTGTTGGACCACAGACAATAAGTATCTTTTTTTCCATTTTTTTAACTACTGGCGCTTGTGTATTTTTTTAATGCAAAGTGCCAGAATTTAATCGATAAGATTAGGAGTGCTATACCAAAAATAAGCGATGAGGCAATACCCACAGGACTAACAAGCCCCATTATAGCCTTAGCAGGAATTGTGACCATCACACCAACTGGAACCAAAAAGGTAAGTATACTTTTAAGTGGTTCTTTATAGATATCAACAGGAAGTCTACCCATTGAAACAAGATCTCTATAAATCATAACAGTGTGGTCAATTTCTAAAGTAATAATTCCTAATGCCAAAACAGCGACGTGGAACGATGCTGAAACCAATAACCCATTTAAAACCAATAAGACATAGTAAAAAACATTTATTGCTGAGGGGTTTAATAATGAACCGATATAACATACTACAAATACAATTGGCGGAATAGTAATTAAATCTATTAAATCAGTTCCACCCAATAAACTTCTAAAAAGAGTATTGATTGGCTTTAATAAAACCAAATCTAAATCACCGCTTACGACAAGTGGTCTAAAATTGTAAACTGATCTAAATAAAAATTGAGCTAGAGTATCTATTAATAGATATGTTGCTACAAAAAAAAGAATTTGATTTCCAGAAAATCCAGCAAAACCGTTTGTATTTTTAACAAGAAAAAATAAAAAAGCGAAATAAAATGTATATCTAACAACCTTTCCTGTAAGGAAGAAAAATAATGCTCCGCCGCGATTAAACCAGACAACAAAAGAGTTCTTAGACATCTTCAAATAAACTCTTAAATATCTTTTATAAACTTTAAAAAAATATAAAAATTTACTTTGTTTATCTGCCGACCGCTTCATATATTTTTAATCCTTTCTGCCAAACCCTCTTCATCAAAATCCAAAGTATTAAAGACCAAACAAGACCTATCGACAAGCTTCCAAATGTAGTTGATAGGTTTTCTACTCCAAGATAAGTCTTAATTGGTACAAAAATTAAATATGGAAAAGGAGTAAACCTTAAAAATTCATAAATTAATTTAGGAAAAACATCCAAGGGAAAAAATGCTCCTGATAAAAATTCCACAAATATAACAATTACTAAAAACTGTGCCCCCCAAGATATTTCTGGAATCCAAAATGGTACAAAACTCGTAAGCATGGCTATACAAAAAAATATAAATGCAGCGATTAATAACGATGCAATAAATAATAGAATTTGCAGAGGATTAGTTTGAATAAACATATTGGGTCTGAGAATTAGAAATAAAATTACAATTTCAAAAAAAGAAAAAATGATATTTAAAGTTTTTGAAGAAACATCTCTAGTAATCCAATATTTGAAAAAATTAACAGGTTTAATAAGAAGATTAGACAATTCTCCATTTGAAATTATTCCCGCCACATCAACGGATCTTGATGACATTACAATTGCCCTAACCAATATAAGCAAAAAGGCATAAGCAATTATTTTTTCCTTGTTGTAGCCAAAATAATTTGAACCTTGGACAGCAAAAACTGAACTCCATAAAAAGAAAAAGACTAGAATCTGTATCACATTTCTAACCCTCCACATAATAAAATTCAATCTGTAGGTAAATTCTTGTTGAAAAGAAATTTTTAGAATTTGAAGATATTTACTCATTTAAGCTTTATTCTCAGAAAAAACCTTTCGCTGGTTAAAAACCATTCTTATAACGTCTTCAATTGGCAATTCTTCGATTGTTAAGTCTGATATCGGAAAATTTTGTAATATTTCAGACGCAGCAACTGCAACTGTTTCTCGAGGAACTGACAAAACCGCCTCAGGAAAATTTAATTTCTTTACTTCACCAATTTCCTCTAATTTCTTAATATCTACCTCACCAGTAATCTTAACTTTAATTAATTTGTCCTTTGCATATTTTTGAGTTAATTCTTCTAAAGCCCCATCATATATTAACTCTCCATCATTTATAACAATTACACGTCGGCAAAGATCGACTAAATCTTTCATATTGTGAGAGGTTAAAATTATTGTTGCATTATATTTTTTGTTATATTGGTAAATAAAATCTCTAAGGTTTTGCTGAGCCACAAGGTCAAGTCCAATTGTTGGTTCATCCAGAAATAGTACTTTTGGTTTATAGATAAGGCTTGCTATTAATTCCATCTTCATTCTCTGCCCTAGAGATAATTTTCTTACCTGTGTTTGCAAAAGTTGCGAGACATCCAATAAATTAACCAGCTCTTCAAGATTTCTTTCAAATTCTTTTTGAGGAATTTCATAGATTTCTTTGTTTAATTCAAATGATTCCATGGCGGGCAAATCCCACCAGAGTTGATTTTTTTGTCCGAAGACGGCAGATATTTGTTTTAAGAAATGGTCAGATTTTTCCCATGGATCATAATCTAAAACAGAAACAAAACCTGATGTGGGGTATAACAGACCTGAAAGAATTTTTAATGTTGTTGTTTTACCGGCACCATTTGGACCAATAAACCCAACGAGTTCTCCCTCTTGGATATTGAAGGACAAATCTCTTACAGCATTTATCATCCTTTTTTTAGGATGGATCATTGAAAGAAATGAATTTCTAATTCCGGTTCCTTTTTCAATACTCTCAAAGTTTTTAATTAGATGATTAACTACTATAGCCTTCTTCATTCTAGGAATAGATTATATCACTATCCATATCTAGAAAACTCTAGTTATGTGACAATAAAATCAATTATCGAATCACTTGTCTTTTGAGGGTTTTACCTGGAGTAAATCTTGGAGACCTATGAGTTTTGATTGTTACCAACTTGTCAGTTTTTGGGATTTTTACAGTCTTACCCTTCATTGAAATTACTCTAAATGTTCCAAATCCCGAAAGGACTACTTTTTCACCTTTACTTAAAACTCTACCTATTTCTGCCAAAAATACTTCAACAGCTTCTTCACCTGCTTTTTTAGTTAAGTGAGCTTTTCTTGAAACTAAATCAACAATTTCTCTTTTTGTCATTCTTTGCTTAATATACTATTTAGCTTTGGTTGTGTCAACTGCTCTGACTTCACGGACTGCAGTAATTTTGATTTGTCCTGCATATTCTGCTTCTTTCTCTAATTTTTGAGTTATCTCATGAACTAATACTGTTAATCTGTCATCATCTACTTCATTAGGGTCAACAAAAACCCTAACATCTCTTCCCGCTTGGAAGGCATAAGCTTGATCGACACCGTCAAAACCCTTAACTATTTCTTCAATCTTATCCATTCTCTTTACATAACCTTCATGGGGTTCATAACGAGCACCTGGCCTTGATCCTGAGGCAGCATCAGCTACCCAAACAATATAGCTTTCAACAGAAGAGAATGGTTTATCTTCATGATGTTCTGCTATGCAGTTTACTACTTCTTTGGGAATACCAAATTTTTTAGCTGTAGTTACACCCACATCTATATGATTTCCTTCTTCATCTGTTACTACTTTTCCAATATCGTGTAGTAAACAACCAAGTCTTACTACGTCTACTTTTGCCCCCAACTCTTCTGCAATCGCAATTCCCATTTTTGTTTCTTCAATTGTGTGATGACCTAGATTTTGACCGTATGAAGTCCTAAATTTGAATTTACCAATTAATCTTAATAAATCTACTGGGAGATTGTAAACACCACATTCTTCTGCAATTTTTTTACCTTCTTCAAGCAAGACTTCTTCCATATCAGATCTTGTTTGTTTTAAGACTTCTTCAATTCTAGAAGGTTGAATTCTTGAATCTCTAATTAACACTTCCAGTGCCCTTTTGGCAACTTCTCGTCTAACAGAATCAAAAGAAGAAATCCTAATTTCATTGGTTTCATCAATTAAAATTTCAACACCTGCGTCTTTTTCAAAAGCCCTGATATTTCTCCCTTCAGCTCCAATAATTCTTCCCTTTACTTCTTCGTTGGGAACAATAATTGAAGAAACAGTGTATTCTGCAACAAAAGTGGTAACGCCATGTTTTAAAGCATCTGCTAAAATTTCATTAGCTTTATCGTGTGCATCGATTTTTATTCTTTCTTCAGCAGCTCTAATCTTTTTTGCAATTTCAGAGGTTAAATCACGAGAAACTTCATCAAGAAGAGCTTTCTTTGCCTCATCGGCAGTCATTTTAGAAACAGATTCTAATTTTTTAATGTAATCATTTTGTGTAGCCATAAATAACGGAGAGGTTTTTTGAAGCAAATTTATTAAAAAGTTTACCCATATCCATTCTCCTAAGGGTTATTTTAACACATCTTGAATAACATTCCAACCAAATCCTTTTACGACCAAATATTGTGAGATTTTTTGTTTTTTAATTTTTGGATCAAATCTTTCCCATTTATACATCTTGTTTCTGATCAATTCTTTGGATAATTTTACTTCATCAATCTCTGTTTCTTCTAAAATCTCTTTTATTATTTCTCTATCTATTCCTTTAATTTTTAATTCATTACTTAAAACTCTTTTTGTTTTTGGTGAAAATGATTGTCTTTGTTCAACCCACCACTTTGCAAATTTGGTATCATCTAATAGTTCTAGACTGTTCAATCTTTTAAAGAGCTCCTCAGTTATACTTTCAGGACTTTTTTTCCTTCTTAGATAATCTTTTATTTCTTTCTCACTCCTTGGACGTAATGTTGCAAAGTTTAATAGTTTATCTAATATTTTTTTAAATTCTGCTTCTTTGATAATTTTATTTATCTGTTTCTCATCTAACTCCTGATCTACTTTTAAATGAAATTTGACGAAGTTTTCCAAGTCCAAACCAAAAGCAAACTCATAGTCTAAATAAATATTTACTCTTTTATTATTTTTCTGGGGTTTTATGGAAGTTATAACTGGCATAGACCAATTATATTACTCTTC
>DATDSD010000059.1:0-6735 GCA_035291405.1 Patescibacteria group bacterium | reverse complement strand
GGTGGTTGCGGGAAAATGTTACCGATTTGAAAGTGTTAATGCCACCAACAATGCAATGTTTTATCAATTCCAGGGTTTTGCGCTACAGGAAGGAATTTCTATGGCCGACTTAAAAGGTACTTTATTTTATTTTGTAAAATCATATTTTGGAGAAGACAGAAAAATAAGATTCAGGTGCAAATACTATCCGGAGGTCGAACCAGGTGTGGGCCTTGACCTTGATTGTAAATTCTGTAATCAAAAGGGCTGTGCCGTTTGCAAGGGAAGGGGTTGGATTGAAATGTTGGGGGCAGGAATGATACATCCGCAAATCCTTAAAAATTTTGGTTACAATCCCAAAAAAATATCAGGTTTTGCATTTGGAATGGGACTTGACCGCATTGTAATGGACAGATTTAAGATAAAGGATATTAGAAGTTTATATAACGGAGATATAAAATATTAATGAAAATCCCAATAAATTGGCTTAATAGTCTAGTTGAATTACCTAAAGATATTAAAAAACTGACCAATGATTTAACAATGGTTGGTCACATGCTGGATAAAATTGAAGTCAAAAACGGACAAACTATCCTTGACCTGGAACTAAGGGGTAACAGGGCCGACTGTTATAGTGTTTTGGGAATCGCCAGAGAAGTTTCTACAATTTACGGAACAAAATTAAAAAACATCCCTGTCGAAGAAATTACTAAAACTAATAAATTAAAGGATTTTTCTTTGGATATTCAAACCCCCCTCGTTAAAAGAGTAGGAATGATTAAAATCGAAAATGTAAAGATAGTTAAATCTCCTTCCTGGCTATCAGAAAAATTAGTGTCCTACGGAATAGAATCGAAAAATAATATTGTAGATTTAACAAACTTGGTGATGGTTGAGACGGGCGAACCAATGCATGCTTTTGATTTAGATAAAATCGGAAACTGTCTGAAAATAAGGTTGGCAAAAGATGGTGAGAAAATTACCACCTTTCAGGATACGACATTAACTTTAACCAAGGATGATTTGGTATGGGCAAAGAAAGACTGCATTCTCTCAGTTGCCGGATCTATAGGTGAAAAATATAATTCGGTTTCCGATACTACCAAAAATATTTTATTGGAGGCTGCAAATTACGACAGGGCAAACATAAGAAGGACTGTTTACAAACATAAATTATTAACCGACGCCGGAATAAGACACGAAAAAGATCTTGATCCAAACATGGTGGATTTTGCATTTTCAAGATTTTTATATTTTATAAAAAAATATAATTGGGGAGAATTTAAACCGGAAATTTATGATTATTACCCTAAAAAAATAGTTCCATGGAAGTTAAATTTGGATTTTGAATATCTAAAAAGATTTAGTGGTTTAGATATAGAGATAAACCAAATCAAAAGTATCTTAACTAAATTAAATTTTAAAATCATTAAACTTAATAAAGACAAGTTAACCGTAGAGATTCCGACTTACAGAACCGATGTAACACTTGAGGAAGACCTAATTGAAGAAATCGTCAGGATTTACGGATACGATAATATTCCATCAAAAACATTGTCTTTAGAAATCCCCAATAAAATTACACCCGATTATATTTTACAGGAGGAATACTTAAGACAAACTGCGGTGTCACTTGGCTTTGACGAAAACATTAGCTTACCTTTTATAAAAGAAAAATATAAGGAAAATAATGTAAGCATTGTTAATCCTCCTTCACCTGATACAAAGTATTTACGAAGTAGTCTGTTTTTTAATTTATATGATACTGCCAATAAAATTATTAACGAGAGAGGAAATTTAGTGCAACTTTTTGAGATCGGAAAAATATATTCAAAGGAAAAAAATATTTATAAAGAAGAAAGAAGAGTAGGGTTTATTTATTGGTCAAAAGAAAATAACAAGTTTATTGATTTTAAATCGCTAGTGGTATCTTTCTTTGAAGCAATTGGATTTAATAATATTGAATTCATAAATGAGATTATAAGCTTTAAATTTACTAATTCATATTTACTGAAATTAAGTAATAAACAAATAGGTTTTGGTGGAAAACACGGATCAATATACTATACCGAGATTGATCTGGATAGCATACTGGGCAAAAACGATAAATACAAAGTCTCACTTTGGCCTAGTTATCCTCCGCAAATTGAAGATATGACCTTACAAATTCCTGAAAAAACATATGTTGGCGAAGTGATTCAATCAATTAAATCAATAAATAACCTAATAACCAAGATAGAACTCTCAAATATTTTTGAAAATAATTTTACTTTTAATATTGAATACCAACATCCGGATAAAACCTTGACAGATAGTGAAGTAAAAGAAATCAGAAATAAAATTCTAACAAAACTTAAGGAAAAATTTGGAATTTCTATAAAAGAATGACTTAAAAAATCATAACTGTTAAGGAGTAGGGGTTGATGAAGAATTCCAATCAGTATTTATCCCAATCGTTATAATTTTTTCTGATTGTCGTCCACTTGAATCTTTTGCAACAGCTTTTATAGTGTGTACACCGTTTGAAACGTTTGTGGCAGAATAAATATATGGTTGACCTTCAAAATTCCTAACATTAATGTTATCAATATAAAGTTCAACTCGAGTAATTGCATCTGCCGCTATTGGGGTTACTTTAATTTCAAAATTATTAGAATTTATTCTATCTTTATCCGAAGGGTAGTCAAATTTCACAAAAACAGGAGTGTTTACTCCACAATATTCAGTAGGCGGACGATATCTACTATCACTTTGTGAATTAATCCAATTTAGAATAGCCTCTTGCCACTTATTTGGTCCAGCTCCCGCTGTTGGATCCTCCTCTACAATTTTATAATATTCTTTCTCCTCGAAATTTCCTGAGACTATATCTGAAGGTGTTGCTAATTTTTCCTCACCTTTACAAACTTTCAATTTAACATGAATATCGTCCTCAGTCGGCATGTTACTCTTGTCAAAAAATTCCGATCTTGACGAAAAACCGTCGTGAGATAATTTTCCTGAAAAAGTATCAATTTCTGCCGTCACAATTCCTCCCGGTGCTTCAAAACTTATGGGGTCAAGACCAGTTAAAGAATCTATCAATATTTTCCTCCAAATGGGGGATGCCCCTGACACGCCGGAAGCTACATTTAGCATGGCAGAATTATCATTGTTTCCCACCCATACTCCAACAGCCCTTTGTGGAGTTCCACCAATAGTCCAATTATCTCTTTTATCGTTTGTTGTTCCTGTTTTAACTGCCACTTGTCTTCCTGGAATATTTAAAAGTGAATTTGGGCCAAAGACATCACTTCTTGCCCCATTGTCCGACAAAATATTAGATATTAAAAATGCCTGTTCAGTTGACAAAACTTGTTTTCCTTTTTTGACTTTAGTTTCTTCTAAAACCTTACCATCACTATCTTCAACTTTTAAAATTGAAATAGGATCTACCCTAAAACCACCGTTAAAAAAAGCAGAGTAAGAAGTAGTCATTTCAAGAAGTTTTACCTCACCTCCACCAAGGGTTAAGGAAAGTCCTACCCTTGCTAAAGTTTCCTTGGTAGGAGGTAGAGAATTAATACCCAAATCGTATGAAGTTTCCAAAACATCTTTAATACCAACCAAGGCTATCATCTTTACGGCAGGGATGTTAATTGAATTTCCCAAAGCAAAACGCAGCTGAATTGGACCTCTATATTTTCCGTCATAATTTACGGGGTTATAATCAGGCTGTCCTTCACCTCCTGGAAACGTTGTGGGTACATCCATAACCATGTAAGAGGGCGTGTATCCTTCTTTAAAAGCGGTTACATAAGTAAAGGGTTTAAATGAAGACCCAGGCTGCCTTAGTGCCACAGTTACATTTACCTGCCCATCGTAATCTGGATCATCAAACTTTTTACTCCCAACCATCGCTAAGATTTCTCCAGTCTGTGAGTCAACAACAACGGCTCCACCATTTGTAATCTTTTGACTTTCCACCTTGGCAATTTCCTCTGCAACAATTGCTTGTGCCTTTTCTTGTAAATCTAAATCAAGCGTTGTAGTTACTTTTAAGCCACCTTGTTCCACAATTTTTTCTCCATATCTTTCCTCAAGTATCTTTTGGACGTATTGAACAAAATGGGGGGCTTTAAACGAAGAGCCTTTGGCTTGGAATTTAACATTGGGAAGTTCTGCTAAAGATGCTTCCTCCTGATCTTTGGTTATATAACCGTCTTCCCTCATTCTTCTTAATACATTTGTTGTTCTTTCAATATAAGCCTTTGGGGTAGAAGAGTAGGGAGAATATCTTGAAGGAAGTTGAGGAAAACCCGCAATAATTGCAGACTCTAATAAATTTAAATCTTTTGCAGATTTACCAAAATATATCTCAGATGCTGTTTCAACGCCTCTGGCGTTACCACCATAAGGGGCTTCATTAAAGTACATTTGAAGTATTTGGTCTTTTGAATATTTTCTCTCTATTTGAACAGCTAGAATAAATTCTTTCAACTTTCTTAAAATTGATCTTTCAGAGGTTAAAAGTACATTTTTGACCAACTGCTGTGTTAATGTTGATCCTCCTTGTGCATAACCTCTTGTAAAAAGTCTAGATAATCCTCTTAAGGTTCCCAATAAATCAAAACCCTGATGACTATAAAAATTCTTATCTTCAATTGCTACTGTTGCCTGTTTAAGATAAAGGGGAATTTCATCAATCTTAATTGGAGTACTTCTCTCGTCTTCATAAATATCATAAAGAGGTTTTCCGTTTCTATCCAAAATTTTTGTTGAAAAACCCTCTCTTCTTACTACCTTATCAGGTGAGGGTAAACTGAAAGCCATTAGGGGCAAAATGATAAATAATCCCAAAAATAAAACTATTATTCCTAAAAATCCAAACTTAGACAACTTTGCAATATTTCTTGACTTTTGCAAACCTAATAAGTTTCTTCTTCTCTCCCTCCACATATGAACCATATTATCATACTAGGATATAGTTGGCTACCGTTTCAAATTAATCTTGTTTGATCTATAATCAATTTGTATGAATATATCTGATGTTTTGACAAGGGGAGTTCAACAGGTGTTGCCAGACAAAAAGGGGCTGACTGATTTGATGTCTAAAAGAAAAATTAGGCTTTATCAGGGTTTTGATCCTTCTGCGCCATCACTTCATCTTGGTAATTTTGTTGGCTTAATGAAATTAAGGCAATTTCAAAAATTAGGCCATGAGGTTATTTTTTTGGTGGGAGATTTTACTGGAATGATTGGAGACCCTACTGATAAATTAGCTGTGAGAAAAAAATTAACTAGAGAAGAAGTATTAAAAAATGCTAAATCATGGAAAAAGCAGGCTTCCAAACTTCTTGATTTTGATGGCAAAAATCCAGCAAAGATACTTTATAACTCCAAGTGGAACGACAAATTGTCATTTACTGAGATACTAGAGCTCATGTCCAAAACCACTTATGCTCAAATTATCGAAAGAGATATGTTCCAACAAAGAATAAAAACCGATCAAGATATTTGGCTTCATGAATTTTTGTATCCTGTTATCCAAGGTTATGACTCTGTTGTTATGAATGTAGACTTGGAAATTGGTGGTAACGATCAACTTTTCAACATGATGGTTGGTAGAAAATTAATGAAGACAATAAAAAACAAGGAAAAATATGTATTAACCACAAAACTTTTAGTCGATAGTGAAGGTAAAAAGGTAGGAAAAACAACAGGTAATGCTCTTTTCCTAGATTCCAAACCTGAAGAATTTTACGCCGGAATTATGTCATTTCCTGATGAGGTAATATTCTTATCCTACGAATTATTAACCGAAATTCCTCTGGGTGGCTTAGAAGAAAAGATAAAGAAAGATCCGATGATGGAAAAGAAAAATTTATCTTATGAGGTTGTAAAGTTGTTATGGGGAGAAAAAATTGCTAAAAAATCTGCATTAACTTTTGAAAGTAATTTTCAAAAAAGGGAACCAGAATTTAGTACAGAGATTAAAATAAAAAAATCAATTCTTGAAACAATTTTGCCATTTACCAACTTAAAATCATTAGGTGATGCCAAAAGACTAATCCAACAGGGAGGTATCACAATCAATGGTGATGTCGCTACTGATATAAATTATAAAATTAAAAAAGGAGATAGAATTAAGATTGGAAAAAAGATATTTGGTAAATTAATATAACTAATATTAATACATAATGATAACCAGAAAACAAAAAAGGATATTTACAATATTGGCAATACTTGCGGGTCTTGCACTCTTAGCAGGTTCTGTCCTGCCTTTCATTGCATATTTGTAATTTAGTTAAAATAATTAAAAACTATGAATCTTCTTGATCCGGTTTCTTCTTTACCTTTTGTCGGACCAAACTATAAAAAAAAATTGGAAAGACTAGGAATTACTACCATTTCTGACCTTTTACATCATGTTCCAAATAGATATCTAGACTTTAGTAAAATTACAAAAATCAAAGACGTCAAAATTGGAGAAACAGTAACCATAATGGGGAAAATTACGTCTCTTAAAAATCAAGCAACAAAAACTGGAAGGCTAATGCAAATAGGACAAATTGAAGATGAAACGGGAAAAATCATAGTTACCTGGTTCTCACAGCCATTTTTAACAAAAGTTCTTTACCCCGATACCAGAATCGCTATCTCGGGGGAACCATCGTGGTTTAATCGCAAATTAGCTTTTTTCTCACCACAATATGAAAAAATTGATGAGGGACATGAAACTGTTCATACAGGAAAAATTATTGGAGTTTACCCTCA
>DATDSD010000058.1:0-2092 GCA_035291405.1 Patescibacteria group bacterium | reverse complement strand
CCTATCTAGGGTGCCGTTTCTTTTTAGTTTTGATAAACTGCCGTTTATTTTATTTAAGAGATCCTGATTATCCTTTGCAACAACAATCCCATAAAATTCTGAGGTAAATGGTTTTCCGACGACTTTAACTACTTGATTATTTTCTTGTACCATAGATACTCCTGCTGGGTAATCGATAATTAATGCTTCAATCTTACCTTGCTTTATATCTTTTAAAGCAAGTTCATAATCTGGATAAGCCATGAGATTTCCTTTTTCAACATACTTTTTTCCTTCTGTTTGACTTGTAGTGTTTGATTGTACACCAACCTTCGCATTCCTAAGATCGTCTACACTATTTATCTCACTATCTTTCCTGGCAACGATTATCTGGCCAGCGTTTAGGTACGGATTTGTAAAACTCATTGTCTTTTTCCTTTCGTCGGTAATAGTAACTGACGAGACAATGATATCCGTTTCTTTATTTGTTAATGCTTCAAAAATATCATCAAACGATATATTTTTAATTTCTATTTCAAACTTTAAGTCTTTAGCAATCTCATTAACAAGATCGATGTCAAAACCGATGATATTACCTTTATCATCAATATATTCAAGCGGAGGATAAGTTGCATCAGTAGCTACAATAATTTTTTCTCTAGTCTTAGATTTATTAATTGAATTGTCGTATACAAACCATAATCCAATAACTACAAATAGAAATACCAATATCAATATAAACTTATTCTTCATTTTTTAGTATCACCTCCCTTTTTTAATTTTTCATTTTCTCTCTTTAACTCCATCATCTTTAATTCTCTACCCACCATTAAATTATTTATTCTTTCGAGTTCAGTTGTTTTATCAATTAACTCCTGTTTGAATTTTGCAGACTCTGTGATGTCTTCACCACTAGCCAATGATGCGTAAATATTTCCAGATTCATCTTTCAAAAAAGTGTTGTGCCACAAAACTAACCTCTCAGCTCCATCAGTTGAGACTATCTTATTTTCAAGAATCTCTACTCCTGTTAAATCTCCCGATATTACCTTGGCAAAAACTTTTTTAATCCGCTCCCTATCACTTTCAGGAATAAATGTCTCAAACCAATTTTTACCAATTGCATCTTTGGCGTCAATTTTTAATATTTCAGAACCCTTTTTGTTTAACAAGGCAACTGTTCCATCTTTATTGATGACAACTATTATCATTCCAACCAAGTCAATATAAATGTCTGTCTTTTGTCTTTCTTTAGCCAAGGCTTCTTCAAGCTCTTTTTTCTCTGAGATTTCTGTAATAACAACAAGATCAGCAACTACTCTATTGTTTTCATCCCTAATAAGTTTGGCCTTAATTATTGAGGTTAGAATTGATTTATCTTTCCTAATAAATTCAAGATCATATGGAGGTAAATCTTGACCTAAAAATCGCTTAACTAAGCTCTGAAGGGCTTTTTTAACTGAATCGGCCGGCATTATCCCAGCGAGTGCAATATTTTTACCAATCAACTCATCCTCCGTGTACCCAAGCCAAGAACAAAGAGTTTTATTTACATAAATCATATTGCCAGTCTTACTTACAATTACTATGGCATCACTAGTAAGATCTGCAATTGTTTGAGAACCTAATTCCAATAATTTTTTTGTATCTATCATTTGCCTATTATTATTTTTATAACATCCGATTTTTGAAATTTATAATTTTCTAGATTAATGCTTTTACCAAAATCTGTTGGAGATTCTAAAATGTTTCCAGTTATCACATTTTCATAATTTCCTGCAGTAACCTTCAAATAACCCATGTTTTTTAACTCGTCTGTTAATTTCTTTGCTCGACCTGCAATTCCTGATCCATTTAAAACTTGGATCTCTGTATTTTTGTAATCTATTATTTGTGGTTTTTCCGTTGCAATTGGTGTTATAGTCGGTTCAATAACTATTTTTTTCTGATTGCTCTCTACTCTCTTGTAGTTATAGAATAAAAAAGAAGTCACTCCAATAACCAAGACAGTTATTAATATCCCTGTCCCAAAAACAATCTTGTCTTTCTTGGAAATCTCATCATCATTTTTCATCGGCAGTCTTAGGTACATCGCCTCGGCTGTGAGCAGAAA
>DATDSD010000057.1:0-20267 GCA_035291405.1 Patescibacteria group bacterium | reverse complement strand
GAGTATTTTGATTTTGATAATGATAAAGAAAAGATAGAGAAATATAATATTGAGAGTGGAAAGCTTCCAGTATTTATATTTTTGGATAGTAAGGAAAATGAAATACTAAGACTTTCGGGTGAAATTGAAAAGAAAGAGCTTTTAAGAATAATTGAAGAAAATAGAGATTTGTAGATTATGTTTAAAAAAATAGCCACTCTTTTATTTATTGTTTTTCTTTTTTTTATACCTCAACTTGTGTCAGCACAGGAAAGCAAAGTAAACCTTTATTTCTTCTGGTCCAAATCTTGTCCTCATTGTGCAAGAGAAAAGACATTTCTAGAGAGGTTGGCACCTAAATACCCTGATTTAGTAGTTCATGATTATGAAGTGAGTTTGTCGGAAAATTATTTATTGTTGCAAAAGATAGGTGAGGGATTAGATATCAGAACAGGAGGGGTACCAATTACAATTATTGGTAATTCACATTTTGTGGGTTATCTGGACGATGAAACAACGGGTAAAGAAATAATAAAACTTATTGAAAAGGCAAAAGAAGATGGGTATCCTGATTTGGTAGATAAAATTATCAATCCGAACAATAATGTTGTTGACTCAACAGAAAAGGAGACATCAATTTCCACATCAACAGATACCCCTTCTACTGTTTTGGAAAAAGATGATGATTTCAAAAATATTCCTGAAGAAATTAAAGTGCCAATTTTAGGAAAAATAAGCACAAAAGATGTTTCTCTTCCTGTTTTGACAATTATTATAGCCGCTATGGATGGTTTTAATCCTTGTGCCATGTGGACACTTTTGTTCTTGATAAGTCTTTTGTTGGGAATGAAGGATCGCAAAAGAATGTTTATCTTGGGGGGTGCTTTTATAGTTTCTTCTGCTTTTGTTTACTTTCTTTTTCTTTCAGCATGGCTTAATCTGTTTTTATTCTTAGGGTTTATTGTTTGGGTTCGGATTTTAATTGGAATTCTGGCAATTGGAGCGGGAGGATATTATTTATACGATTTTATTAAAAATAAATCCGGTGGTTGTAATGTAATGGGAGATGAAAAAAGGCAAAAGATATTTGAAAAAATAAAAGTTATAACACAAAGAAAAGAATTTTTGTTGGCTTTGGGTGGAATAATAATTTTAGCCTTTGCCGTTAATATGGTTGAGCTTATTTGTTCTGCAGGCTTGCCTGCAATTTATACTCAGATATTAAGTTTGTCTGAGCTAAACACTTGGCAGTATTACGGATATCTAGGTTTATATATCTTGATATTTATGTTGGATGATCTTTTTATCTTTTTTACTGCCATGTTTACTCTTCAGGCGACTGGAATCCAAAGTAGATATTCACGGTTTTCCCATCTTGTCGGTGGAATATTGATGTTTATAATCGGAATCTTGCTTCTGTTTAAACCCGAACTTTTAATGTTTGGTTAATCATTTTGCTTGAAAGAAAATTTCACTTTCGTTTGTATTACATGTAGATAGAAATGAAGGGGGGTGAAATGAATATGAATAAAACAATTTTAACATTATCTACAATAGCAATTGGAGCAGGAGCATTATTTGCTACCACATCAAGCGCTTTTGCATACAGAGGTGATCCTAATGTTCAAGGTCCTAACTATACAGCTGAAAGGCATGAGGCTATGACTAAAGCATTTGATAATATGGATTACAATGCCTGGAAAAACTTAATGTCAGGACGTGGCAGAGTTACCCAAGTAATAAACGAAGGCAATTTCGCTAGGTTTACCGAAATGCATAAATTAATGCTTGATGGTAAAACCGACGAAGCGGGTAAAGTAAGAACCGAACTTGGACTAGGTCTAAGGGATGGTTCAGGACAAAGATCTGGGTTTGGCAGAAATGCTAACCGCTAAAGATCAAGAGTAATTACCAAGCCCCACCTTAATAAAAGTGGGGTTTTGGTAATGGAAACAAAGAAGAAAAATATATGTGTGGGATTTATACTAAAATAGAAAATAATGAAGGATATATCAAAATTATCGGACGAAAAAATAATAGAGATGGTTTGCAAAAAAGACAAGGAACTTTATGTCCATGTCATTAAACGTTATCAGGACAAACTACTAAGATATGCGAATTATTTAATAGGTGATGAACATAACGCGGCTGATATAGTTCAGGAATCATTTATTAAAGCCTATGTAAATTTAAAAGGCTTTGATACAAAAAAATTTTTTAGCAGCTGGATTTATAGAATTGTTCATAACGAAACAATGAACATAGTCAAGAAACAAAAAAAACAAGTTTCTTTATATGAAGAAAAGGATTTTGACAGTGGGGTAGACATTGAGGATGATTTTATTAAAAAAGAATTAGAAAATCATACACACAATTGTCTAGACAAGATGCCAGTTATTTATAAAGAGCCACTATCGTTGTATTATCTGGAAGAGAAATCGTATGAAGAAATAAGTGATATTTTAAGAATTCCAATAGGTACGGTAGGAACAAGAATTAATCGATCTAAGGCTTTAATGAAAAAAATATGTCAAACAAAAAAATAACATCAAAAGAACATAAAAAGGTTGATCTGGAAAAAGAGGTTATGTCAAAAGTAACTTCAGGTCAAATTGTCATGAAACCAAAGTGGTATTTTGTTCTGGGCTCTGTCTTTTCAATCTTCGGAATTGCAGCATTAAGTGTTGTATCCGTGTTTTTAATCAACATCATGATGTTTCTACTTCGCAAACATGGTCCGATGGGTCAATGGAGAATCGAGACAATGCTTGAAAGTTTCCCTTTGTGGATACCTTTATTGGCGATACTGGGAGTTATTATCGGAATATGGTTTTTAAAGAAATACGATTTTTCATACAAAAAAAATTTTGTTGTTATCATTGTTGGTTTTATTCTTTCAATGATTGTCGCAGCATTTTTAATTGATCAGTTGGGTTTAAATGATATTTGGGCAAGAAGAGGTATGATGAGAAAGTTTTACCAAAGAATTGAAAGCCAAGAGAATATTACCCCAAACAATCAGGATAAAGGTAATTTACAAAACGGTCAGGGTAACAGATATATTAAAAACAAATAGTTTCTATCTCTTTTCTTAAAACAACTTACTTACAAAACTTGAAGAAGCCAACTTGGAATCCAGATCTTATTCCCAATTCTCGTAGTTAGATTTCTAGTTGAGTATACGAGTTTGAGTCTTTCAGTTCTTAAGGCTCGGTAAATTAATTGCCCCACATCAAGGCTAAATAAGACAAGTGAGACAGTATAAAAAGAGTATTTTGTAATGTCTAACAAATGGAGGTGATAATTACTTTCGAAAATATGTATAACTTTCCCCAGGAAGCAAAAACACCTTTTCGATCCCCTGCAAATCTTTGTTGTATCTGGCATAAGCTTCCGAAACTAACTCTATTGTACTTTCCCGATAAAGATCATCGCCATGCATGAATTTAAACAAGTGAAGAGGGATTAATATTTTAGGCTTAAGATCTCTGATGTTGTAGGGGTGAAGTGTACTGCCTGTATTGCTATTTCCTAATAAAATATCAAAATCTTTCATAGCATAGACCTTTTGAGATTCTTCTTTGTTTTTAAAATCCCGTCCATCCCCGGTATGAAGCAATTTAAAATCTTCAGTTTCTATCACAAACCATGCGCATGTATCATTAAAGTTACCGTCCCCCCTATGGTCCGTCTGATAAGCTGTTATTTTAATATCATCGACATTTTTCACCTCGCCACTTATAAGACTTATACTTTTAGACTTACCTTCGGGGCCGTATATTCCTTCAAGAAAAACAACTTCTTTGTTTTTGTCTAAAGCTTTTTTAAGAAGTGTTGAATCAAAATGATCGCCGTCCGCATGAGTAACCAGAAAAATATCAACGACATCGACAAGTTCATTATGTGCTTGAGAGAAAGGTA
Source organism: Patescibacteria group bacterium (assembly GCA_035291405.1). Taxonomy (GTDB): domain Bacteria; phylum Patescibacteriota; class Microgenomatia; order UBA8517; family UBA8517; genus UBA12026. The sequence continues at coordinate 16,367 of DATDSD010000057.1, read as the reverse complement.
GATTTGCGGTATCGATTGCTATAGTTTTTTCTTTAGTTTTGATAACAACTCCCATATTAAGAAGACTCCAGATTTTAATCTCATTGTTTCCCGAATTAGTGTTTTTTATTTTCTCAATAGCCTGTTTAACCCGTAAATCTGACATTTTCCTTTGATTTGAATACCAATAAAAATACAAGGCAGGAATTTTTTCCGGTAGGTTGCGGTTCATAAAATCACCGTATTCCTTAAATAAATTTAATCTGGCAGCATCCTGTTTGGTTGGATCGGATTGATTAATCCTTCTATTAAGGTTCTTTACCGATGAGGGAACAAAAAAATATAAAACTGCCAGAACAACTCCGAAAATGAGGATATACAGGATACTTTTATAAACTTCTTTCATTGCATAATCAGTTTAACACAAGAATAATATCAACAGCCCCAATCTGTGTATAATGATGTAAGGTAAACAAAAAGGAGGTGATAACTAAATGAAAAAATTATTATATGTAATTCCTGTATTTGTCGTCTTTGGTTTGGTGACAAATGCTTACGCTGCCAATAATGGAGCAGGAGCACAAACAGGTCAACAGGTTCAACAACAGGATAGAATTCAAGATCCAGCAAACAATACCGGTTCTCCTTTACCAAGTGGGAATCAAGTTCAAAATCAAAATCAAGTAACCACCCAAAACCAAGGGGAAGAAACGCAATTGCAAGTTGCTACTCAGCAAATGCAGCAACTAATGGACATGGAAGGATTCAACCAGGATTTGGTAAATCAGATTAGAACTATTGCCCAAGAACAAGTTCAAGCCCAAACTCAAATTCAAGCAGAGTTAAACAAGCTTGAATCCAAATCTGGCTTTATGAAAAAACTTTTCGGTACAGATTATGGAGCAATTAATAATCTGAAACAGCAATTGGAACAAAACAGATTGAGAATTAAACTATTGACTGAATTACAAAATCAGGTGACCAATCAAGCTGACGAAACTCAACTGCAGGAAGCTGTACTAGCATTAACCGAGCAAAATACAAGTTTAGAAGAACAAATTGAAGCTGAAGAAAGTATTGGAAGCCTTTTAGGTTGGCTTGTAAAATTGTTTTACAAATAAACCAGTGTTTTTTAAAAGGTGGTGAGATAGATGAATAAAAGCAGTCTAATTGTACGGAAAGCAATTTTAGTTCTGCTTCTCATTGCTATCCCAATATTAGTGATGGCCTTAATGGGTATGGGGAAATGTGATGCCAACGAATTTTTGATTTTGATTACAGCCATTTTGGCAGATATCGTTTTTTATATTGTGTACAAACTCTTCATTACTAAAAAGACTTTACCTTAGTAAACACTTCATTCATACCCGTCTCTGCTGAGCAGTACGATCCAGGACAGCTTTATCCTTATAATAATTCTAGTCCTATTGCATAAATTCCATATTTCTTTATTCCCTCTTCATAACCGTTAATTGCATTGTAAGCTTGAATTCCGTGCTCGATCGTCTTTGGCTCACTCGACAGAACATTTTCTGGTCCTTCTTTTTCCAACATCTCTTGAACTGTCGGATAATGATGAATAAAGATCACTTTTACTTTCAGAGTTTCGTTCGTAAGATTGTTTATTAAGTTTATGGTATCACCGGCTATGAATTCATCATATGGAGTTTTGTCGTGATCTACATTTGTTCTGCCTTCAACTTTTTTAGTTCTGGCTTTAATCGCTTTAAATGGCCTATCGTTTGTATCAAATGTATATTCCATAAACTGATTTGCTGCGAACCATGGACAGAGTTAGAACCTGTTTTATTACAAAAGTTTCTTCTGTTTATCTAAGTCAACCACCTCTTTGATATCTATTAGCAGTGCAGCCTTTGGCATTGGAGGACTGCTTTTCTTATATGCTTCATCAAAATATTTACCGGAAGAGTATATTTTAGCCTGTCCTTCAATTCTGTAATATTCGCTATTGTTTATAACAGCAATAGACACCTTTCCATTTTCTTTGATGTTTTTTAAAGTTGTTTTCATTAAACAAGCGCCAACTAATAACTTCTTATCTACCAACCCCAAAGAAACAACAACTATCGCGTGAGGAGAACCTTTTCTTGAGGATGTTGCCAAAACTATTTTTTGTCTTTCTTTTAGAGATTGTTTCCAACTCATACGGCGATTATAACATTTTACTTTATATAAATATCAAGTGCTGGGGGATAGAGATTTGCACTCCAATAGGCAGATCCAGAATCTGCAGTCCTGCTTGTTAGACGATCCCCCAATAATGGCTATTTTACTACAGAATGGGTTTTAATTATAATAAAGTCTTCCATGGTAAAAAAAGTTTCAAATGTGATGCCGGATTTTGAGTACTTTGTTAAGGGAGATAACCCCACACTTCTAATTCACAGCGGAACACATGGGGATGAATATGGAGTGATTGATATTGTCAGAAAATGTGTAGAAAAGTATGAAGGTAGATTACCCGATTTTGTTTTTGTCCCTGTTGTTTCTCCCTCTGCTGTTAAGGCAAAGATCAGAGTAAATTCAAACGGTTTTGATTTAAACAGAATATTTTTTTCTGATTCAAAAGAGATCGAGGTTATTGAAAATATTAAAGCTTTGGACGGATATAAATTTAATTTGATGGTTTCATTTCATGAAGACCCCGTGTATGAAGAATATTATGTTTATGAATCAAGTTTTGAATCGGGAGAATCTGAAAAAATTAAAAATCTTAATCAAAAATTAAAAGGTTTGGGAATCAAATTATTAAATGGTGTCGATGATCCAGATGATCCAAGTTTAGGTTTCGAGTTTGTTGAGGGTTACAGAAAGTTTGTTGTAGACAAAAATAATAAATCTGATGGCTATATTACACATTGGGCATTGATTAATGCAGGAGTTAAAACAGCCTTTTCTGTTGAAACTCCCAGTAAGTTATCTTTGGAAAAGAAAGAATTGATAGTAGATACATTTTTTAAGGACCTTTTAATTAAAGGATCCTAGTTGGTCTTTCCTCTTGCGTCGTGGCATCTATTTTCTCTAATTGAACAGGCATCTTGGCAAAGGGGATCATTTAAATAAACGTCAGGACATCCGGAAAGTTCCGGATTTGCATATACTTCACAGACTCCACTAGGAGAACAGACATATTGTAATTGTTGAGGCTCAGGGGACGGAAGAGGATCTGGTGAAGAAACGGGTGGAGTTGTAGGAATTTCTGCCTCACAGAATGGATTTAGATTTTGATTTGGAGATGCTACACCGTAATTAAATTGACAGTTTGGTCCACAGCCATATCTACAACCAATTTTGTCGATTATTTTATCTTGTGTATATTCAAGGTTTGCATAGAGTTGAAACCACTTGGGGCATTCTGAAATTTCAGGAACATAAGTATAAGAAAGAGAGGTTTTTGGATCACATGGTAAATTGTCATTGATAACTAGACTTCCTAAAATCAATGAATTTGTACACGTTGGTATTGTTTGAGGATAACAATTAGAGTCTTGATAATATTCATCAATTGCTTTTTTCATAGTGTCCAAGCCTCCTTTTCTAACTGCATCTCTTGCTTTTTGTAACTGAATTGGAACTTCAACTGCGCTAAAAACACTAACTCCAGCGATAAGGGCTAAAGTGACTAAAATTTCTATTAAAGTAAATCCCTTAGATACTTTTTTAATTATTTTGATCACAATTTAGGTAAAAACAAAAATATACCTATAACAATTGAAGAAATAGCACCTATAAGTACTGCACCCGCTGAAATATCTTTAACAATCCTTACCTCCTCAGATTTATCGGGGTGTACAATATCTGAAAGTTTTTCAACGGTAGTATTAATAAATTCTAGAATAATTACTAAAGATATGATTAAAAATAAAATTGCAAATTCTACCATTGAAAATTTAAAATAAATTGCAAAAAGAATAACTATTATTGAAATTAAAAAATGAATTCTTAAGTTTGTTTCAGATCTTAATGCATCTGATATTCCTCTGAAAGCATATTTAAAACTATTAAACATTGTATAAATTAGTATATCATTATATTTAGTTAAATATGGTTACATTCACGGCAAGTATATTAATTTGGCTCATGTTCTTTGGACTTATTGTTCTTTGGGTTATTGATGGAAAAGTAAAAAAAGCAACAGTTATTCATGCTTTATTTTCGTGTCTTTTATCATATTCAATAACCGAACTTATTAAAACATTTTTTCCCACAACAAGACCTTTTCAATTTGATGGAGGTTTTCCGTTGACATTAACGGTTCCTTCAGATGGTGCATTTCCCTCCAGCCACACCGCTGTTGGTTTTGCGCTTGCCGTAACTATTTTTAATCACGACAAAAAGGTTGGAATTTTGTACCTAATTATGGCGGGCCTTGTGGGTGTTGCCAGAATAATTGCCAATGTTCATTATCCTGTGGATATAATTGCTGGGGCCTCAATAGGTACAATTATCTCGGGATTGACTTCTAGCAAACACTTTGTTAGACTGCTAAATCGTAATTAATATGTTAAGAAGCGTACCAATAATACCAATAAGGGGCTCGGTTGTTTTTCCCCATACAGATACCTTACTTTCTTTTGTCAGAAGGGGTTCTGTTGCCGCAGCCGATGAGGCCTTTGGAAAAGACAGATTGGTTGCAATCTTTACCCAAAAAGACAATAGAATTGCAGAACCTTTAAGAGAAGATTTGTATGAAATTGGGACACTTTCAACCATCACCCAGATGATGACTGTTGAAAATGGTGTTCATGCTCTTGTTCATGGACAGGTTAGAGTTAGATTAAAAGAAATAATTTCAAATAGTCCCTATACCTATGCAACAGTAGAAGAGATTCCGGATAGTCCTATAGATTCTTCCGAGATTATAGCAATGACCAAAAATCTTTCAGAAATGTTTAAAAGGGCTTTAACTCTAGGAAAAATGGTTGAGGTAATGACAATTGTAAATTTAATAACAGAAGGCAAAAACCCACTGGAAGTGGCTGATCAAATAGCTACGGTTTTGGATGTTAAAGTAGCTGAAAAACAAATAATTCTTGAGACCTTTCCGCTTCTTGAAAGAATGAAAAAAGTTCAGGAATTATTGGCCAAAGAAATTGCAGTTTTGGAAATTGAAAAGACAATTTCTACCAATACTCAACAGCAATTTGACGATATTATGAAGAAAAATCTGCTTAGGGAGCGAAAAAAAGCTATAGAAAAAGAATTGGGAGAGGCGGGGGGAGAAGAGGGAGAAATTGCCAGCGAAGAAGTAAAAGAATACAAGAAAAAAATAGTAGATGCCAAGATGCCCAGAGATGTAGAAGAAAAGGCACTTAAAGAATTGGGTAAACTTTCAAAAATGAGTTCGTTTAACCCGGAATCTGGATTTTTAAGAAATTATCTGGATTGGCTTTGTGAAGTTCCTTGGAGTGTTGTTTCGCCTAATAATGTTTCAATTGTTAAGGCAGGAAAGACAATGGAAAAAAGGCATTATGGATTAAAGAAAACGAAGGAAAGAATTTTAGAGTATCTTTCGGTTTTAAAACTTCTTGAGGAACAGAAAAAGAAAGGCAAGGAATCAAACTATCAACCAACAATTCTTTGTTTTATCGGTCCTCCCGGAGTTGGAAAAACTTCAATAGGAAAAGCAATTGCAGAAGCAATGGGTAGAGAGTTTGCCAGGATCTCTTTGGGGGGAATAAGAGATGAAGCAGAAATTAGAGGACACAGAAGAACCTATGTTGGGGCACTTCCCGGAAGGATTATTCAAGGTATTAAAACGGCAGGAACCAGAAACCCTGTTTTTATGCTTGATGAAATAGATAAAGTAGGAGCAGATTTTAGGGGTGATCCATCATCAGCCCTCCTTGAAGCCTTGGATCCTGAACAAAACAGAGAATTCTCGGATCATTACCTTGAGGTTCCTTTTGATTTGTCCAAAGTGTTTTTCATAGCAACTGGTAATGTTACCGACACAATTCCATCAGCTTTAAAAGACAGGATGGAGATTATTAATTTTGCAGGTTATACGGAAGAAGAAAAATTTGAAATAGGAAAGAGATTTATTTGGCCCAAACAACTTAAAAATCACGGATTGGAAAAAATTTCAATTTCAGATAAAGCTTTAAGGCAAATAATTAACCGTTACACAAGAGAAGCAGGTGTTAGAGATTTGGAAAGAAATATAGCAACAGTCTTAAGAAAAGTGGCAAGACTACAAGCTGAAAAGAAAAAATATCCAAAAACAATTAAAGAAAAACAAATTAGGGTTTATCTGGGGCCTTACAAATATTCATCTTTAATTGCAGAAAAGAAAAACGAAGTCGGTATGGCTACAGGCCTTGCAGTAACAAATGCCGGAGGAGAAATACTTTTCATTGAAGTATCTTTAATGCCGGGTAAAGGAAGACTTACTTTAACGGGACAACTTGGAGATGTAATGAAAGAATCGGCCCAAGCAGCATTTACTTGGACACGTTCAAATTACAAACTTTTGGGATTAAAGGCAGATTTTGCAAGTCATATGGATGTTCACATCCATGTTCCAGAAGGTGCCGTTCCAAAAGATGGCCCATCTGCGGGAACATCAATAACAACAGCCCTTGTTTCTGCACTAACAAAAATTCCAACAAGAAGAGATACTGCGATGACAGGAGAAGTCACTCTTCGAGGTAATGTTATGGAAATAGGTGGAGTAAAAGAAAAAACAATTGCAGGGCATAGGGCAGGAATTAGAACAATAGTTCTTCCAAAAGAAAACAAAAAAGATATGGAAGAAGTGCCAGACAAAGTCAAAAAAGATATTAATTTTGTTTTTGCAGAAAAAATAGAGGATGTCTTAAAAATTGCCCTTACCAAGTGGCCTATTGTGGATAAACAAAAAGTATAAAACGGCATAGTTTTTAAATTTATTTCCCCCCCTTTTAATAATTTCTTATCTACTTCAGTTCATCAATACAAAGCTACGGGGGTGGTAGCTAAGGTCATGTATATGGGCAGGAAAAGCAGACAATTATAACTTATAAAGTCGTATAATTAGGTCATGCGTAAAAATAAATATGTGGTGTTGTTTTTTCAGAATATTCATGATTTTTTAGTTTACAGGACTAGGCTAGTCATTATTGTACTCTCATCTTTTATTGCACCTCTAGTTATGATGTGGATATTGAGCGGCTTGCCAGGCCAATTTGTGAATGGGATGTCAAAAAATGAGCTTGTCTCATATTATCTGACAACTAGTATCTTGTATTTATTTTTAAATTCAAAAATTGATTCATATGTAAAAGAAAGTATTCAGCAGGGTGAGATAGCAAATTATTTAGTAAAGCCAATTAATTTTTGGTCGGTTGCTTTAGTTAAAGATATATCGGGGAGATTTATTAAGTTTATATTTGGATTGCCTCTCTTTATGTTATTAGTATTTATTTACTCTCTGCCAATTAATTTTGAACTCAACTATTTGAGTCTTACCATTGGTATGCTAGCTATTTCTTTTTTCTTGTCATTTACTTTGGCATTTTCCATTGGACTGCTTGCTTTTTGGCTTGAAGAAGTATGGGGAATTCAAAACGTAAAAGAAGTTGCTATTGTGTTGTTAAGTGGAATAGCACTTCCATATACATTTTTCCCCAACACCTTGCAAAAGTTTTTGGTATTTACCCCTTTTCCTTATTTGGTCAATTGGCCTTTGCATAAAGGATTCAGCGGAAATTTAATATTAGAGTTTATTATGGCTATAACTTGGCTGTTCGCGTTTTTGTTATTAAATTGGTTAATGTGGAAAAAAGGTATTAAAAAATATAGTGCTTTAGGTACTTACTAAATATGACTAAATTTAAAAAATATTTTTCAATCTTTCTAATTTATAGTAAAAACACTTTATCTCGCGACATTTCATTCAGATTGAGTTTTTTTATGAGTTTAATTGGTTCATTCTGTTTTGTAGCATTGAACTTTTTTATTGTTTATTTCTTGATGCAAAAGATAAATATTGGAAGATGGTCATATGATGAAATGATAATTTTACTTGGCAACTTTTATGTTTTAAGCTATTCAATATTTTTGCTTTTTTGGCGCGGTTTTCTTCATTTGGTTAGAGATATAAGAAGTGGTATATTTGACTACAATTTGGTAAGACCTGTTGACAGTCAATTTTTAGTATCACTTACGGGTGGAGGTTTCCATAATTTGCTTTCTGTTGTCTTTGGTTTCTTTGTAATAGGTTGGGGTATAGTTAATTTAGGTAGTGGTTTAAATTTAATACAAATTGTTGCTTGGACAATATCAATGTTGTTGGGCATTTTGGCTTGCTACAGTTACATACTTCTGATCATAACCCTTAATTTTAGATATGGTTATTTGGAAGAGGTAATAAATCTTGCCTTTGGTTTTCAGGACTTTGCCAGATATCCAATCGATGCTTTTTCAAAGCTACCCTTCTACTTACTCTTTTTTGCCATTCCATTTAGTAGCCTTACCACTATTCCAAGTATCATACTTATTGATACAATATTCCCAACATCTAAATTTTTAGTATTTTCAGTAATTTGTGTTATTTTTATCCTGTTTGTTAGAAAAGTTTGGGTAATATCTCTAAGAAATTATACAAGCAGTAGCTAATCATATGAACAAAACAGTAATTGAAGTAAAAAATTTAAAAAAATATTATCAGGTTTACAAAAAAGAACCAGGTATTGCAGGATCTATTAAGTCAATATTTAATCGGCAGTATTTTGATGTCAAAGCTATTAATGATGTTTCGTTTAAAATTAATGAGGGGGAATTGGTAGGATTTATAGGACCAAATGGTGCAGGCAAAACAACAACCTTAAAAACTTTGTCAGGACTGCTTTATCCATCCGACGGGAGAATAAACGTCTTAGGTATCAACCCCAGCGACAGAAACCCTATTCTTCAAAAGCAATTCTCTTTAATAATGGGGCAGAAAAATCAACTTTGGTGGGATTTACCTATTTGGGAGAGTTTACTTTTAAACAAAGCAATTTATGAAATACCTGACGATGAGTTTAACCAAAATATTAATGAATTGACTGATCTACTTGACTTAAAAGATTATCTTCATATACAAGCTAGAAAGTTATCTCTAGGTCAGCGTATGAAGTCAGAACTTTTAGTAGCGCTTCTTCATACCCCAAAGATACTGTTTCTTGACGAACCAACAATCGGTCTAGATGTTGTAGCACAAAAGAAAATGAGAGATTTTATTAAAGAATATAATCACAAACATAATGCCACAATTCTTCTGACATCTCATTACATGGAAGATGTTAAAGAACTTTGTAAAAGAATAATTGTCATAGATAAAGGGAAAATTATTTATGACGGGTCTTTAGAAAAAATAGTAAGTAAGTACGCAAAATACAAAATAATTAAAATTGATTTTGACAACAAGCCAGACATCAAAAAACTTGAAGAAATTGGAGAGGTTAAAGCATTAGACGATTTTCATGCAAAAATTTATGTACCAAGAGAAGAATCGATAAAAAGAGCAATTCATTTACTTGAACACTTTGAGATAACGGACTTTGTTGTGGAAGAATTACCAATTGAGGAGATAATTAGACAAATGTTCGAGAATTCCAAATAATTAAAAGTGTCTGATCAACTTTGTTTTTACACCAATCATTCTTTCAATTCAGACAAAAATTTATCCTTCATGTTTTGCTGGCATCTCTCAATGTGTGACCCCAGTGAGAGTCGAACTCACGATCTCTTGGATGAGAACCAAGTGTCCTAGACCACTAGACGATGGGGCCAATTGGTGTATTTTATCATTTAACTTATTAAATGGCCAAGCTTTATCATCATATATTTTGATATATTCTGATTTCTTGACTTTAAAATTTTAAAGGTTTAGAATCAAACCCTTGTGTGTTTATTTCTCTCCCTAATTCGGAGGGATTATTAGTTTTAGGGGATATCATGACAAAAAAAATTCAACTTACTGCCAAAGGATTGGATGCTCTGAAAAACGAGTTGGGGGAGTTATTAAATAAAAAAAGACCAGCTTTGGTTGAAAGACTTTCAAATGCTAGGTCTCAAGGTGATTTGTCTGAAAATTCTGACTATCAAAACGCAAAAGAAGAACTTGAGTTTTTGGAAGGTAGAATTGAAGAACTTCAATCCGTAATTAAAACTGCAAAAGTAGTTAACGGTGATGGTAACGGAGACGGTGTTGGGGTTGGAACTAAAGTCACAGTGAGAGTAAACGGAGTAAAGACCACCTTTGAAATTGTAGGTGAATGGGAAGCAGATTTAGCACAAAAGAAAATAAGTCACACTTCACCACTAGGCTCTTCTTTGGTTGGTAAAAAAGTTGGAGAAAAATTTGAAGTTGAAGCTCCTGTAGGGAAAATAAAATACGAAATTGTGGCTATTGACTGAACTTCTTGCTACAATAAGCATAAATATGCACTGGGCAGATAGAATTGCAAAAGAAATTGTTACTTCAGGTAAATTTAAACCATACTGGGTGGATGATATGAAAACTCCATCAGGATATGCTCATATTGGTTCAATGCTCGGGCCAATGGTTCATAGTGCTATTTATAGATCCTTAAAAAAATTAGGTAAAAACGTAATTTTTACATATGTTTTTAACGATTTTGATGTGGCAGATGAATTTCCTCCAAATTTTAAAGAAGAATTAAAAGAGCATGCTGGAAAGGTTCTTAAGATGATTCCTTCACCTGTTACCGGTTTTGACAATTTGGCTGATTTATTGTCAGATGACTTGAAAAAATCAATTGAATACTTAGGATTTGAAGCAAGATATCTATCAAGTTGGGAGATGTATAAAGAAGGTAAATTTGATGAAGTTATTAAATTAGCCCTAGATAATTCCGAAAAAATCCAAGATATTTATCAGGAAATTTCTGGAAGTGCCAAGAAAGAAAAAGGCTGGCTTCCGTTTCAAGTAATTTGTGAAAAATGTGGAAAACTTGGTACTACTAGAGTTTTTGAATGGGATGGGGAAAAAGTAAGTTACAAATGTGAGGAAAATTTAGTAACTTGGGCCACAGGTTGTGGGCATGAAGGAAAAATAAGCCCATTTGGCGGGAATGGAAAACTTCCCTGGAAGGTTGACTGGGCAGCACATTGGAAAGTGGTTGGAGTAACAATTGAAGGAGCGGGGAAAGATCATGCCAGTAAGGGCGGAAGTTATGATATAGCAAGAGCTATATGTAAAGATGTTTTTAAATATGATTTACCATATAAACTTCCATATGAATTTATATTAATTGGAGGAAAGAAAATGTCCTCATCTAAAGGCATTGGTCTTAAAGCTCATGATTTAGTTAATATTCTTTCCCCTGAAGTTGCAAGGTTTTTATTTATAGGAAGTGATATTACTAAACAAAGTAATTTTGATCCATTAGGTACAATGGCTATTCCTGATCTTTTTGATGAGTATGATAAAGCATGGGAAGCCTTTACCAAAGGAAGTGATGAAAAACTCTCAAGAACATTTGAATTGTCACAAATAAACACAATTCCTGAAAAAGAAAAAGGTTTTTTTGCTCCAAGATTTAGGGATATTGCCAATTATCTTTCTCAAGGGCTAAACGATGAAGAAGTACTAAAAAAACTTACCGAAGACAAGGGCGGAAAGGTTGATGACAGCGAACTTTCGGTTGTTGAAGAAAGAATTAAATACGCAAAGATCTGGTTAAAAAATTATGCCCCAGAAGAATATAGATTTGATATGACAGAGTGTGTTCCAGAAGAAGCAAAAAACTTAAGTGATTTACAAAAGGAGTATCTGGGAAACATCTCAAAAATATTTAATAAAGATGATAACGCCGAATCTTTACAAATTTCTTTATATGAACTTTCAAAAACTTTAAATATTCCAACCAAAGATGCGTTTAGTGCAATTTATATTTCATTAATTGGAAAAACTCATGGACCAAGGGCTGGAATGCTTTTAGCTAATAATGGAAGAGAAAAGGTATTAAAAAGATTTGAAGAAATCACTAAATTAAAATAATGACAAGAGACGAAGCTTTAACATTAGTTAATTCTTGGACCAAAAACAAAAACCTTGTAAAGCATATGTTGGCTGTTGAAGCTACTATGGGAGGTTTGGCAAAACACTTTAAGGAAGATGAAGACTTATGGAAAGTGATAGGTTTAATTCATGATGCAGATTATGAAAAATATCCCGACAGACACCCCCTAGTTTTGATTGAGGAATTAGAAAAAAGAAATGAAGATCCAGTAATTATTAATGCAATTAAATCTCACGCTTGGGGTTATTGTGAGGGACTTCCTGAACCTAAAACAAATCTGGAATGGAGTCTTTACTGTTCGGATGAATTAACAGGATTAATTGTTGCAGTAACGCTTGTCAGACCCGAGAAAAAGTTATCGGTAGTAACGGTTGAAAATGTTCTTTCCAAATGGACAAAGAAAGAATTTGCAAGAGGAGTAGATAGAAAAAACATAGAATTGTGTGAAGAGAAATTGGGAATAAAATTACCAGACTTTATTCAAATTGTTCTTTCTTCAATGCAGGAGATTTCTGAGAGTTTGGAGTTATAATAGTTCTGCGTGATTGAATTCTTTGGTATAACTTTCTATCGTTTGTTCTCCTTTAAGAACACTACATTCTTCAATTGGGACAACACTTTTAAAAACACCACTCATTCTTGATACTTTCATCATTCTACCCGGGTTAATACCCAGTATTTCAACCACTTTGCAAGTAACACCATCTTTTATGCATTTTCTACATTTAGTTAATGGTCCCCGTGATTGTAGTATTTCCATGGTTGGGATTGTAGCATTTTTTGAGGTATAATCAAGATATGCTTGATATTAAATTTATTAGAGAAAATAAAGATTTTGTTGTAAAAGCAACCCATGACAAAGGTTTTGACGATAGTGTTGTTGAAAAACTTCTAACAATTGATCAAGAAAGAAGAGAATTAATTCAAGAAACTGAGAGTATTAGGGCAAAGAAAAACAAACTAGGAAGAGAAGATATAAAAGAGGGTAAAGCGTTAAAAATAGAGTTAAAAGAGATAGAGGAAAAACTAAAAACAATAGAAACTGAGTTTACTTCCTTAATGCTTAAAATTCCAAACCCGTCAGCAGCTGATGTTAAAGTTGGAAGTGCGGATGAAAATGAAGTAGTCAAAAAGGTCGGAGATCTGCCAGAATTTGCATTTAATATTAGGGATCATGTTGACCTTGGACTTTTAACTGACACAATTGATCTTGAAAGAGGTGCTAAAGTATCTCAATCCGGATTTTTCTATTTAAAAAATGATGCAGTGCTTTTAGAACTTGCACTATTTAACTACGCATTTGAAAAACTTATAGAAAAAGGTTTTATTCCTGTTATTACTCCAAACGTTGCCAAAGAAAAAAATATTGTAGGTTGTGGTTTTCAGGCAAGAAGTGATAAGGAAAGACAAATTTATCACATTGAAGATGAGGATTTAGATTTAATAGCAACTGCAGAAATCACCCTAATGGGAATGCATGGTGATGAAGTTATAGATTACAAAAAATTACCCCTTAAATATGTAGGACTTTCAAGTTGTTACAGAAAAGAAATAGGAAGTTATGGCAAAGACGTAAGGGGAATATTAAGAGTTCATGAATTTAAAAAAGTTGAAATGGTAATACTTTGTGATCCAAAAGATTCTGCAAAAATTCATGAGGAAATGCTCTCAATTGAAGAGGAAATCTATAAGGAATTGGGTATCCCTTACCAAGTTGTTAAAATGGTTTCTGGAGATTTGGGAAATGCGGCAAGTGAAAAATATGATATTGAAGCTTGGATGCCATCACAAAATAAATATAGAGAAATAACCAGTACGAGTAATACTACTGATTTTCAATCTAGAAGATTAAACATAAAAACAAAAATTAATAATGAAAACATCTATGTTCATAGTCTTAACGGTACAATTGTAACAACCTCAAGAACAATAATTTCAATCTATGAAAACTTCCAAAATGAAGATGGAAGTATAAATATTCCTACCGTTTTGCAAAAATGGATGGGGAAGAGTAAAATAGAAACCAAATGAAAATACCTAATCCTTTTGCAAAAAAAACAATTGAAGGTCAAGGTGTTACGTTAGCTGATGCAACGGCAGTAATTCATGGTGAGGCAAAAGTAGCTAAAGAAAAACATGCACTAGCTACTGAATTAGGTGAGCCACAGGAAATAACAGTTGGAGATGAAAAATTTTTGATCAGAGACGATGGTAGTAGTAGAGAGATAAGACCAGTCTAATTTTTGTAGTACTTTCTGTTCTTCAGTTTTTCTGGTAGTAGGCTTATGTTTCCGTACATTTTATAGTCTTTTCCATATCCTATCTCTTTCATTAATTTAGTTTCTGGGTTTCTAATGTTTAAAGGAATTGGCAAGTTTCCAAATTTTTTTACATCTCCCAAGGCTTTCATATAACCTTCATATGCACTTCTATCTTTTTTGGAAGTTGATAAATAGACAACTCCTGCAGCTAAGTTTTCCTGACACTCTGGATATCCAACAGTTTCACAGGCTCTGAAAACTGCATTTGCAACCACCAAGGCAGTAGGAGAGGCAACATCTTCTGATGCAAAAACAACCATACGCCTAGCAATGTATAGTGGATCTTGTCCAGCTGCAACCATTCGTGCAAGATAATAAAGTGCACTGTCAACGTCCGAAGATCTCATGGATTTGATAAACGCACTGATTGTGTCATAGAAATTATCTCCATTTTTATCAAATGAAAGAAATCTTCTTTGTAAAGCTTGCTCAATATCAACAGTTACAAAAGTATTTTTGGGAGTTAAATTATTTGTAATTTCCAAGGTATTAATTAAAATTCTTGCGTCGCCATTTGAGGATTCAATTAAAAATTCCAATGCTTCTTTGCCAATCTTTTTCTTTAAGTGTTTTAATGCTTTATTTGTAACCTTAATAAGTTCCTTTTCTGTTAATTGATTTAAAATTAAAACCCTGCACCTTGAAAGAAGTGGTGAAATAACTTCAAATGAAGGATTTTCTGTGGTTGCTCCAATTAAGATAATATCTCCTCTTTCAACGTGGGGGAGGAGTTTATCTTGTTGAGCTTTGTTAAACCTATGAATTTCATCAAGAAAAACTATTGGGTTTCCTGAGATAATATTTTCAATATCCTTTGTTTTTGTGTTAACTGCGCTAAATTCAAAAAAGGGTAGTTTCAGTTCATTGGCAATAATTCTTGCAAGAGTTGTTTTTCCAACACCTGAAGGACCCCAAAGAATTAAAGAAGGGAAAAAATTACTGGATTTGTTATTTAATAATCTTGTTACAATTCCATTTGTTCCCACCAAGTGTTCTTGTCCAATAAAATCTTTTAAATTTGTTGGTCTTAATATTTCTGCCAAAGGTTTCATTAATTTCATTTTAATCCGAAAATAATACGAAGTAAATATTTATAATTTTGTAGTACAATTTTGATATGTTTGGAACGAAGATCTTGGAAACTAGGAGATCAAAATATAATAGAGATGTCAGGGTTTTAAAAACTTGGGGAATTGGTATCTATATCCAGTCTGGTGGTTTAACTCAATCGGGTGGAATTGTAGAACAAATTTGGAAATCTACACTGAAAAGATTAAGTGCTAAGGATATTAGAAAAATTTTAATTTTAGGGTTAGGTGGAGGGACAGTCGCTGGACTGATAAGAAAAAAATATCCAAATGCAAAAATAACAGGTGTTGAAATAGATCCAATGATGATAGAGTTGGGGAAACAATACCTAAACTTGGGAGATCTTGGCATTGATATTAAAATTCAAGATGCAAATAAATTTAAATTAAAAGGATATGATTTGGTAATAATAGATACCTATTTGGGGGATAAATATGTAGATTTATTTAGTGAAAAGTTGTTAAAATCGAAAATTGTCGTATTTAACCGTTTATTTTATGGAGATAAAAAGAAGGAAGCTCTAAAATTTGGGAAAAAACTAGAAAAACTTTTTAATAAAGTTGATGTATATTATCCCACGGCTAATTTAATGTATATCTGCTACAATAGATAGGCTTACTAGAATATAATTATGTTTAAAAATTTGTTCAAATTCTTGGATCTAAATCAGCGAGAAGTAGATAAGCTAGGTAAAACTGTAGCTAAAATTAATGCTCAGGAAAGTAAATATAAAAATTTAAAACTCTCGGATTTTTCAAAAGAAACTGAAAAGTTTAAAAAAAGAATTGAAAAAGGTGAAAGTTTAGAATCAATTTTACCTGAAGCTTTTGCTCTAGTAAGAGAGGCTTCATGGAGAATTTTGGGACAACGACATTATGATGTTCAGTTAATGGCAGCTGTTGCCCTTTTTGAAGGTAAAATTGTAGAGCAAAAAACAGGTGAAGGA
>DATDSD010000056.1:0-12548 GCA_035291405.1 Patescibacteria group bacterium | reverse complement strand
TTAAATTCACTAAGTACATTCAATTCATCTTATAATATTTTATAAATCAAACCTATAATCATTTGAATAATTTTACTTTATTTGATACACTATAGGCTTCAAAAATAAGTCGGGTAAAGCACTCGAAGTTATTAATGGAATTAATTTGTAGTTCTTTGACAAGAAGTCTAGAAAAAATCAACAAGGGAAATGGAACCCTTGATATCAAAAAATACCACTCACTCTCTAAACACTTAAGCCTGAAAGGAGGCTACAATGGAAGAGCAGCAAAAACCTAATAGGGACTTCTTATGGCTAGTACTAGCCGTGATTGGATTCTCTATTATCGCGATGTTTGAGGCCTACGAAATTCACATCACAATGTGGATCTCTTGGTTTATCGTTCTCATGGTCGTAATAGGCATTGCCTATTTGGCACCAAGGTTGAGATGGCCAATAATTTTTATTGTTATAATCTTGACCATCTGGCAAGGAGTCGATTTGCTCTTGGCTGAGTTTGATCTGCCAATAGCAAGACTGACTGTTGTGAATGAAGTAACCTATGTTGCTCCTCCGAGCGACATAGATGACCCCGAACTCCGTCAATACGAGGAGGAAAAAATGGGGTTTGATGATCAGTGGTTGAGCAATACCGTCCTTGGGACTTATTTGTTGTTTTGCTTTTCGTATGCATTAGCACAATTACTGCAAATATATGCGTATAAAAACAACTTTGAAGTCCTTTATGTACCTGTACAGGTGATCATCTTTGTGGTCGGAGCCATTGTTCTATCCTATGTACTTTGGCCGACAAGCTATACCGACCCCGCCACGGCCGAAGCCGAGAACCGAGCAGTTTTTATCGGCGCGTTCGGACCGTTTCTGTGGAGCACCATGATAGTTATTATTGGTTTCGCGATGCGCTATACAGGAATGGTTTCGCGACTGTTCGGAAATGTAGGGGTGGTACTGTTTAGTGTACTAAGTTACCCAGTATTTGGAGGTCTGCTCCAATTGGTGAATTTGGATTTGGCCATAAGGCTATCGATGAGCTTCTGGCTCACGAATTCAAGTATCACAATCCAGCGATGGACTGAGCTCCAGTTAATGGGTAGATTCGCAGGGATGTTTATCCCCCCTACGGTTGCATATTTTTTCAGTATACTCAAATATATACTGTCAAAGTATGGTTTACTACCTTAGGAAAATGATTACTAGACTTCACACTAGCCGACACACTAATCTTTGATTTCATGAACACCACTTGGTGTTTTTGGATGATTAAGAAGAAGTGTGTTGGCTAGTTAAGGGGATTTATTTTTTATTATATCTACTAAATTTTTCTCTATTTATTTCTTTATTAGCTTCAGATGTGATATGATCCCATGTCCAATCAGGATGTTTTTCTTTAATATCTACAGCTTTTCTTGCTCTAGTTATTTGAGATTCAGAAAAATCACCCCTTCTATTCACAGGGTCCCTTTCCGGAAGAATAAACCTTGTCTTTAACAAAGAAACTAATTCAGCCTCAGTTATATTTGCATGTATTTTAAAAGACTCTCTATCCACTTTATTCTTTTGCTTGCATGCCTAGAAGCCAGAGGACTGCTTCTTTTTTGTAGCGTCTGTCCCCTCTTGAGTTGATCCTAATTGCTGGAAGTTTTCCTCTTTTTCCCCATCTTTTAATAGTTAATGGTGAAACACGCAATAATTCTGAAACTTCTCTAACAGTTAATAAATCTGGTAGATTTTCTAACTTGACTTGCTTTTTAGTAGTTGGTTCCATTTTGATATATTCTCCTGCCTATCTCTAATCAATCTTGGTCACAATATAATAAAGTAGAACATCGATGTCAATGGGCATTTAGTGATTAATTTCAAGGATAACTAACAACTTAACTACAAATGGACTACTTTCAGGTGAATTTAGGCTACTCTTTCCTTTAAAGCTCTATAATATTTTTCAAGATAATCTTCTGCTTCTCCCCAATTTCCTTTATTCTTAGCTACATTCGCTAAAACTCTTAAGTGAGCCGCTTTTGCTGCTTGAAAAAGAGAAATTCTATATACTTCTGCTAAGTGTTCTTTTGTTAATTCTTCACTTTCTCCTTTTTGTTTTCTCATTTCAACCTCCAAAGAAGCTACAATTTCAGGTTCAAATGCAAGTTTAAGTTCCCCTTTAATTAGTTTATAAAATTTCTTTAACGAGATTTTTGCCTTGTCCCATTTTTCTTTTTCTTGATAAAGAAGAGCCTCTAAAGTAAATTTGGCTGCTTTTTTAGCTAATTCTTTTGACAATCCGTATTGTTTTCTCAAGTGTTCTATTGAATACTCCATAAAACTAACTCCTTCTGGAATTTTTCCAAGTCTCCACCACTTAAGTTCTAGGTTTGCAACTAAATGTGGATCAAAAGCAAAGTGTTCTACACTATCGTTTCCCCCAAACCTTCTTCTTCTTCTTGAAAAGTCTAGAATTGCTTCTCTTAACCTCTCTGGAGTAAAGTCGGGAAGATGTGTATCTGCAAAATAATATTCTGCATAAACAAGCTGCCAAGGAAGAAGCCCTGAAGTTCTTTGCTCTCCTGATGTTCTTATAAACAAATCAGGATTAGGGTAAGGCTGTCCATATGTATCAAGAAACTTTTCAAAACTTTTTTCATCCAAATTTTCTGATTTAATCTCTGAATTAATTGCTTTTTGACAGGCCCTCACTATCTCACTTCTTCCCCCATAATCTACAGCCAAATTATAAATATGATTTTTAGAATATTTTTTAGTCTCAGCCTCAATTCTTACCAAACTTTCTCTAATGTCCTCCGGTAACCTATCTTTTCTTCCTAAATGAACAAGTGCTACTTTTTCTTCATGAAATTCTTTTTCTTTTGTTTTTAAGGCTTTTCTAAAAAGATCCATTATTGCATCAATCTCTTTTTGTGGTCTTTCCCAATTTTCAGTTGACCAAGCCCAAACAGTAAAAGTGTGAACTCCCAAGTCTCTTACTGCTTTTGCTAGTTTTTCTACAGCTAAATAGCCATTATAGTGGCCTTCCCAAGGTTTAAGTCCCCTTGCCCTTGCCCACCTTCTGTTACCATCTAAAATCATGGCAATATGATTTGGAATAACAGTGCCTTTTGGAAGTGAAATCAATTCAGACATGTTTGTATTATAATACAACAATGATACAGGATACACTTAATGAAACCAAGAAGATTGTCTGGCCAGAAATAGAAAAACATTTAAAAGATCCTAAATACCCTGCTCAGTTTTTGATACCAGCTAAATTTAAAAAGGAAGTTAATCTTTACTGGAAAATCAACAAAGAATATCCCGAGAGAAAGGGTAAATACTTACGCCCCACTCTAGTACTATTAACAGCCTCTGCATTAGGTGTTAATAATAAACTTGCCATAAAAATTGCCTCAGCTATGCAGCTTTCTGAAGAATGGATATTAATTTCAGACGATATTGAAGACAAATCAGAAAAAAGGAGAGATAAACC
The DNA here is from genome assembly GCA_035291405.1 of Patescibacteria group bacterium. Classification (GTDB taxonomy): domain Bacteria; phylum Patescibacteriota; class Microgenomatia; order UBA8517; family UBA8517; genus UBA12026. The sequence goes on along the minus strand of DATDSD010000056.1, from coordinate 9,070 downwards.
TACACTACATAAAATGTATGGTGTGGAATTGGCAATTAATGCTAGTGACACTCTAGAAGCAATTATGTGGAAAATAGTAGCTGACTGCAAAAATACATTAATATTTGATGAATTTTATAAAATTATACTTCGCACCACCCTTGGCCAAGGAGTAGAACAGATTTGGACAAATAAAAAACAAAAATTAACAGACGAGAGATATTTTTTTGTAGCAGACAGTAAAAGTGCCTATTACTCAATGGCAGGACCTATGAGACTTGGGGCAATTGTTGCTGGTGCTACAAAACACCAATTAAATAAAATCACAGAGTTTGGGCTACACTTGGGTCGTTGTTTCCAATTAGTTGATGATATCTTGGATCTAGAACAAGATAAAAAAGAGGGAAAAAGCACACTTGCCAATACTAAAGGAATTGAATACACAAAAAAACAGGCCTTAAAAGAAAAGGATATTGCAAAAGAAATTTTTGAGAAAGACTTAAGGTTTTTATCTCATGAACCAGCTAGAACAAAACTAAGAGAACTTATTGAATTCATTCTGGAGAGAAAATATTAAATTTTCATCTTTTTTAACATTATCTTAAACCATGGAGTATATTTTGAAGGGTTTTTCCTTAAATCTTTCTTTAAATCACTAATTGCAATCCATTCATAACCTGCAATTTCATCAGGATTAGTATGAATCGGTCCATTAAACTTACCCACAAAACAAATATCATACTCATTCTCACCCCAAATTTTATTCTTCATCTCAGATTTATAAATAAATTGAAAAATCTTTTTTAAAGGTGTTTTAATTCCAATTTCTTCCATCAAACGTCTTTTGGCAGCAGCTTCGTAAGATTCATCAGGATAAGGATGTGAACAAACTGCATTACTCCAGAATTCAGGCCATGTTGGTTTTTTGACCGATCTTTTTGTAATTAGCATTTGGGTTTTTTTGTTATTAAAAATAACTATTGAGATTGCTCTGTGGAGTGGAACAGGAATTTTATGTGTTTTAAATTTTTCTTTTAAACCTAAAACTTTATCATTTTTATCTACTAAAACTATTTTGGTCATGCGAAAAATTATAACATAGTCATAGTTTTAAACATTAAATTAAAACTATTCTGGAAATTTTTGAAAAATGATATATAATCTCTTGCATGACAATTGGACCAGAAACAAAAGGGGCAAACTCTGAAGGCGAGGCTTCCAAACCCAAACCAAAAACAGAACAGGAAATAAAAGCTGAAAGAGATGCTGCTGTTCAAACTTTTTTTGAAAAAGTCAATAAAGACAGGGCTGAATTAGGTCTTGGGCCAATTACAGGTGTAGACTAATTTTTACTAATCTTCGTATATTTTCCTTTACCCAAGCCATTCATGATATAAACCTCTGCATTAAGTTTTTTAACCAAATTTAAGCTTTCTTTTACCTTTAATATCATTCCACCTGTTACATCAGTATTTTTACTTCCTGTTATATACTTTTGGACTTCTTTGAAGTTTTTTGGAGTTATCTTTTCAATAGTCCTACCTTGGCTATCATATACTCCATTTGTGTCTGAAAAATAGATAACTGTAATTTTTTTATAGTACTTTGCCAGTTTCTTTGCCAGAAGATCAAGTGTAGCTTCCCCTGAATTTATATGGAATCCCTTTACCCTATCCATTATTACATCACCATAGATAACCGGAGTTATTGCAATATCCAAAGCTTTCTGAATGTGCTCAGTTATTATTCTACCTTCATAAATAAAACTCATTGGAGCAAAAGAAGCTACCTTCATCTTTAATTCTAAGAGTTCTTTGACAACAATTCTGTTTATTTCTATAGCTGCGTCTGCAGTTAGACAAAAACCCCAAGTACTATTTTTATTAATGATTCCCTTTTGAGTTTGGTATTTTGCTGCAGGCACATGTGCAAATGATCCTGCTCCGTGCCCAATTATTAAATCAGTATTTTTGTTAATATATTTCCTTTTAATCTCTTTCCCTAAACGAGAGATAACCTTAGTCCTAGCTGTAAAAGGTTTTGATTTATCTGTTATAACGCTTCCACCTAGTTTAATTAAATATAAATTTTTCATATATTTCCAGAAAGGATTATACTACTATTATGACTTTTGAATCACTTTACAAAAGATCAATCTCTCCTCTTACCCGTTTTGTTTTTAAAAAAATAGGCTCTGATCCATACATTGCTGATCAAATTGTAACTGAAACTTTTACTTCAGCATGGAAAGGATATAAAACTTTTAAGCACAAATCATCCTTTTTTACTTGGTTATGCCGCATTGCATTAAATAAAATTGCAGATTATTACAGGGATCAAATTAACAACAGGTCCCATTTAATCGTGCCCACACTTAAAAAACTTTCTCAGATTGAATCCAAAGAACTTCCAATAGAAGAAAGGTTGGTTCTTCAAGAGCTTAGAAATAAAGTTAATGAAGTACTAAATCTACTTCCTGAAGAAAAAAGAAAACTTTTGTGGTTTAAATATTATAGAGAATTATCATATAAAGAAATATCAATTATCTTAAAAATTTCCCCCCGTGCAGTAGAAGGAAAACTATATAGGGCAAAATTAGCTTTTGAATCTTTGTTTAAGAAGTTTAACTAAAATAATTGTCCAAGGAAAAACAATAGTGGCCTTTATTATTCTTTTTATTCTTTTGGGTTCATTTACTACTCTCCAAAACCATTCAAGACCAAGCCTAGCCATCCACTCTGGAGGAAACTTGGAATTACCGGAGATATAATTAAATACACCACCTACAGTCATTGCACCGATAACGGCATTGAGTCTGAAAAAATACCTTAATATCCATTTTTCCTGCTTGGGAGCTCCAAGACCGACAAAAATTAGGTTTGGTTCAAACATTTTAATTGATGCCATTAACTCTTTGTGCTCTTTTTTGCCCTCTTCGGTAAAAGGCTGTCCGTTTAACCCATACTGTGGTGTTTTATGGGTTTTAAAAACAATATTTTTAAAATCTTTTGATAAAACATCAATTGACTTTTGAGCCTCCTCATTCTCGCCACCGACAAAATAGACTCTTAAGGCTTTTTCATCTGCTAATTTAATTAAATCAATAAACAATTCTCTGCCTTTTATAATGTTAATTCTTTCATTGTGTAAAAACTTATAAGCAAATTTAAGTCCAATACCGTCTGGTACGGCAAAATCAGCTTTTTGAAGAGCTTCTTTTAAGAGCCAATCATTCTTTGCAGTGAGCATAATTTCGGGGTTTGGAGTAACTATATAAAACTTTTCTCTTGATTCTAGCCTTGAGCTAACAAAAACTAGCACTTCTTTTGTTGTAGTGCTACTTAAACTAATTCCAAAGATATTGCCGTGTTTTGGACCCCTTTTCATACAAATTTTCTCTAATTTTTAATAAAAATCATCTTTAAATTCACTTTTTTTGTCTAAAATTTATCAATTTTTGGCCTTTTTTAACCGCAATCAACTAATATTTACCTAGGTAAAACTTATTAAATTGCCAACTTTACTATAAAATACTTCACCATTTGAGATATTTCATTTTTGTTCAAATATGCACAATTTATTAGTTCAATATTTAGCTTCATAATTTAGTACTTACCCTCAAACAATCCACAATTAATTTATTATTAATGACCTAAATTATAGGTTATTTATCCCTTGGTTGTAACTGATCTTTTCCAAAGTTCAATGTTTTCTAAAACTAGTCCGGTTCCCCGCACCACACAAAGAAGAGGTTCATCAGCAACATGAGCTGGTACTCCAGTTTCTTCTGTAATTAATTTATTAAAATTCCTTAAAATTGATGTTCCTCCACTCATAACTATTCCTTTATCAATAATGTCTGAAGCAAGTTCAGGAGGGGTATCTTCCAAAACTGCCTTAATTGCCCCAATCATTAAAAGAAGTGTCGGTTTTATGGCTTCAGTAATTTCACTAGAAGTAACAACAACAGTTCTTGGAAGACCAAAAACCAAATCACGGCCTGAAATTTCCAATTTTTCTTCTTTAGGAAGCTTTATGGCTGAACCAATCTTAATTTTTATATCTTCTGCCGTAGTATCACCAATTACCAAATTATGTTTTTTCTTCATAAATGAAATTATTGATTCATCTATTTTTGTGCCTGCAATACGCACAGATTTATGTACAACAACTCCACCCAATGAAATAACTGCGGCCTCAGTTGAACCACCACCACTATCAACTATCATGTGACCCGACGGAGCTGAAACAGGAATTCCTGCACCAATTGCTGCTGCTAGAGGCTCATCAATTAGATAAGCATGAGCCGCTCCTGCTGAAAGTGTAGCATCAAGTGCGGCTCTTCTTTCAACCTGAGTGCATCCCGCAGGAACACAAACCATAACATTAGGCTTCAAAAAGATAAATTTACCCGTAACTTTGCCTATAAAATACTTAAGCATTGCTTCAGTCACCTGATAATCTGCAATTACTCCATCCTTCATTGGTCTATTGGCAATCAAGCTATCAGGAGTTCTACCTAACATTTTTTTAGCTTCCTCACCAACAGCCACTACTTTGTTGTCCTCTACAGAGGTAGCAACAACAGTTGGTTCATTGGCAATGATTCCCTCACCCGCCACCCAGACAAGAGTATTTGCGGTTCCTAAATCAATTGCAATTTTTTTCTTTATAAATAAGTTTTGCATCAGCTTGCATTATACAATATTGTATAATACTTATAATATGACGAAATTAAGAGTAATTATCCTTTTTACCACATTCTTGGTTGTGGGAATAATCGGCTATTTTGTAGCCTTAATTGCTAGAGGGTATCGTTTTGATATAGATAAATTTAAATTTTTACCCAATGGAATACTAGTCACAAAGTCTGATCCTGATGGTGCCTCAATATATATTAATGGTGATTTAAAAGGAGCAACAAACACAAATATTAAACTTTCTCCAAACTCATATGATGTTGAAATAAAAAAGGAAGGATATATCACCTGGTCCAAAAGATTAACTGTTAAAAAAGAGGAAGTTACCCAGATTACAGCACAACTTTTTAAAACTGCACCATCTTTGTCTCCAATTACGTTCAACGGGGCAGAAAATCCAGTAGTTTCAGACGATTTTGGCAAGATTGCATACACTAACAATGAAGAACTTTGGATAATGTCTGTCTCAACATTACCTATTGGTTTTCCTAACAGTCCAAAAAAGATTGCTGATGGTATTATTGATAGTTCAACCTATCTTTTTTCTCCTAATGGTCAGGAACTACTTTTGGAAACAAATATAGGAGCATATCTACTAAACACCAATGAATTCACATCCCAGGCACAAAGAGTAAATATTTCAAATAAAAAGGTGGAAACTTTAAAAACATGGGGGCTTGAAAAACAAAAAATGGAAGACGTGGAACTAAAAAATCTTCCTCTAGAAATTATTGATCTTTTAAAAAGACAAACAAAAGTTTTTACATTTTCTCCTGACGAAACAATGATTATGTATCAGGCATTAGAAGATACCAAAATAAAAAGCGACTTAATTCCAAGACTTCCAGGAAGTTCAACGCAAAAAGAGGAAAGAGATATCAAACTAGGTAAAAAGTATATTTACGATATCAAAGAAGACAAAAATTATTATGTAGGCGAGGAAAATTCTAATCTTTATTGGTTACCCACATCACGACATTTAATTGAGAGTTTGGATGGAAAAATTGTCATTATGGATTATGACGGGACAAATAGACAAACAGTTTTTTCAGGAAACTACATAGCTCCACACGCATATCCTTACGTCAACGCCAGCAAATTATTAATTCTTACCAATTTAGGTTCCGATTCCTCTACTCCAAATTTATATTCATTAAGCATCAAGTAGTGTAAAATACATCTATTGTCCCCGTAGTTCAACGGATAGAACGGAGGTTTCCTAAACCTTAAATGGAAGTTCAATTCTCCCCGGGGACACATAGCTTTTTCGGGGTGTAGTGTATCGGTAACACGCTGCATTCGGGATGCAGAAACAGGCAGTCCAATTCTGCCCTCCCCGACCAAATATTCTATAGAATTTTGTACAAATAAAGTAGAACTCTTATTCTAAAATTTCTGCAAGCTGTTTCAGAAGGGCTATTACAACAGGAGCTGAAAGGAGGCTTACTGATTCAACGCCGCTATCATCTTTTATAGACCAAGGTTTTTCAACTGTTTTAATTATTCCATTCTTTCTTTCAAAAGAATATTCTGGAGTTATCTCATAATCATCAAACAATTCCTTACTTTCAGCCAGAGACACATGATTTCTTAATAAAATTTTTGGTATTCCATGAAGCGCAAACGCTTTTCTTAATATTTCTTCATCTTTATCAAGCCTTCCTCTAATCGGTCCTATACCTAGGTTATCTCCCTCCTTTGGTAACATTCTATGTCCCCCAGAACATCTCGGACTATCACATAAAAGATAATATTTACCGCTCTTCTCATCAAAATCTATTTTACTGGTTACTAATAACTTGATGTTTCTGGTATTTTTACATTCTGGACAAACAACTCGATATTTTATTCTCTCGTCAATTACAGATTCTGGAATGTCAATTAGTATAAACATATCAGGATCGTCTCTATAACCTATCAAGTCCCTAAAATACAAGGAGTATGAGACTTGATCCATCTCACGAGGCAGTCCATCAATAAATAATGTTTTACCTTTCAAATCCTCAATATGAAGTTTTAATAAAGCTAAAATAAATTCTGTTGGTAGTAATTTATCTGTTGACCTACCAATAAGGGTATCGCAAGCTTCTTCAAAAGAAAGATATCCTCTATACAGTTTTTTTAATTTCTTAAACTTTTCTGATTTCTTAAAATTATCCCAATCACCACTTACGTTTCTAACTACATCACCTATTGAGACAAGGCTTATTTTTTCATCCCCAAAAATTTCAGTAAAAATCTGCGAGTATGTTCCTTTACCTGAGTTTTTCTTACCTATTAAATAGGCAACAAAAGTTTTTTCCTCCAAGTATTTTTTTATTATCTTGATTTCATTTCCAGCTTTAGCCTCAAAATATTTTTTTCTACCTTCTGGTGAATTCAGATCAAATTTTTTATTTAACCCTTTAACTTTTGTGCCGATTACTGGAAATTCTAAACCCTTCATTTAATAAACCCTCCGTTTTTTGATTCAAATATTATAGTTATTTTTTCCGTCATGTTAGTTCTAATAATAACAAAATCTAATTATTTTTGGAGGGCAAAAAACTTCCAAATGTCTTCTCCTCCCCTTAACTTTTCTGTATTTCTAATACCTCGTTTGATTTGCGGCATTGGGGTTAATAGGTTTGAGTTTCGTCTCCAGTGATTTTTATTATGTTGAGCTATTGAAGTCATAACCATAATTTGTTCTTTTGTTAAACCAGCGCTCACATTTCTATCATCATCTATCTCAAAGACTACCTCAGAGATCTGACGATCTTTAGAAAAAGATACATTCACTGTTCTAGGATTAACAGCAAGTGCCCACGACCTATCCGGCATAGAGTCATCTATCTTTGAAGCATCGTAAACCTCACCATTTATTGGGTCATAACTAAGCTCTACTGTAATTGGTCTTTTTGCAAAAGATTCCAAACATTTCAAACTATTTTGAAATTTGTTATTTTTAGCTACTTCAATAGTATCTTCAATAACAGCATTTCTTAAAAAGAGTCCATTATGTCTCCCTGAAGGAATTAAGAGAACTCCGTGGTTGTAATTCCAATATTCATCAACCAATTTATTTAAACTTGGTCCTTCACCGTCTGATGTCAAAGGAATTCTTTTCCCGAGGCTCATTAAACCTTCTCTTCCTACTGAATTTAATACTTTAATTGTTCTATCACCTAATTGACTTGAAGCTAATTCCATTATTTAATTATCTTACCAAATTCTTCACTATTTTTATAAGGGCCAATTATAGCTAAGTTTAATCTATCTGGAACAAAAAGTCTTTTAGCTTCAAAAAACACTTCTTCTAATGTTACTTTATCAACTCTTTTAAACACTTCTTCTGGGGTTAAAACTTCATGACTAAAAAGTTCCTGATCTCCAAAAAAACTATTAACGTCAGATGTATCTTCTAAAGATAGTGCTAAATGACCTTTTAAGAATTCTTTAGCTTTTGTTAACTCTTCTTTTGTTACAGGAAACTTATTATTGGCAATTTTATAATATTCATCTAACATCACTTTTACAGCTTCTGTTGCTTTTTTTACATCTAAACCTGCATAAGTACCAAGGTAGCCTATGTCAGAATATCTATCCATTGAGGTTCTAACAGCATAGGCAAGACCTCTTCTTTCCCTAACTTCTATAAACATCCTTGAACTCATTCCACCACCTAAAACTGTTGAAAGAATAGTTTGTGCATATTTTCCTTTGTAGTTTTTACCGTCTGCCAAGAACCCTAAAATAACATGGGCTTGTTCCTTTTTCTTGTCATGTAGCTTAATTTGAGAAGCCTTTTGACTTTCCTTAAATTCTTTAACCTTAAACTGTTTATTACTTTCTGCAAGATCCCCAAAGTACTTTTCGGTAAGTCTTGACGTTTCTTTTTCCATTACCCCCCCTGCTACCGTCACCATCATGTTTTTTGAGTTGTAAAAAGCTTTTCTGTAATCTTCAAAGTCTTCTCTCTTCATTTCTGAGACTGTTTTTTCTTCTCCTGCAATATCCATTCCAAGGTTATTTCCTGAATAAATAAGACTTTCAAATATGTCTCCAATTTTCATCATTGGAGTGTCTTCATACATTCTAATTTCTTCAATTATTGTTCCTTTTTCGCGTTCAATCTCTTTCTCGTCTAAAATTGGATTAATAATCATGTCTGATAGAACATCAAAAGCAACTTCTATATCATCTTTTCTACACTTAACATAATAGTTTGTGTATTCTTTACCTGTTCCCGCATTAAATTCTCCACCAATTCCGTCAATAACTTCAGAAATTTCTTTGGCTGTTGGTCTTTTGCTACTTCCTTTAAATCCCATGTGCTCCAGGAAGTGGCTTATACCATTGTTCTTACTGTTTTCATTCCTTGATCCCGTTTTAATCCAGACGGTGACCGT
>DATDSD010000055.1:0-3565 GCA_035291405.1 Patescibacteria group bacterium | reverse complement strand
TACTTTTAAATGAAATTTGACGAAGTTTTCCAAGTCCAAACCAAAAGCAAACTCATAGTCTAAATAAATATTTACTCTTTTATTATTTTTCTGGGGTTTTATGGAAGTTATAACTGGCATAGACCAATTATATTACTCTTCATCTTTTTCTTCTTCTCCAATTTCTTTTGGAAGTTTTTTACCTGAAGTTGCCATTTCTCTAATTTTTTTCTCTATCTCTGTAGCAAATTTTTGATTTTCTTTGATATGAGCCTTTGCTCCTTCTCTTCCTTGTGCGATTACTTTGCCTTCATAGTTAAAAAATGAACCGGATTTAGTAATAATTCCAAGGTCGACCGCAACATCAAGTAAATTACCAGATTTACTTATTCCTTCATCATTCATAATGTCAAATTCAGCAACCTTTAATGGAGGTGCAACTTTGTTTTTAACAACTCTTACTCTTGCCCTTGCACCAATTACATTATCACCATCTTTAATTGATTCAACACGTCTTATATCAAGTCTGATTGAAGCATAGAATTTTAATGCTAAGCCTCCAGTTGTTGTTTCTGGATTACCAAACATCACTCCTATTTTTTGTCTTAATTGATTAGTGAAGATAAGAATTGTTTTTGATTTTGAAATTGCTCCTGTTAACTTTCTTAAAGCCTGACTCATTAGTCGGGCCTGTAGACCCATAACAGCATCTCCCATTTGTCCTTCAAGTTCTGCTCGTGGGACAAGGGCCGCTACAGAATCAACAACAATAACATCAATTGCACCTGACCTAATTAATGTCTCAGTAATTTCTAAGGCTTGCTCTCCAGTATCGGGCTGGGAAAGAAGAAGATCATCAAGGTTAACCCCCATTATTTCAGCTCTTTGTGGATCAAGTGCATGTTCAGCATCTACAAAAGCACATTGACCACCCAATTTTTGTGCTTCGGCAACCACTGCTAAAGCTAGTGTGGTCTTACCAGAGGCTTCAGGACCATAAATTTCAACAATCCTACCCCTTGGTAGGCCTCCAACACCTAAAGCCAGATCTAGAGCAATTGAACCGGTTGGAATTACATCAATTTTGTTTCTACTATTTGCATTTTCTCCAAGTCTCATAATGGAACCCTTGCCATAGGCTTTATCAATCTGTTCCATTGCAATTTTGATTGCTTGAAGTTTTGCAGTATTACCTTCTTGTTTTACTGGAGCATCTTTTTGTTCACCTTTTTTCTTTGCCATTTACAATTTAACTTATATTACGAAGTAAAACCAAATGCAAGTAGTAAACAATATCTCATAGTGTCGGAGAAGGTAGAGTCGCACTACCGCCAGATGACCCCCAGCCACCTATTCTACTGTTAAACTATTCTCCGTAACTAATATTTTATCAAACAAACTTACTCATATCTAATAGCTTCAATTGGAGAAAGTGAAGCTGCGCGTTTTGCAGGAAAAACTCCAAAGATTATTCCAATAGCTGAAGAAACAACAAGTGCTACTAAAATTGCAATCAAGTTAAGGCTAGCGGGGAAGAATATTCTGATGATAGCAACTATTAACGCAGATAAAATTAAACCGACAATTCCTCCCAATAACGAAAGGATAATTGATTCAGACAAAAATTGAACAAGGATATCTTTTTCTGTTGCTCCTATTGCACGCCTTATTCCAATTTCTTTAGTTCTTTCAGTAACTGTTGCATACATAATATTCATGATTCCAATACCTCCAACAAAAAGAGAGATTGAACCAATTGCAATTAAAATCGTATTAATAATTGCAAAAATTTGATTAATTGAAGATAATATCTGGGACTGTTCAGTTACTGAAAAATCATCCTCTTCATATCTTTTTAAAAGTGCTTCCTTTGCTGCTACTTTAACAGTTTGGATTGTCTTTTCTGATGATGCACCTAAATAAATTGTAAAAAAGGTCTTGTCAGGATTTATATTTCCAAAAGTTGCTGTGTATGGTACAAATGCGCTACCATCCATTTCTCTATCACCTTTTTTCTTAACAACTCCTATTATTTGATACCTTTGATCATTTGCTTTTATTGTTTTACCTACTGCCGATTTTGGATCAAAAAATAAATCTTCCGCTAAAGTCTGGCCCAACACAGCCTTTTTAGATTTTCCTAATACATCTGATTTGGAAAATTCTCTTCCCTCCATAATTTCCAGATTTAACAAATTAAAAACATCCTCGCTTGTACCCATGACATAACCCACCGCTTTTTCTTTCCCCGTCTCAAAATTTAAACTTTTCATAAACATGGGAACCACGTAATTAACATCAGGTACTTTACTTAAAGTTCTAACATCCTTTTCATCAAAACTGGCACCACCAGCAAAACCTGCCCCAAAATTTCCTCCAGCTCCACTTCCTTCAGAAAAAACATTACCTGGAAAAATAATTAATAAATTTGCCCCCAAACTCTCAAACTGCCCCTGAATATAATTCTTTAAACCGAGACCTAATGCAATTAAAAGAACAACTGACAAGACCCCAACCATTATCCCTAGAGAAGTTAAAAGCGTACGAATTTTATTTCTTCTAAAATCGTCAAAAGATGCTTTAATTAGATATTTATATTTTTCCATTTTATAAGTATTTATCAACTATCTTTCCATCTCTAATATAAATTTTTCGATTGGTTCTATCTGCGACATTTTTTTCATGAGTTACCAATACTACAGTTACACCAATTTTTTTATTTAAATCTTCTAGAATATCTAAAATCTCGTCTCCTGTCTTACTGTCTAAATTTCCTGTAGGCTCATCAGCCAAAATTAATTCAGGTTTCATGATTAAAGATCTGGCAATTGCTACACGCTGTTGTTGACCTCCTGATATTTTATTTGGATAAAAGTTTAGCCTTTTACCCATCCCAAATTTAATAAGTAATTCCTCTGCTCTTTTTGTTGGATCAAAATCCAACTTACCTTTAAAATACATTGCAGGTAGGGCAACATTTTCAAGAACGGTTAACTTGTTTATTAGATTAAATTGCTGAAACACAAATCCAACATATGTATTTCTGAATCTTGATATTTGATCATCACTAAATGATAAAATATTTTTTCCGTTTACTTCAAACTTGCCTGAAGTCGGTTTGTCGAGAAGTCCAATTATATGCATTAAAGTAGATTTCCCGGATCCTGAAGTTCCCAAAATACTTACATACTCTCCCTTTTTAATGATTAATGAAGCATTATCAACAGCTTTTACTTCGTCATCCCCCAAAGTATAAGTTTTGTATACATTTTGAAGTTTAATCATATACAGTCTGGCCCTCATTAATTTCACCTATTATTTCAATTGTGTCTTCTGATTGGAGTCCAGACTTAACATGTACTTTTCCATTTTTTGAATTTGTTTTTACATATTCTCCCGTTTTATCCTGTTTCAAAAAATTTGTCGGAATATAAAATGCATCGTTTTTTTCTGAGACAACAAATTTTGCATCTCCTGTCATTGCAATTTTAAACTTTGAATTTACTAAATCAACTCCAACAAATGAAACTTTAACTGAATAAGTGGAACTAGATTCTCCCGATTTTGGAACAAAAGAAATGTTTTC
>DATDSD010000054.1:0-15899 GCA_035291405.1 Patescibacteria group bacterium | reverse complement strand
TTTGGTTTGAATAAATTCATCAAGTGTCTTTTTAATTTCATTTATTAGAATTCCTATCTGTTTCTTTTCCTCAGGTTTAAGGTTTCTTAATTCTTTAATTATCAAAGTTATTTTTCCGCTTCTGCCAAACAGATCAATTCTAATTTGCTCAAGTTCATCTAAATTATTAGCTTCTGATATTCTGGCCAAAGCCTGATTTTTTAAATTTATTAAATCCTCTTTCATATAAATACCATTATCTAACAAAAAAACCTCCTTTTCTAGGAGGTTTAGCAAAAATACAAATTACCCCCTAATTACTTCTTGGGGGTAAAGTCTAAATTTTTAACTATCTTTTCAAAAACTTCAGGATTTTTAATAGCGATATCTGATAATATTTTTCTATCAAGTTCAATTTTTTCTTTCTTAAGTCCTGCAATAAGTTTTGAGTATGAAGTTTCCAAGGATTTGGCTGCAGCAGAAAGTCTAACAATCCAAAGTGCTCTTAAATCTCTTTTTCTTAATTTTCTTCCTATGTAAGCATACTGACCTGCATGCATTACAGCTTCTTTAGCTTGTTTATATCTTCTGCTTCGAGCTGCATGGTAGCCCTTTGCAAGTTTTTTAACTTCTCTGTGTCTAATACTGGCCTTTGATTTTACTCTTGTCATATTATTTTTTAATTACTACCTTTTTTGTTTTTAATGATTTTCCCATATACTTTCTTAGCTTTTTTGCCAACACTTCTTTGACAGCAACATTTTTGGAAAGTCTTCTAAGTCGATTTTTGCTTTTACTTGCATTTAGATGCCTTTTAAATGCCTGACGCCTTAAAAGCTTACCGTTTTTGGTAACTCTGATTCTGTTGGTTACTAATCTTCTAATTTTTAACTTTGTCTTTGCCATATGTATTTGTTGGTGAAATAATCATTATTAAATTTCTACCTAAAAACTTAGGTTTCATATCAACATTTATTCCTTCACCCAAATCTTTCAAAATTCGGTTAAGTATATCATAACCAAACGTTTTTGACCCAAGTTGTTTTAGTTTAAAATAAACAACTAATTTGACTTTATCTTTATCAGTTAAGAATTCATCAATTCTTTTAATTCTAGTTTGATAATCCCCTTCTCCAATAAATGGAGTAAACCTTATTTCCTTAAGTTCACTTGGTTTACTTTTCTTTTGTGCTTCCTTAAGCTTTTTTTCTTCCTGATATTTAAACTTGCCAAACTCAATAATTTTAGCAACAGGAGGATTTGCATTTGGAGCGATTTCTATCAAGTCTTCGCCACCTTCTTTAGCCTTTTTTAATGCCTCTTCCTTTGAAATTACCCCTATTTGAACGCCTTTAGAGTCAAGAACCCTTAAGGTCAAAGCCGGGATTTTTTCATTAATGCGCCAATAGTTATTGGTAGTTCTCAATTTCGTTTTTGATTATATCAATAAATTTAGATAATTTCATCGTGGAGTTTTTACCTTCCCGATTTCTTATGGAAACTTCATCCTTTTCTATCTCTTTATCACCTAATATTACCATATAAGGTACTTTCTCATTTTGTGCGTCCCTAATTTTGGCACTTAATGTTTCGTTTCTGTCGTCTAATTCTACTCTAATTCCCACATCCTTTAATTTCTTCGTTTCTTCTGTGGCATATTCTATCTGTCTTTCAGAGATTGGTAATACTTTAACTTGAACGGGTGAAAGCCAGGTTGGAAAGGCGCCTCCTGTTTTTTCTAATAAATTAGCAATAAACCTTCCATATGAACCTAGAATTGCGCGATGGATCATTATTGGTGTTTGTTCTTTTCCCTTCTGGTCAACATATTTTAAATCAAATCTTTTTGGCATGGCAAAATCAATTTGAAAAGTCCCAAGTTGGACATCATTATTCAGAGAATCTTTCATCATGATGTCTATTTTGGGTCCGTAAAGAGCTGCTTCACCTTCAATGATTTTTCCGTTAAGTTTTAATGTTTTATTGACATCTAATAGCATTTTTTGAGCAGTTTGCCAGTCTTTCTCATCACCGATGTATTTTTCAGGAGTCTTTGGATCTCTGAATGATAGGGATACCCAGTGATTTCCCCACATGTTAAGCTGTTTATAGAATTTTTCTGCCGTTTTTATTAATTTGATTACTTCTTCTGTGATTTGTTCTTTAGTACAAAAAGTATGTCCGTCATCTATTTCAAAAGACCTTGTACGATTTAGTCCTCCGATAGCACCCGGTTTTTCGTCTCTGTGTTGTTGTGTAGATTCAACATAAGCTATTGGTAAATCTTTATAACTTCTTGGCCGACTTGCATAAATTTGAGTATGATGTGGGCAATTCACGGGTTTCAGTACAAATTCTTCTTTGTGGTGGCTTTTTACAACAAAAAGTTCATCTTTAAATTTTTGAGCATGGCCAGATGTTTCATAAAGCTCCAATTTTGCCATGTGGGGAATATTAACCTCCATCGCACCAAATTCTTTACAGGCGTTCATTAATGCTTTTTGAAGTTCGTTTTTGATAATAGTTCCCTTTGGAGTGTACATTACTAGCCCTTTGCCCACTAAATCCGAGAAACAAAAAAGGTCAAGTTCTTGACCCAATTTCCTGTGGTCATTACTTTTGGCCAGTTTAACATGTTCGAGATATTTAAGAAGATCATCTTTGCTGGGAAAACAAGTTCCATAGATTCTAGTCAACATTTTATTTTTTTCATCTCCATGCCAATAAGCACCAGCAACAGATAAAAGTTTAAATGCCTTGACTTTACCAGTTGATTCAACATGAGGTCCACTGCAGAGGTCTAAATCAATATCACCAATTTTAAATAAGGAAAACTTTTCTCCACGTTTTTCTATTTCATCAACCCATTCAAATTTATAGGGATTTCCTTTAAATATATCTCTTGCTTTTTTAACATCAACAAATTCTTGTATTAAAGGTAAATCTAAATCAATTAACCTTTGCATTTCCTTTTCTATCTTGGGAAAATCCGCTTCAGTTATTTTTTCATCTAAATCAAAATCGTGGTAAAAACCTTCAGAAGTTGCTGGACCCATCGCTTTTTTAAGTTTAGGATAAAGATTTTGTAATGCTGTATGAAGCACATGTTCAGCAGTATGCCTTAAGGCCCAAAGTTTTTGTTCTTCGGGAGACATTTTTTCTAATTTTTCTTCTAATACTTTTGACATATCTTAATTATATCTACTTTTTTTACTTTTCCAACTCCTTAGAATTTGATCTCTCAATAAGTTTTTCACCGTCTTTAATAAATCCCATTTTTACAGCAACTTCTAAGGTAAGACCAATTGTAGATGCAAAGTTATTAAGACACTCGTTTGTTCTATGTCGAAATTCACCAGGATCACATCCGGTAGTACCATACTTACTTTTAAAATTGTTTTTTACGTCAGACATGGTCTATATCTTAAGAAGACGAATCTTTAAAGGAGATATCGTGGTTCCACTTCTAATTACTTCTCTTTTATATGATTTTAAACTCTTTGGATTGGTGAGTTCCAAATATTAACGCTTAAAAATCTAATACGACTATTGTATTAGAAATCCTCTAAATTTGCAAGATTATTATCCTCTCTGTCTTTTAAAAAAGAACTAGTAAAAAAATATTAAGCTATTTGTTGTTTATATCTTTCTAGATCAAGATCGTTAATTTCTTCTTGCAACTCATCATATCTTTCTCTAAGTGACAACCATGTTTTGATTAATTCTTGTTCTTTATTGTCAAATATTTCACTCGCAACTTGTTTTTCTTCTAATTTTTTAAGGTATATCTCAAGTAATCTGTTTTTACTGAATAATTCACCGTTTATTACTACATTATTATCAATAACTAATTCCTTTTCTTTATTGGTTTCTATATTTTTCCAAAGCTTGTTAAAAGTAAGCTGACCACTGTCTGTAAAATAAAATCCATTTCTAATATAAAATCTTATCAATCTATCATATCTATCTTCCTGGTTTTGACCCTTATAAGGGTAAGCTACAGGACTTAAAGTAATTGACTTAAATTTTGATTTTAGATGATTTAAGATTGAAGTTCCGTAATTTTGGCTTTCGTGTTGCATTGAGACTCCGATAAAACTAATAAATGCATGATTTGCCGTTTCAGAATAACAAACCCACCCTACAGGTTGACTTTTATCATTCCTAAAAAGAAGAGCGTGTTGATTGTCTGAGTGGAGTTCTTGAGTACGTGGAAGAATATCTTGATATCTTTCAAGTTCTTTTGGGGTTACTTCTTCAGGAATTGTTTCTGGAATTTGA
This sequence comes from Patescibacteria group bacterium, assembly GCA_035291405.1. Taxonomy (GTDB): domain Bacteria; phylum Patescibacteriota; class Microgenomatia; order UBA8517; family UBA8517; genus UBA12026. The sequence continues at coordinate 11,639 of DATDSD010000054.1, read as the reverse complement.
TTATCTTTTCTTTTACTTTCTTCAAGAGAAATTCTAACAACCCCATCCTCAATTACTGGTTTTATGGATATTTCATCTTCAGGGTCGACATCTATTTTTGAAGACTTTGGTTTAAAGTCTTTTCTTTTTATTTGCAATTCTGGGAGTTTGTTACATTTCTCTTTAAGAATGGATTCTAGGGGATAGCCCATTTCTTGAGTTTGCTCATTAATTTCTCTTTTTCTAAGAAATTTTAATTGGATCAGACTATCTAAGTCTCCAGTTGTTGATTCGCTCATTCAATAATATTTTAACACTAGTTTTATCTTTTAAAGAGGATTTTTAATTATTTAATTCCTAAGCTCTTTTTCCTTTTTGCTTCTTTTTCATCTAAGACAATCTTTCTTAGTCTAATTGAAAGAGGTGTCACTTCAACTAGTTCAGTGTCATCAATATATTCTAAAGCATCATCTAAGCTCATCACCCTTGGAGTATTAAAGTGTTCTGCTGATCCATCACCTTTACTTCTCATGTTAGAAAGTTGTTTTTCTTTACAAACATTAACAATCATGTCACCAGCTCTTGAACTTTGTCCAACAATTTGGCCTTTGTATACTTTAACTGCAGGACCGACAAATAATTGTCCTTGGTCTTGAACATTAACAAGTCCATAAAGTCTTGTTTCTCCTCCCTCAAAAGCTACCATTGAACCCCTGTCTCTTTCTCTTTGAAATCCATCATCTGGTAAGTAATCAAAAAAAGCAGTGTTTATAATTCCCATTCCTTTAGTGTCAGTAATTAATTCTCCACGAAAGCCTATAAGTTCTTTAGTTGATACAGTAAACTCCAAAGATACAATTCCCTCCTCGTTTTTATACATATCATCCATTTTTCCATGACGAATACCCATATGTTGTATAACAACACCTGAAAATTCCTCAGGTACGTCCACATACACCTTTTCATAAGGTGTATGGACCTTACCATCAATTGTTTTATTAATAACGTGAGGTCTAGAAACTGCAAATTCATATCCTTCTCTCCTCATTCTTTCAATCAAAATTGCCAAATGTAATTCTCCTCTTCCTGAAACTGTCCATGTCCCATCACTATTATCCTCAACTCTTAAGGCAACATCAGTCTCAAGTTCTTTATAAAGTCTTTCTCTAATTTGGCTACTTGTTTTAAATTTTCCTTCTTTTCCTCCAAATGGTGAATCATTTACAAGAAAAGCCATTTTAACTGTAGGTTCTTCAATTGATAAAAGTGGAAGTGCAACAGGGTTTTCCAGACTAGCAATAGTTTCTCCTATTGTTATATCAGGAATTCCAGTAATTGAAACAATATCTCCAGCTTGTGCTTCTTGTTCCTCTTCTTTAGTTAAGCCTTTAAATGTAAAAATTGATGTAAGTCTTGCCTTTTTTTGAATACCCTCTCTATTAATATGTATAACGTCATCCGTTAATGATAATTTTCCATTTTTAATTTTTCCAATTGCAATTCTTCCTTTATAATTATCTTTGCCTATATTACTAATAAGCATTTGAAGGGGTTTTTCGGAATCTCCTGATGGAGCTGGAATGTACTTAATAATTTCTTCAAAAACAGGATTTATATCTTTCATTTTTGTTATATCTGGTTCATAACCTGCTATTCCATCTCTACCCGAAGCGTAAATTGTGGGGAAAAAGGCAGTTTCCTCATCAGCTCCTAGTTCTACAAAAAGGTCAAAGGTTTTTCCTTGTACCCATTCGGGTCTTGCTCCTTTTTTATCAATTTTATTAACTATTACTATGATCTTTAATCCCATCTTTAGAGCATGCTTTAAAACAAATCTTGTTTGAGGCATTGGCCCTTCTTTGGCATCAACAAGAAGTAATGCTCCGTCAGCCATAGATAAAACACGTTCAACTTCTCCACCAAAATCGGCATGTCCAGGAGTGTCAATGATGTTTATTTTAGTATCTTTATACATTACTGAAGCATTTTTACTAAAAATTGTAATTCCTCTTTCTCTTTCTAAATCATTACTATCCATGATTGTATCCATATCAGCCACTTCCTTTTTCATTTCAGTGTGTGATTGACGTAAGAGTGCGTCCACTAAGGTAGTTTTACCGTGGTCAACATGGGCAATAATTGCTACATTTCTAATATTGTTCATATTTTGTTTTAATAAATGAGTTTGCTGCTTAGCAATAAAAAAGCCGCACATTTTGCGGCTAAATATTCCTAGCCTATAATAGTTATATTATATCACAAGTGGACCTGGCGGGAGTCGGACCCGCACTTCACCCATGCCATGGGCGCGTGTTACCGCTGCACTACAGGCCCTACTTAAGTGGGCGGTAAGGGACTCAAACCCCTGACCTATTCAACGTCAATGAATCGCTCTAATCAACTGAGCTAACCGCCCGTAAGATGAATTATATCAAAAAATAAATATAAAACTATTATTCAGATGTATATTCTTTATATCTAGGTGGTGAATGATCATCACATGTTAGTTCAATAAAGTTTTGTCCCATGTGGTCTCTTGAATGATGCATAAAAGTTGCACTTTTATTACAATGATCGCAATTTTGACCACTAGTTGCTGGAATTTTATATGTAATCTCACTGTGTGACATTTCTGTGACAGCATCCAGTAGTCTTAGACCTTTGATTCTAATGTAGTTAACAGCTTCTTGTGACGAGATTATTTCTCTTGGCATTTTTTTTCACCCCCTATCTTTAAAAACAACAATTTGTTAAAAAATAAACATAAAAAAACCTCTCGTGATGAGAGGTTTATAAATATATTTAAAATTAATTTATTAGTTTGTTATCCTTTATCCTTTCTCACCACGCATGAAAAATACTTCCTAAAATAGGAAGTCATAAGCCATGAGTGGCAAGTTTTATTATTCATAATTTTTTTGATAATAATTTGTTACTAAACTCGAGTCCTTTTTTAATTAATTTAATGTCAAAATTTTCATCAGTTCCGTGCATGTTGCAGTCTTCATTACATAAAGGAATAAGAAGCGTATCTATATTCAGAATCTTTTTAAAATCAGCAACAACTGGTATAGCACCACCAACGTTTTTTCTATTTACTTTAGATCTATAAATATTTTCTAATAGTTTCTCAATCTTTGTTACAAATTGGTTACTTGTGTTAATTTTAATTGGATCATGAAGCCCATTAATTTTAAGTTCATATTTTACGTTTTTTGGTGTATTTGTTTTTACAAACTTTTCAAATACTTTAGCTATGGTTTTTGCTTTTTGTGAAGCAACAATTCTAAAATTTAATCTTGCCTCAGCAGTAGCTGGGACAATATTTGCATAACCTTCATCAATGTACCCCGACTTTAATCCGGTTATTTGTATAGTAGGTTTAAGTCCAGTATTTACAAAAAAATCTTTAGATTTCATCAACCCTTTTGCTTTAAGATTTAATGACTTACAATTATCTAGCTCTTTTTTACTAATTTTATCCATACCGATGTAAAAATTCTTAAAATTAACTTGTCCATTATTGTTTATAAGTTTATTTATAAATTTAGTTAGTTCGGCTGGTGCGCTGGCTACACCACCACCATATAATCCTGAGTGTAGATTATTACTATTCGTTTGATAAATTAATGTGGCATTAAAACCTCCACGTAATGAAATTTCAATAGTAGGTTTATCGTTTGTAAGCTCACCGTCTGAAATTAAAGCCATATTAGATTTTAAATTGTCTTTATACTTTTTAATCACATTGGCCATGTCAGGATTACCTGTTTCTTCATTTCCTTCAATTAAAAATATTAAATTGTATTTTAATTTTTTATCTTTGATTAAATTTAAAGCTGTTATAATATGGATTAATATTTGGCCTTTATTATCAACAATTCCACGTCCAAACAACTTTGTATTAGACTTATTTAATTTAAATGGTTCATATTTCCAACCATTTGATTTTTCTGCGGGTTGAACATCATAATGCCCATAAATTAATAAAGTTTTTAGATTCTTAGAAACATCATATTTAGCCACAATAATTGGGTTTGAATTTTTTGATTTAATCACGTCAACAGAAAAATTATTTTTGATAAATAATTTTTTAAACCATTCAACCGTTGCGCTTATATCACCAACATATTTTTTGTTTGTTGAAACACTTTTAAGCGAAACTAGTTGGCCTAATAGTTTTATGTAATTGTTATAGATATCATTCATATTTCTAAAAATAAAAAAACTCTCGTTTTAAGGTGAGAGTTTGTTTAATCTATGTAAAGTTTTTAATCTCTCACCACGTCAAAAATACCTCCAGAAATGGAGATACATACAAGTGATGTGAGACTTTAAATTCATACTGTCTATGGTAATTGAAGAATTGATAATTGTCAACCTGCCGATCTCTGTGAATATGACTCACCAGAAAGAAGAAAGCTTGTACCTTTTTTCTTGTACTGACTCCAGTAGTTTTTCTTTTCAGCTCTTTTGTTAGAATTTTGAAGCCAATCTACTGCATTATCAATCTTTTTTCTGAATGAAACAATCATTTGAACAATACTTTCAAAAAAACCAATTTGATATTCAGATGCGCTAACTGAGCCTTGCATTACAGCAACCTTTACATTTTCAGATAAATTTACAGTTGAGGCCACAAGTTTTGAAGCCTCCATTTGAATTGCCTGAAGTCTAACTCTTAATTCTTGAATCCTTTTTTGAGTTTCCTGTTTTTCTTCATTAAACAATCTTCTTTCAAAAAATATTTGCTCTTCAAGTTTTTGTGTCTTCTTGGTTTCACCTGACACAAATTCATTCATGTTAAGGGTTTTGCCAAGCGGCAATTCTGTTGATTTTTTCTGTTGAAGTTTTCTCTGTTCACCTAGAAGCTGTCTAAAAAACTCTTCACTTGTAGCTTTAGCTTCATCTTTAATAGTGTTTACTGTTTGAGAACCAATGGAGTTAATGGTCTCTAAGACGTTTTTGTTCTCAATAAACTTACCCTTTTTTGTTTTTTGGCTGTTAGCTACTTTCATGCGCCAATTTTACACCTACTTTGTTATTTTTTCCAATGCTTTTCTTCTAATTACCACTCTTTTAAGCATTTTTCTTTGTTCATCTGAGATCTTTGAAGAATCAGATCCTGTTGTTTTGATAAAGTCATCAATTTCTTTTTCAGAAACTTCAACCTTTTCCACATTTGCTATTTCATTTAAAATAAGCTCCAAAGAAATTGCATCTGATGATTGTTTTTGATACTCATTTCGTAACTCTTCGACCGTTTTACCTACTGATCTTAAATAGCCTTCAAGTTGAAGTCCTAGTTTTTCAATACGAGCAAGAAGTTGAGATAGTCTTTCGTTTACTTCCTCATCTACTAAAAGTTGAGGAATTTTTAAAGCTATGAGTTCAGGAAGTTCCTTGATAGCTTCATCGACAGTTTTACTTTTAAATCTTTTTTTATAATCTTTTAAGTTTACTTCTGGAAGTTCACAAGTTATGGCTTTAATCTCCCAATCTGACCCTTGTCCAATTTTAATTGCCTCAAACTTAGGATACATTGCAGGTTTAAGGTGCTCTTCTTTAACAGAATCAGCAAAGGCGGAAGGCAAGATGTGGCTTAAGATATGTTCATTTAATTTATCTTGTGGGACAGAACTTTCAACTTTAGAAACAGGGGCCATGCCTTTTCTAAACCCTGCAATGGTCATGTCTTTGCCTAATTCTTTAACTACTTCCTCTTTAGTCTGAAGTACTAAGTTGGCAGGTATTGTATAGGTAATTTCTATATTACCTTCCTCAATTCTTTTTAGCTCTGAAGTAATTTTTGTATCCATGCGAGGATTATATCAATTAAGGGATTATAAGAAAATAGCAAAAAACTATTTTACTTCTTTACTACATGATCCTGTTATTGTGACACTCTCCTTTAAATTTAATCTTTCAAGTTCTTGGATTAGACAAGTTTTGCCACTACATTCTAAAGTTAAATCGACTCCAAATGAACCATCTTCCTCTTCCTCAATATTATTTCCACTTACTTTCGCGCCAGTTTCTGTGATAGTGGAAATTACAGCACCATATACTCTTTGGCGAGATGGTACTCCACTAAGTCTAAACTTAACTGATGCATTACAACCACTCATTGGGCGTATTTTACTATGCAAATTGTAAATTGCAAATTAAATTGTTAGGCACCTTTGTGTTGGTTAATTCTAAATTGGGGGGTATTAACTGCAACTTGATTATGGGGTTCATTAATTCCTTTATTTAATAGATCCATTTTATTTTTAGATTTATCAAACATAGAAATCTTTACTCCGGCAGGAAGGGGGTTGATTTTTCGCTCTTGTATCTTTTTTGTCATATGTATAGTATACTACATCAGCCGTCCGTAAGGTTAAGATTATTAGTCCCCAAGGTTAGGCTTCAAGGATTGAGGTGAGAAATTTATAAACATATGAAAAAATTATTCGTAGGAAATCTTGCGTGGGAAACCACAGGTGATGATCTAAGAGCTTTTTTTGCAACTTTTGGTACAGTTATTGATGCTGTCGTTATCATGGACAGAATGACCAATAGGTCCAGAGGATTTGGTTTCGTTGAAATGGAAACTGAAGAAATGGCCCAAAAAGCATTAGAAGGTAATGGAAAAGACTTAAAAGGTAGAGCAATGAACGTAAACATGGCTAAACCTCAAGAAGATCGTTAAATTTTTTGATTTTCAAAAAATTTGAGTGTATTTTCCACTACATCACCCCAAAGCGGGTTCATATTATGATCAGCGCCGGGGTGGTTGTAGTTTTTAAAAGATTTATCACCGGAGGTGTAAACATCTAAATTCTTCATTTTTTGAAGAAAATTATCCCTCCATTCTAGAGGTATTGCGTCGTCATTTGTTCCCAAGTGGTATTCAATAGGTGCATTTATTCTATCAAGGTATTTTGTCAGAGAATATTTATCTACATCATATTCGCTCTCAAATTTGGCTAGTTCGTGCCGGATATATTTACCTCCATCTTCTGATTCGTTTGTATAATAAAGAATTGAATAGGGAAAATTTTCAGTCACAGGAGCCCAAAGAACTGTTGGATATTTTTCAGTAGTTATTTCTAAAACCGTTAAGGCAATCTGACCTCCATTGCTATGTGCCCACAAAAATATATTTTTACCATCCCAATTTGGGAAATTTTCTTTATTTATAGATTTTAATAAAGTTAATACTGTTGTATAAGTTTGAAATCTTGTTTCAAAAATATTTCCCGATTCGCTGTCTGACCCACCATATCCTAAAAAGTCTGGAGCTAGTGTAATGTAACCGTTTTCTGCTAAGTATTCCCCAACTCTTTTTGTTCCTGTTCCTGTTGTGTAAATACTTTGATCAACATAGCCTCTAATTAAAAGAACAATAGGGAAAGGTCCACTACCATCTGGTGTGTTGACAAGACCAGTTACCTTCTTCCCCGTTTTATTTTGTAGTGTAGGGTCAAAAGTAAATGAAAAAAGATTTTCTTCAATCTTTATTTTTACTGGATTAACTAAAGTTCTGGATAAATTTTCAATTGAGTATTTTTCTAGTGGTTTAGGCTTATTCCATGCAGGAAGATCTGTTTCTTGGTTAAGGCTCTTTTTATACATGTCACTTCCCCACCAACCAATAGAGATAAGAATTAATGAACAAAGAATTAAGGGTAAAAGACTTTTGATCTTCATAATTTCATTATATATTATGTATAATAATATATATGCAAACGTTAATATTACCTGGATATTCAAGTAAAAACAAAGCATGGACTGATGAAGTAGCCAAAAACTTAAAAGTTGATGGAGTAATAAGACCTTTCTACTGGGCTCATTGGACAGATGAAGAAGTTAAATTTGATGCTTATGAAAAAGCAGGACTAATTGCAAAACACATTAGAGGGGATAGTGTAAATATAATTGCCAAATCTATTGGAACTTTAGTTACTGCATATCTTAACGAAATAATTCCTGACCAAATTGAAAAGATTATTTTTTGTGGTATTCCAGTAAACGGTTTTGATGAAGAGAAAATTAGTGTAATTAAAAAATGCATTTTATCAAAGGGTAATAATTTTATAGGTTTTCAAAATACTTTGGATCCGTATAGTAACTTTGAGACAGTTAAAGATTTCGGGAACATAGTTGCTAAAGAACGAAGTGATCATGAGTACCCTTATTTTGATGAATTTAATAATTTCTTAAGATAGTTTTTTATATAAAAAGATATATTTGACTTCGGTTAAATTTCGGCATATAAAATAAGTAGAGTATGCGAAATATATCCGAAAAAGTAAGTGTAACTTTAGATTCTGATACTCCCCTATCTGTTACTTGGAAAAATAGAGATTACAAGATTACAAAAATTGGATTAAGACACAATTATTATGAAGGAAAAACTTTGGTACACATTTTTTCAGTCCTATCTAACAATCTTTTTATGAAACTTAAATTTGATACTAAACATTTATCTTGGAAGCTTTTGGAGTTTAGTGAAAATGGAATTTAATAAAAATAAATCAAACATAATTCACCTTGATATTAATTCTTGTTTTGCAACAATTGAACAACAGGCAAACCCAACCTTACGCAATAAACCGGTTGTTGTTTGTGCCTATACTACTCCAACGGGTTGTATTCTTGCGGCTTCAATAGATGCAAAAAAACTAGGAATTAAAACAGGAATGAGAGTAATGGATGCTAAAAATATTTATCCTAAGATAATAACTCTTCTTCCGGATCCACCTAAATATAGATTTATACATAAGGCAATTCTACGAATAGTAAAAGATTATTCAAGTAAAGTTATTCCAAAGTCAATTGATGAATTTGTTTTTGCTTTACCTTTAGGCACTTGTCCTACTAAAGTTTCTAAAGAAATAAAGAAAAGAATCAAAAAAGAAGTTGGTGAATATATAACAGTATCAATTGGAATTTCAACCAATAGATATCTTGCTAAGATTGCAAGTAATTTAGAGAAACCTGACGGTTTGGTAGAAATAAACAACAAAAATATTTTAAATGTATTTTCAAAAATGAAATTAACTGATTTAACTGGAATTAAAAAGAGAAATTTTAGCCGTTTAAGAAAAGTAGGTATTAAAACTACTTTAGATTTTTACAATTCTCCAATCTTTAGATTACGTCTTGCCTTTGGAGGTGTTGGGGGTTTCTATTGGTATAGAAGACTTCATGGTTTTGAAATTGATGACTTTACTAGTAAAAAAAGTGTATATGGTAATTCATATGCCCCCCCACCTGATAAAGCAAATGAAGTTTTACCTATCATTTCAAAACTCTGTGAAAAAACTGGATTTAGATTAAGAATGGATAACTTAAAAGCAACAGGAGTTTGTCTTGCCCTTCAGGATAGAAATGGTTACTTTTGGCATATGGGTAGAAATTTAAGAAAAGATATTTTTTCTACCTATGATTTGCAAAAAGAAATAAAAAACCTTTTTAAGGAGAGTCCCATAAAAACAAATTTTAGAAATATTGCTATTTCAACATTTAATTTCAAAAGTATAAAGAACTTACAACTTGAAATTTTTGAGAATATAAATAGAAAAAAAGCTTTAACAGATGCAATTGATGGTATAAATAAAAAATGGGGACTTTATACAATTCATATGGGAAGTATGAGTTCTGATTCTAAAGTTGTTCAAGACCGGATATCGTTTGGCCAACTTTGATTTTGTTTTTGTCACTAAATCCCCCATTAATCTCTAAGACATAATCAATTGAAGACGGAGCGGGATATTTTTTCAATTCAGAATCAGCTTTTCCAGGCTCTGGTTGAACATTTTTCTCAATTCCAGTAATTATACTATCGTTAATCCAAATAATATCTAAAGAAATCTTAGTATCTTTCATCCAAAAAGAAGGTTTACTATCTTTACTAAAGACAAAAATCATTCCGGAATTCTCATCAAGCTTTTCTCTATTTGAAAGTCCTTTAGCTCTTTCTTCATTAGTTTTTGCCACTTCAACTTCTATTTCAGTATCATCAATTTTAATTATTTTGGCATTAGCTTTAGGTGTGGGAGAAGAAGAAGGGATTAAGAATCCAAGTTTACCTTGAGTTAATAAACCAACTAAAACAATAAATCCCGCAACAGCAATTATAGGAAGGAAAAGTTGCTTAAACATTTAGTCAAGTTCTGTCTCAATGTCAGAAAGCTCTTTATCAATATCATCAATTTCAGTTTCATTTAAATCTTTTTCTATATCGTCAATTTCGGTGGAATTTGAAGTTGTTTCCACTTCTGTTATTTCATTCTCAAATCTTTTGGGTGAAATTAAAGCCTCAGAAGAAAGAAGATATGAAACTAAACCTAAAACAAAAACCAACATTGCAAGTAAAGCTATAATACTTTTATTCTTCATTTTGTGTATCTCCTACTCTTAAGCCTTTTATTTCTCCAATTGTTTGTACAAGTAAGACATGAGTTTCTTTAAGGTAATCTTTAATCGTTTTTAACGACTCCTGAATTTGTCCAAAAACAATTTTTGGTTCATCTGAGTTAAGTAGTTCCTCAAGTTGAGTTTTAAGTGAAGCTAGCTCGGTTTTAGCTTTTTCTATGGTTACCTTTGCCGCTTTAATTGTATCCTCTGCTTTAGTAGTATCCAGTTCCTCGTTATTTTTCTTGATTGAAGCAATTCGTGTTTCAAGTCTTTCAATTAATTTTTCAAGTCTTTCAATAGTAGCTTCAATTCTAACTACCATTTTTCCAAAAAAAGATCTGATTCTTTCTCTCCTAACAGCCGTAATTCTATTCTGATTTTCTTCTCTTCTGGCTTCAATTGTTGCTCTGACATCAGCCCTTATGCCTTGATTTCTTGGTGATGGTCTTGTGGTTTGGGCAAATACTGGTGGAGTTAAAACAAAAAAACCTAAGGCTAGAATTAAGAAGAGTTTAATTTTCATATATAGATATTAAACCGCAAGCATAAAAAATGCAAGTACAGTAAAAAAAATAACAATTGGAATAAATAGTAAAAAAACTTCCAAAGTACCTTTTTCTTTTTTGGTAAATTTATGTAGTAGATCCATAACTTAATATTAGCATATTTAGAATAGATATTTTTAGAACTTTGATTAGTAAATTAGTAACTTATATTACTATAAACGTCATTACAAGAAGTAATAGTTGCCATATTATTTCGATTTTCACTTACTTCAATGGTAACCTGTATTGGAGTTATATTCTTAGCACCAGGAACAACTTCTATCCATTTACGTTTACATTCTTCACAAACACCTGTTCGACCAGTTAATATTGAATCACCATAATTTAAACCAAATTTAATGTTTCTGGCTGGAATAGTCATTTTTCCTAGCGGACACCATACCTGCTCGATATCTTTTAGGTTCATTTTTCATAGTATAGATAATAAACTTGAGGTGTCAAATAAAACTTAAAATATATTTGTGCCGAGGACAGGACTTGAACCTGCAAGGATTACTCCACAGGATCCTAAATCCTGCGCGTCTACCATTTCGCCACCTCGGCTAATTACATGGCTATTATAACAGTTTAAACAAAAAAAAGCCCCCTCACGAGGAGGGGACTTGTAGAAATTCTAACGCCGTAGTGAGAAAAACCCATACAGCCTCAGAACGTAACTGGTACTATAGCATATGACTATGGGTATGT
>DATDSD010000053.1:0-4071 GCA_035291405.1 Patescibacteria group bacterium | reverse complement strand
ATGGTTTTGGTGTTACAGAAGATGCAGGTTTTGAGGTTTGACCAGACCTAAGTCCTGTTACAATAACAATATCAGATTTTTGAGTCGAAGAAGTTTTAACGCTTACTTCTTTGTAAATTTTTTCCAACTCTGTCTTTATTTCATCTTGAACAGTTTGAGAAAGAGTTTTACTAAATGTAATTGCAGTTACTGTGTTGTCTGTTGAACTTGCATTACCAACTTTAATATCTGTATAACCAAGAGCTTTTAATTTGGTTTGCAAAAATGCAGCTTCTCCTGTTATCCCTGTACCATTTTGAATTTCAATAGAAACATCATCTTTTTTGACTGGCTCAGGAGATTTTGTTGGAGCGGGAGTTGTCTCATTATCAATTGGGGTTACATTAAATGATGGTGTTGGAGTTGGAACTACTTCATTTTCTGATTTTGTAAAGAAAAATATTCCTACTCCACCCAAGATCAAAAGGCCAATAAAAATCAAGATCCACTTAGATCCACTACTTTTTGTTTTTGGCTCAACAGAATAAGAAGTAGGTTGTGGTGGAGTAACTTGGACTTCTTCTGATTGGTTTTGAACGTCTTCCATACTTGTGGGCCGAGTATACCCATAACAATAGTGGTTTGTCAACCCCTCAACTTTTCCATCAAGTTTGAATAGAAGCGAAGATTATGAATTGTCACGAGTCTTCCAGCAGTAAAATCACCTGTTTTAAAGAGATGATTAATGTAACTTCTGGAATACCTTGTACATGTCAAACAGTCACAAGTAGGGTCAATTGGATTATCGTCGTCTTTCATCTTTCCTTTAGTCAAATCTAAAAATTTGTAAACAGTTTTTTTGTCATAAATATATGCCCTGCCGTGTCTTGCATCCCTTGTAGGTAAGACGCAATCAAAAATTGTATAACCCATTTTAAATAACCTTACAATTTCATCGGGTTTACCAACTCCCAAACCATACAACAAATAATCCTTTGGAGAATTATCAGCAATTGTTTTTGCTGATTCATAGTCAAAAGATTTGTCATCATTAATTGGCCAACCGCCGTAACCCAAGCCATCAAAACCAATTTTAATCAGTTCCTCAATACAATATTTTCTTAAATCCTGATGGAAGCCTCCTTGAACAACACCCAAAATGTATGGCCTTTTCTCTTTACTTAAATGTTTTTCTTTACAAATTTTTTCATATTCTCTCTTTCCACGTCTTGCCCAATTTATTGTTCTTTCCATAGATTCTTTCGCTTCTTTGTAAGTAGCCTTTGGATCTGTAAAATCATCAAGAACAACTACCATATCTGACCCTAATTCCATTTGAAAAGCAATTGATTTTTCTGGGGTTAACATAACCTGACCTTCTCCACCAGGTTTAAAAAGTACACCATTGTTACTAACATGGCCTTTTGTAGGATTCATCTTAATAAGACTACCTACTTGGAATCCTCCTGAATCTGAAATGACAAAACCCTGCCAATTCATGAACTTTTTAATTCCTCCCTTTTTCTTGATAAATTCCATTCCTAAATCTTTGTAAAGATGATAAGTATTAACTAAAATTCCATTAGTTTTGGTTGATTCGATATCTGAGGTATCAAGGGATTTAATTAATCCTCGAGTTGCATCGGGGAAAAAAACGGGGAATTTGGGAAATTTCATTTCTTGCCGAGAGTTATGACAATATCAAACTTACTTGAGGCAGTAAGTACTTTGGTTTCTTTAGAAACTGTATAATTTTTAGATAAATCTGTAGTAATTGTATCCAAAAACCCTTTGACACTATCTTTAATTTGAATTTCCGTTTCAGCAAAATCAGACGAGCTGGCATTACCTACTGCTACGTCTTTATATCCTAATCCTTCAAGGTATGTTTTTGCTTTCCCTGCAAGACCCGATGTTCCACTACCGTTTAAAACCTGTACTTTAATATCACTTCTTTTGACATCGGTTTTACTTCCAGAAGTTGGTGTAGCCGTTGCCTCAGGTGTGGAAGTCACAGTTGGTACAGGAGTCTTTTCTCCAGTACTTAATCGAGATATACCTGAGAAATAAGTTATCAATCCTCCCACAAGAGCTCCAACTAATAACGCTGTTGGTATAATAATCCAAAGATAATTTGGTTTTTCTTCCTCGGAGGATATTTTTAAAGAATCATTTTTGGATTCTTCCTTTTCAACTTCGACAGTCTCATCATCTTTCTTAACCTCTTCTTTTTCTTCTTCCTTTGGAGTTTCTTCTTCTACTACTTCCTCTACCACTACAACTTTTTTCTTTACTTCTTCTTTTGGAGTTTCTTCATCTATTTTCTTTGGCATAACCTAATCATACCACAAAGGGTCACTTTACACCAAGAAGTTCAACATCAAAAATAAGTGTGGAATTAGGTGGAATTACACCCCCAGCACCTTGTGCTCCGTAACCTTTCTCGGGCGGTATAACCAACTTCTTTTTTTCTCCGATTTTCATCCCCAATATACCTTCATCCCACCCCTTTATAACTTCGCCAGCACCTAGTGTAAAAGTAAAGGGAGTGTTACGATCGTATGAACTATCAAACTTGGTCCCGTCTTCTAATGTGCCAACATAATTAACAGTTACTAACTTTCCATTTGTAGCAATATTATTATCCATTTTTTTGTTATTTAAATAATATATTAAAATATAAGTGATTAGTCCAACAACAGCAATATACAAAAAAAACTTTAAAAAATTAGATTTCATAACAGTTTATTCTATAAATATTAACAGACATTAGTAAACAATAGAAGATATTAGAAATTATCTTTCGTATTTATATGGAGAACTGAAAGATTCGTCTGAATTACACTCACCAGTTTTATATTCTGCTTTTAGATTATGATCATCAACCAATTGAACTATGATTTTTGAGGGTTTCTCATTATCATCAAAAAAATTATAACAGTAGACTTGACCACTGGCTTTTATCTGACTTGGTTCAATATCAACCCGTCCTTCAAACTTGGGGTCAAAAAATATTTGTCTTGACCTACCTCCCATCAAATCTCCACCGACTGATATTTCCCCCATTTTAGGATCTATATTATTATGCAAGAAGGCTAGACCTTTTCCCTCAAATTCAATAGACTGATCTTTATATGGTTTTCCTCCAAACCACATTCCTTGTATTGTTCCAACAATATCTTGGTTAACTTCACCACAAAGTGGTTCAATCATCCTTGGTATAAATGTCCCATCACTTCCTAACATTTCCTTTCCCGTAACAGAATCTTTATATTTTGGAATACTCCATGCACCAAATTTTTTAGAGTATTCATCTTTAATATTTTTTGTATATAAATCAAAAGTACACATAATGTGAGCATATCTATCATCCTTGTAATAATCCCAATTTACACCCGATTTCGGAGGTTTATTGTAATTTGCTGCCCAAATTTCAAAAGACAAAGCGTTTCCTTTTTCCTTTTCGACTTCTGTCCAACCAATAAGCTCCCCCGCCTTAACTTTGTAATCTAATCGGTGATAGCATTGTCCTTCAGTAAAATCATGACCATCTTTTTTGATACCAAATTTACATTCATCTTTTTGTTTAGAAATAATATCCTGAAGGGGCTGAATTAGCTCGGTATAATTTGCAAAGGTTAATACTAACCCATCACATATTTGATGATTTAAGGTATACCATAAAGGCTTATATTCTTCTTCACCATCATATTTGGCCATTATGACAGTAATTGAATTAATCCAACTATCAGCGGGAGAAAAGACAGGAATTTTATCACTGTAATTTGAGGCAAAATAATTATGATCAACAGGAGAGGTGTGTCCAGGTGGATTGATATTTCCTAAAGGGGTTATGGCTGAGATATATTTAGGGTCAATCATTGGAAAGGTCAAGATTCCTTCCAAATTTGCGGGGCATTTGGGATAAGTATCAGTAATTTTATTTAATAGGTTTCTTTCATCATTTTTCTGTGATTTAGTTTTGTCACTTACAAAAATTGATACTGTTAAAAATACAATGGCAATGACAATAATGAGAACTACTAAGACATGGACAAATCCATTTCTTTTTTGGGGCATTAATTAATAATG
>DATDSD010000052.1:0-5951 GCA_035291405.1 Patescibacteria group bacterium | reverse complement strand
ATTAAAAACGGAGAAATAACCTTAAAAGAAAAATTAAGTATTAATAGGTTGGTTGATAGTTTCTCTCAAAGAATTGTCTATAAACCCGCAATATTTGTAGTCAATAAATCGGACACCCACAAAGGACATAAATACGAAGATTTAATCTATATTTCGGCAGACAATGGTGATGGTATTGAGGCTTTAAAAGAAATAATCTGGAAAAATCTAAAACTTATTACCGTTTATCTGGTTGAAAAAGATGCTAAACCAAATATGGACAATTACATTATAATGAAAGAGGGAGAAACCTTACTCGACGTTGCCCAAAAAATAGGTAATGAGTTTGCAGAAGCTACTAATCTAGCAAAAATCTGGGGTAATGGTGCAAAGTTTGAAGGACAGGAAATACCATTAACAACAACTGTGGTTGACGGAATGCAAATTAGATTTATTTAAAATAAAAAGAATATTTATATGACGGATTATGAATTAATTGATTCTGGTAATGGAAGACGACTTGAAAAATTTGGTCAGTATCTAATTGATAGACCAGATCCTGAAGTTTTGTGGCAAAAGACACTACCAGATAGTAGTTGGGACCAAGCAGATTGTAAATTTGTAAGAACCCATGAAGATAAAGGAAGGTGGGAAACAAAACCAAATTTTCCAGAAAGCTGGATAGTTAATCATAATGACATTAAAATTTTACTTAAACTTTCACCATTTAAACATGTAGGGGTTTTCCCCGAACAAGACTGGCAATGGGATTTAATTTTAAATAATACTCCCAAAGACTCAAACATTTTAAATTTATTTGGTTATACCGGCGTTGCTACAGTCTCTTGCCTAAAAGCAGGAGCTAAAGTAACCCATGTTGATGCTTCAAGACCTGCAATAGGGTGGCTAATTGAAAACTTGAAGTTAAATAATTTAGAAAAGTCTTCCATTAGGTACATACCTGAAGATTGTCTTAAATTTGTCCAAAGGGAAATTAAAAGAGGTGTAAAGTATGACGGAATAATTATGGATCCTCCAGTATACGGACATGGTCCCAACGGAGAAAAATGGTCCTTTATTAAAGACTTTCCCAGTCTTCTTGACAATGTTAGTAAACTTTTAAGTGATAATCCTTTGTATGTAATTATTAATGCCTATGCAATTTCTACTTCCCCGACTACCTTGCAAAATATGCTTCAAGAAAAATTTAGTAAACTTGGCGGAGAAATTACAAGTGGGGAGTTAACTTTGAAAGAACAATCTGGGGGAAGAATTCTTTCAACAGGCATCTGGGCAATGTGGAAAAAAGTGTAAAAAAATTTGTTAGGAATAATATTAATTTAAAAATGAAATTTTCTTTTATTATTCCAACATTCAATGAAGAAAGATACATCCTAAAATGTATCAATTCAATTAAAAAACAGGCAGGCTCGGATTTTGAAATAATTGTTGTTGATAATGGTAGTACTGACAAAACAATAAAATCAGTAAAGGAAAATAATGTAATTTTAGTTGAAGAAGAAAATAAAGGTATTTCTAATGCCAGAAATTTAGGAGCATCTAAAGCCAAGGGGACGTATTTGTGTTTCATCGATGCTGACGGGGTACTTAAGAATGATTGGCTAACAGAGGTCAGAGAAGTTTTAGGTAAAGAAGATGTAACTGCAATTGCTGGTCTAAATGTCTTTACACACAAAAATTTATTCAAAAGGTTTTATTACAACATTTATACCTTTTTTGCTTATTCATCTCTTATCTTACTTAAAATAATATCAGGAAAGCTTTTTCTTCCTGGTAACAACCTAGTGATTAAACGTGACGTATTTTCAAGACTTGGAGGTTTCGATCCATATATTGGTGAGGATTTGTTTTTAAGTAAAAAATTTTGGAAATTAAAGAACGTTAAAAGTTTTTTTAATCAAAAAATGATTATCTATTATTCGTCCAGGGGATTTGATGAAGTAGGTTTTTTAAAAACAATACTATTTTGGATAATATCTTCAATTTTTAAAGTTTCAGGTAAAAATTATTCTTATAAAACTAAAAATAATTTTAACTTAACAAAAAATTAACAAATAATGTGGTTGCAATTAGCGTCTAAATATTTTTAGACGATATTGCTAACATATTGTAGTTATTATAAACTGAAGAAGTGAACAACAGGATTAGATTTTTGTCAATTATTCTTTGCATGTTACTTGGATTTTTTATTTTTCCTTTATTTCAGACCGTCCAAGCCATTGACCAATTTGACACTTCTGCTATGAGCGTAATTGGTCAAACAGACTTAAATACCAATAGTGCCTATGCCAAGGGCTTAACTGGCACATATAGTATTGCCGGAGTGGGAAATAAAGTATATTTCACTGATTATTCAGCATCTAGAACATTAATCTATAATTCAGTTCCGACAAGTAGTTTTACATTCTTTGATTCTGTTTTAGGTCAACCTAATACTAGTGAAAGTGGAACGAACAATGGTTTAAGTTCGACTTCTGTTTATAGACCACGTGGGGTTTATTCTGATGGAACACGTTTATTTATAGCTGACACTGGGAATAACCGCGTTCTTATTTATAACTCAATTCCCACCTCCAATTCACAAGCTCCAGACGTAGTTTTGGGTCAGCCGGATTTCGTCAGCAATACTGCCAATAATGGAGGGGTATCTGCCCATTCTTTAAGTTCGCCAAACTATGCCTATTCTGATGGAACAAGCTTATATGTCGCAGATACTAGCAACAACCGAGTCTTGATTTGGAATACTATTCCTACCTCGAACTCAGATGCCAATATTGTTTTGGGTCAACCAAATTTTACAAGCAATTCCGTTAACAACGGCGGAGTTTCAGCCCACAGTCTAAGTGGTCCCGTAAAAATTCTTCAAAGCGGAACCAAATTGATCGTATCTGACCGAGCAAATAATCGCGTATTAATTTGGAACACTCTACCTGACGTTAGTCAAAAGGACGCCAATGTTGTCATCGGCCAACCAAATACAAGTGGAAATACTGCTAATAACGGAGGACTTGCAGCACATACTCTCAATGTTCCTAGGGGTATTTTTGTACATGAAGGACAACTTTATATCGCCGATACCGGTAACAACAGAGTATTAATTTTTGATACTATTCCTTCTGCCGATCAAGCCGACGCCGACCTTGTTCTTGGCCAACCAGACATGGACGAAAACACTGCAAATAATGGTGGGATAGGTTCCCATAGCTTATATTCACCTACTGATATTGTAGTTATTAATAACAAATTACTTGTTGCCGATTACACAAACTATCGAATACTTATTTGGAATACTATTCCAGATATCAACCAAAAAGATGCCAATGTAGTTATTGGTCAAACTGATATGAGTTCGAGTATCCAAAATAGTGGTGGTAGTGATACTTTGGGGTTAGTTAATTCTGTCTATATCTATCAAGGCAAAATGATTGTTATAGATAATGCTAATAATAGAGTTTTAATTTGGAATACAGCCCCAACTTCGAACACCTTGATCACCCCAGATGTAGTTATAGGTCAGGCTGACACCTCTGGGATTTCGGCTAATTACGGTGGTTTAAGTAGTTCAAGTCTAAAGACGCCCCAAAGTGCCGTTGTTTGTTCTGGCAAGTTAATAATTGCTGATTATGGCAATAGTAGGGTATTAATTTTTAATACTTTTCCCACATCAAACAATGCTAGTGCTAGCGTTGTATTGGGACAGCCTGATATGTTTAGTAATACCGTAAATAATGGTGGAACAAGTGCTCACAGTTTAAATTACCCATGGGATGTTAGTTGTATGGATTCGAAATTAATTGTTACCGATACTTTTAACCATCGTGTATTAATTTGGAATTCTATCCCCACCACAGATCAAAAGGATGCAGATACTGTTATTGGTCAACCTGACATGTCAAGTAAGACGAGTAATAATGGGGGAGTAAGTGCACACAGTTTATCTTATCCCAAAGCTGCCGTGGTAATTAATGGAAAATTTCTCGTTAGTGATACATTCAACAGTCGTGTATTAATTTGGAATTCTATCCCCACCACAGATCAAAAGGATGCAGATACTGTTATTGGTCAACCTGACATGAGTGAAAATATAGCTAATAATGGGGGTAGAGGCTCATCAAGTCTATCTTATCCTGGTTTCGCTTATAGTGATAATAATGAGAGATTATTTGTATCAGATTCAGGCAATAATCGTGTTTTAGGATGGAATACATTTCCCACAACAGATTTTAAAGTTGCCGATTTTGTTATAGGTGTGCCAGATTTTACTAGTTTCGAAGATCATATAAGTTCAACTAGATTTCGAGAACCTTCCTATATGACTTTTTACAATGGTAATCTGTATCTTAGTGATAATTTAAATGGTCGTGTTCTAATGATTCCCACAGGTCCTCAAAACACCTCAATTTCTATCAATTCACCAACCACATCAAGAAGTATCAGCCTAAGTTTAACCGCAAGTGATGCCAAAGAAATGATTATTTCTACAAATAGTGATTTTTCTGGAGCTAGTTGGGAAACATTTTCAACTAGCAAGGCTTTGGAACTTCCTAGTGGAGATGGTACAAAGACCGTCTATGTAAAATATTTGGATTACGCCAATTATGAAGGATCTGTTCTTTCTGCGAGCACAACTTTAGACACCGGAGGACCGTATGGCGGAATCAGTATAAGTAGTTCTACTAATAATGGATACAATACAAAGCGTAACGTCACCTTGTCACTTGACGCTAGCGATTCTCTAACCACTATTACTGGAATGATGATTTCAGAAGATCCAAACTTTGTGAATGCTAGCTGGGAAACATACGCCACCTCAAAATCTTGGTACTTATCAGCAGGAGATGGAAAAAAGACAATCTATGTCCGTTATAGAGACAGTGCCGGTAATGAGACCACTTATCAATCATCTACAATTCTTGATACTCTAACAACCGTTTATCTTACTCCCATCACAGACTGGACCACCAATGACTCAACCCCTTATCTTGAAGGTCAAAGTGAGGCAGGCGCGACCATCTCGGTTACAGTTAATGGTGTTAAATCTACCAAGACATCTATCGTTAATAGTCAAGGTAATTGGTTTTGGAGTTCTCCTGTTGTTTTAGCTGACGGATCATATGTTTTTAAAATAACTGCTACAGATTTAGCTGGTAATACCCTCTCAACTTCCACTACTATTGTTGTAACCAATGGTGAGGATATTGCAGATCCCGTAATTGAGACTGAGTTAGACAGTGATCAGAATGATTCATCTGCTCCTCTAACTCGTAACGTTAATACTTTATTTACCAAGATTAAAACCTTTATTATTGATGCCACGGACAATTTGAAGAATTTTTTTCAAGCTTGTTTTTCCAAACTTCAACAAGCATTTTCTTTTCAGTGAATCTACAACTTTACTTTTAGTTGTTGGTAAAAATTATTCTTAAATATACAATATTATATAAATTGTGAGCCCAGATGGATTCGAACCATCGACCTTTTCCTTAAGAGGGAATTGCTCTACCACTGAGCTATGGGCCCTTAAACATATGTATTTTATCAAAAATTGATAATTAATGCTTTACTTTTAAGGAAATGTAATTATTTTACCATTGTAAATATCTCCAATTTTTTGATTGTTTACATAAAAACCTATGTTTAATTCATAAAAATCTGGAATTTGAGGAAACTTAAGTGTGTAAACCAACAGTCCTGATGAAATAGGGGACAAACTATTAAGTTCGATATCTTTAACTTCAAAATTATTATTTGAAACTCTTAACTCAACAACTTGTTTGTTCCAGATACTTTGTCCTACATTTCTGACTAATGCATAACCTTTCTTTTGATCATGTGAAGTAGCAAGGGGATTTAAAAAGGTAAATAAAACTTCACCATTAATCTTTTGGACAGGTTCTCCTTTTACCTTGGGCAAATTTTGTATCTCTTTATACATTTGAAAATAACTTTCA
>DATDSD010000051.1:0-28618 GCA_035291405.1 Patescibacteria group bacterium | reverse complement strand
AGTTTAGTTATCAAATACTTAAAAAATGATAGAGGTACAATTCCTGCTGAATTATTAAACCAACCCAATTCCATTGAATTAACACAAAAAACTCACGTCGTTTCAAGTGGTGAAAACTTGTGGGATATATCCGTGAAATACTATGGAGATGGATTTAAATGGGTTGACATTGCAACTGCGAATAAAATAGCAGATGCCTCCGTTATTGAAGAGGGGCAGGAGGTAGTTATTCCAAGCTCGGAAGAAGACAACGTAGTAATTACTGAAGAAACAACAGATATTACAACGGAATCCATAACAGCAACAACCTATGAGGTAGTTAAGGGTGATTCTCTTTGGAAAATTGCAGTTAGGGCATATGGAGACGGATATCAATGGGTGAAAATAGCCAGTGAAAACAAACTTGTTAATCCAAATATCATTCATCCCGGAAACATTCTGGTATTGCCTAGATAACTTTAAGTACCCGCACTCTTTAATGGAGCAGGTGGAGTTTCTATTCTTATTTGTTTTAACCTTAATGGGTGGTACTTTTTTATCAACAGGTTTTACTTCATTACATGTATTACTGTGAATAGTATGTCATTCTCCACTGTGGTTACACTTAATTTCAGTTTCCATGAATTTATTATTTCATAACATCTTTTTAAGTCAATAATTTCTTTAATGTTTAAAAAATAGTAAAATCAAACATTAAATGCGGGATTAGTTAAACGGCCTAACGCTACCTTCCCAAGGTAGAGAAAGGGATTCGACTTCCCTATCCCGCTCCCATCTCCGACCTGTCGGGTCGGCACGAAGTGCGGACCAGACATCTATCCCTTCCCCTCGGACTTTTTTGTCTTTGAGTGTTAAGTTCGAGCCGAAGATTTTTAAGGCCAACACCCTTTTAGCCTCTAGGTCATTTCCGTCTGCGATGAATGGCACATTTTTAGCTTCAATAATCCATTCTCGCATGGGTTCGAGCCAAGAATTATGAGTTTGTTGGAAGTTAGAAAGATTTTCTCCTCAATTGTTTTCTTTTGGGAAAGTAAATCATTCTTTTTTGAAAGATAACTTTCCCTATCAATGTCTTGTTCTAAATACGAATCCAAAAGAAATTTTAATTTGGAGAAAATCTTTCTAACTTCCTCTTCTTTTTCTCTAACAAACTTATGACTAAATTGGGCAAGGTCAATTTTTTCATTATCTAATCTTTTAATCATCATGCTTGCTTAATTTTTTGGCAAAGAATACTTTTTGATCAGACTTGAGAGTTCTTTATCTAAACTCTCAAACCTTATGTAAGGTTGAGAACATTTGTGAGCTTTAGTTTTTTTGGTACATCTGAAATAATTAAAAACGCCAATTGATCCATGTTTATAATGTTTCACTTTAAAATCACAAGTTATCATCATGCCACATTCTCCACATCGTAAAAGTCCCAATAATGGTTTATGAATTCTTTCTTTTGACCAAGGCTTTGGTCTACCTAAAAAGACTTCCTGTACCTGATCAAAAAGTTTTATACATCAGAGACTTTTTTGATACTGATCATGATGAACAAAATCTAGAATTGTTTATTCTGGGAGATATTAATAAATTTGAACAATTGGAACATAGACTAGATCCACAGCATACAGATGGCTCCATGTGGCTCACTTGGCTTGATATTGATAATCTACCAGATAATTTATATCCAAAACAGTTAACTAAAAAATTAGTTGAGGACTATAAAAATAATTTTCCCAATGCTGGAGAATATGTAGGAAAAATGGATAACAAATAGAATAAAATACTTAGGACTCGTTGGACATGTTTTCAATCTCTCCTTGTGTATTTTCAGAAAGTGATCTACTTTGTGGAGATATCGGACAGCTCTTTTCATTCATATCTGGATTATAACAAGTACTATCATTGGCTCTTTGTTCAGTCAAAATCTGACATTTGGAACAATCAACAATCGGGAGGCTAAAAGGAATACTGCCTGATCCACTTTGACTACCGCTCCCTGTTCTGTATACACACGCTTCTTTTCTTGCCATGTCTAGAAATATACCGCTTTTTGATTTCAAATGCAACCTAAGTAACATTTCTGGTCATATTTAGTAATCTTCATTAATTTTAGGTATTTTTTGTTTATAAGATCTAATTCGCTCTTTGTTAAAAATGTTTCCCATCTTCCAATCGATAGACTATGAATTTTAGCTACTTTGCCAGATAGTTTTTTATCTCCCCTCGACCGCCATTTATTAGTTTGAGCGTCTGATATGCACCCATCTGTGTATTCAATACTGCATCTAAGAAAATTAAATATATATGTAAGAGATTTTTTTGGATTTTTAACCAAATCTTCATATCTTACTAGACACAAATTAATCTTTCCAAGCTTCTGCTGCCCGTAAACCCACTCTATCAATTTGAGGTACGAATCTAGGTACTGCTTGGCATTTTCAAATCTTGAAAATCTAATATCTTTTTCTGCAAACCATTTTTCTTTTGCTGAAACTAGAGCGTCACGAGGATCGCGAATTATAAAAATAATGTGTTTTGAGAAAAAATTGACAAGATTGTCATAATTTTCACCAGTTTTTTCAGCTATTCCAATATATTTTCTGTGTGACATTTCAACCAATGAATACTTATATAGGGTATAAAATTCCTCAATTTTTTTTGGATCAATAGATTTTTCAACTCTGATTAAATAAGGTTCACTAACAATATCGATTTCTGGATGCTGTTTTAATAAATGCGTAAGCAGTGTCGACCCAGTTCTACCTGGGCTTAACAATGTAAAAAATACTTTTTTAACAAAATTATCCTCTAACGGTAAAAATATTTTACTTTTTGACATTAAATTAATTGTTTTACCCAGTTATTTAATTTGTCTAATCCGTCATTTACATCAATTTTTGGTTCCCATCTCAACTCTTTTCTAATTTTATCTAAATTGCAATAAAATATCTTTTGGTCACCAGGTCTCCAGTCACGAAAAACATATTTTGGTTGTATATTTAAATCTTTCTCTATTAATAATAATAGTTCAATTAGTGAAACAGAATTATTTAGACCTCCGCCTATGTTATATATTTTTCCGGAACTTATATCTAAATTGTTCAGACTTAATAAATACGCTTCTATCAAATCATCTATGTAAAGAATATCACGAACCTGCTTTCCGTCTCCATATATATCAATATTTTTTCCAGAGACGGAATTTTTGAGAAAGTGCATCACCCAACCTTGGTCTTCGTTTCCAAACTGTCTGTTGCCATATATACACGATTGCCTAAAGACAATAGTTTTCAAATTATAAATTCTTGAATAATCTCTGAAATATTGATCTGCCGCCCCTTTTGAACATCCATATGGTGAGTAAAAATCTACAGTATAATTTTCATCAATACCTTCTTGATACTTTTTGTCAGCGAATATATACCTTTTACCCTTTTTGATAGTAGCAAGAGAATCTATTTTTCCGTAGACCTTGTTCGTAGAAGAATAGATAACTGGAGTCTCTGGTGACAACTTTCTGATACCTTCCAAAACATTCAGCGATCCTAGAGCATTTATTTCGAAATCTTCTATGGGACTTTTAATCGAATCAGTTACTGCAACTTGGGCGGCTAAATGGAAAATGACATCTTTATTTTTAATAGCTTCGTATACGCTTTTTTTATCTCTGACATCCTTAATAATTACTTTTAACCTATTGTGGTAATTATCATTTAACCAGAATAGGTTTTTTTCTACATTTTTTCTTGACAGATTATCAAAGATAGTCACATATAAGCCACAAGAAAGCAAGAAATCAGCAAGATTTGACCCGATAAATCCTGCCCCACCAGTTATCAAGACATTTTTAAAGTTGACTGTCGTTTTTGTTCTCATGTTTATTGATAAGGTTTACTAAATATTTTTTTACCGATTTGTATTTTTTGTATCCTAAATACAATTCTCCATCTTCGTCGTTTGGACTGTTTAATAAAACGTTAACTAATTCTTTAGCGGTAAATTGGCTGCCTTTTTGTACTAAATTTGTAGCTAACTTGTAAACAGCCCTTTCCGCTTTTTCTTTGTAACTCGAATATTTTTCTTTGTCATTTCCAAGAAAAATGTGAGGTGAGCTCAAAGCGTTTAAAATAAGCCTTAATTTAACATTATACGATCCCAAGAATTCTTTAGTTTTTTCAATCTTCGGTATGGTTATTTGTCCATTTTCATCTACTACAAAACAGTTTAAATTTATTGCATTTTCAATATCTTCGTAATCTACTAAAAGTTTTACGTCATAAGGCACCTCGTTATCTAACGATAGATGATTTTGTCTATGAAAGTCAATTACAAAAGTTTTTATACTCTCGATATCTTTTATGTTTAAATTATTACTGGCTACAAACATATCAACGTCTGAGGCTTTATCTGCGTGACCGTTTGCATACGAACCATAAATGCAAACAAAATATTTTTTATCCTTGAAATAACTAGAAAAGTAGGCGTCCAATTTATTTATAAACACACAAGAAGTTTTCATTTGTCAAATTTAGTAACCACCTTTTGCCCCATTTTTCTAACATACTCAACCATGTTATCTACATCATTTTCAGTGGTGTTTGGATTACCACACATAAATCTTTGAGGATAAAGAATTTCATCTTTTTTAATAACCCCGGAATCTGGAACACTAAATTGATGAAGATGAAATTTTCCTTCCTTTATGATGGATTCATGGATTTTTTTATTGACTTGATTTAATAAATCAATATTTTTAATATCAATATTCCCTTTATACATAAAGGCAACGGAATTAATTTGAACCTTGTTTAGTGCTATAAAATCATGATCTTTTCTTAATTTTGACTCTAAATAAACTGCGAGTTGATGACGCTTGTCAATTAAGTCAGAAAGACCTTTTTTGCCGAGATTTTTCATTACAAACCAAAGTTTTAACGATATCCATGGCCTACTACCTAGAAATGGGGTTACTTGGCCGAATGCAAATTGTTCCTGCATTATTAGATCAGAAAGACTAGTAATTGCCTTTAGTTTTTTTGGATCTTTTACTAATAAAGTGCTTATAACATACGGAGTGACTAAAACCTTATGTGGATCTAATGAAATACTGTCAAATTGCTCAATACCTTTTATCATATGTCTAAGATTATTGCTAAATCCAAGGCTAAATCCATGACATGCATCTGCATGAAGCCAAATATTGGGATCGACCGATTTAACTATCTCGGCAACTTTGCCAAAATTATCGACTGTCATGGTTCTACTATCACCAGCATAAGCAACCACACACATTACTTTACCCTTGTTTTCTACAAGCTTTTTCTTTAAATCGACCAAATCATATTTGAAATCATTAGTCTCAACCTCTATCAATCTATTACCACAACCAACCCACATCTGCCCACTTTTAACACTATAGTGACCAATTCCTTTAGGGACGATTAACCAGCCTTTATCTGGATCGGTTACTCCTGACTCCATAGCTCCTGGAAACTTGTTTTCTCTAGCCAACATGATCCCGATCGTATTGCTGGAAGTTCCACCTGGGGTAATTAGTCCTCCCACATCCCAAATGTCTTTAATATTTCGAAGCTTACTGTACCCCACAGTTTCTCTCAACCAATTGATAACGCATATCTCAATAAAAGTCGCCGACGGTCCACAAAAGTTTTGATTGATTAGATTCTGCTGGAGAAAATTGTAAAGTAAAGCACCACCAATTGAGGCTACAGAGTTACCTGCGTCTGGAAATCCCATAAAATTTCTACTACTAAAGTTTGTGCAATAAGGTAAAACTTTTTGTTTAAACTCTTCTAAGATACTATTCTCGTCTTGGCCTTCTTCTGGTAAGTCGTTAATTAAACCAAGACCTTCTTGAATTGAGAGGTGTTTTTTTGTAACCTTGTCATCTAACTTAAACTCAATTCCTAGGTTCAAAATTTCGTTAAAAAACTTCCTAGCCTGTATTTTGTTGGATTTATTTAAAATCATGTGAACTTATTATACAGCTGGGTTAAAATTGGTCAAATATGATAAGATTCTGACTTATGATAGAAAGACTGTCGGCTTTTGATAAATTATCAAAGGACGATGAATGCCTAATCGACGCTCATACCCACTCGGGTGTTGACCATATGAACATAATTAAGGGTAGGTATCCTTTTACTCAGAGTATTATCGATCTGACCCAAAAACTACGATTGGTAAATATAGATCATGCTGTAACGTTTCCGTGTGCATCTTCAATGTACTACTTTGATTTCAGTTGTTTTGCGAATGAAAAGGTCAAACTAATTCCTCATTCCAATTCTGCTGAAAGTTTTCCATATGAGTTAGCCAATAAACAGTTGTTTTATGAAGTCTCGTTATTCGGAGAGAATATAATATTTCCTTTTGCTGCTGTTTTTCCTAGAATCAAAGAGGAAGAACAAATTAGCTATTTAGAAACAGTTTCTTCTCTTGACAGAATTTTTGGTCTTAAGCTACACACATTAGCAACACATTCAAAAGCTACAGATTTGGCTAATTCAAAAATACTTGATTATGCAGAAAAACATTCTCTTCCTATATTGTTTCATACTGGTCCCGACAAATTTTCAGGAGCAGAAAATGTACTAGAGCTTGCAAGACAATATCCAAAGATTAGATTTGCTATGGCTCATGCAGTAAGATTTGAAAAAGTTATCTACGATGAAATGGTAACAGGTCGATACTCAAATGTATTTATCGACGTTTCCCCGCTTATTTCTTTGTGTAACATTACAAAGGTCGATATTTCATCGGGTAGTGATTCAAAACTAAATATTGACTATGAAGATCCTAGAAATGTTGTAGTAAAATTACTATCTATTTTACCAAAAAATATAATCTGGGGAACAGATGAGCCATGGACCACCATTACCGATGACAGAAAAGATGGTATTTTGCCAAAAGTTGTTTATGCCGACGAAGCACAACTTCTACATTCACTTCCAAAAAATTTAAAACTAACTCTTGCAAATACAAATACTAAGAAATTTTTATTTGGAGAGTAGATTTTTTTAACACCCTTAGAAGTAAACGATTTTCTTTTCTACTTTTAATAGAGAAGCGTAACCAACTATTATCTAGCCCTTTGTATATACTTGCATCTCGGATAATCAAACCTTTTTCCGCTAAGATTTTTTCTATGGATTTGCCATCATAATTTTTAACTAGAACTTTAGCAAGAATAAAATTGGCGTCAGGCTTAAATATTTTGAGCACAGAAATATTGTTTTTTATTAATTTGTTGTAGAAATCTATTCTTTCCAATTTATAAAAATTGTAAATTTTTTGACTGAATTGTTTATCATCTAGTAAGGTTGGTAGTAGCCTGTTGACAAGTGGATTGTGGATGTATGGAATACTGAATTTTTTATATTTTTCGATATTTTCTAAACAAGATGTGATAAAGCCCATTCTTATTCCAGGTAATGAATAAAACTTTGAAAATGATGTAACTACATAAAGATTTGGCAATTCGCATGATAGTTTTGTAAGTGTTTGATTCGAGTAATCCTCGCGAAACATTAAATAGGTTTCATCTACTACAAAGTAAACCTCACTATTACTCTTTATTAGGTCGACAATTTTTCCTTTATCATACATCACTGAGGTTGGATTGTTTGGATTGCAGAGATATACAACTTTAGAGTCTTTTATTTTCTCTGATAGACGAGTATATTCCGGAACAAAGTTGTTTTCTTCATTTGTCAAATAGAAAGTTATTTTATTTTCTTTAATCCTTTCATTTGCCATTGGATATTCCCAAAAAGTTGGACCAATTATTAAAACCTTTCCTGTTGGGAGAACTCTAGGGAGAGTAAAAAAAGCTTGAGTTGTTCCGTTGCACCACGTGATGTTTTTTGTTGAAATTCCTGAAAACTTGGAAATAGATGAAATTGCTATTATTGGTTCCTGTCCGTCGTATTCCATAAAAACACTGTAATTATCTTTTATCATTCCTAGAATATAATCTGGAGGTTTAATACCATTAAGATTATTGCTGTAATCAACCATTTTCATATTAATTCTCTATATATTTTATCTAAACTCATTAAATATCTTTTTTTACTATAACGTGATGCTGTTTTCACTGCATTGTTAGAAATTTTTCGAATGCACTTCATATCTAGATGATCGATCTTGTCAATTGTATCAGATAATGATTTACTGTCACCAGGTTTAAAGATGAAACCGTTAACTCCATTCTTAATAACATCTTTTGGACCACCAAATTTTGCACCTACTATTACTAGTTTACCCAGAGACATTGCCTCAGCCATTACAAATGAAAACCCCTCAGCAATCGATGGAATTACAACCATTGCTATTTTTTCCATTGCTTCTATTTTGGCATCATCTACAACATTGTTTACAATATTGATCTTGAGAGCATCAATTTTAAGATAGTTTTCAAAAGCAGAAAAATAATTATGTAGATTTGGAGTATTATCAAAAACGTATAAAGCTTTATCTTTATACCGAGTTGCTTTCAAAAACGTTGTAAAACCTTTCCATGAATCTGATATTCTTCCTACATAAGCTATGTTGTTGATACGGTTCGCACTTATTTTTTGTTTGCTCGAATTATTTAGTCTGTTATATAACGGGACAAGTTTAACACCTTTGGGTGATGCGGAATGGTATTTAATGATATATTTTCTAACATCCCTCGAACAACACAAAACAATATCGGCAAATTTATTCAGTTGAATGTCTTTACTTATGACTTCCATTTCGGATTCAGTACGAGAGAGGGTTAGAAAAGATTTAAAAACCTGACTTTCTGGAAATTTATCTCTGATTTTGAAGAAATCTTTATCAACCAATGGATCCAACTTTGTTTTGAAGTATGAAAAAGTAAACCATGCATCGATAATGTGGAATAAAACTTTAGCACCTCTTTTTTTGAGCTCTATGGCAATCTTTAGTAAAAGACTATGACCAAGAAATATATGTATTAAATCATAATTTTCTCGATTTACATGATCCAAAATAAATGAAATAGTTTGTTCAACATCGATATTATAAGTTGTATTCGGAGAGAGAACTTCCGAAGACGGCATAACTGATATTACGTCAACCGTATTCTTTATAGAGAAATATTCTAAAGTTTCTCTTATCAAAACTTCTGCCCCACCATATTTATCATAAAAAGTTGTTATATAAAGTACTTTCATTTTTTGTAATTATTGAGCAATAACATTGATAAGTATTTCCCAATTTGGAAACATATTAAACCACGAATTAATTGATTCCAAGTTTTCAGCAGAAATTCCGTCGACCTTTGAAAAATCATATTGCTGACGTATAGATGGTATCTTTTTGAGAATATTTTTAATAGAATTTCCAATTCTTTCTATCTTTTTTGGATCACTTGATTTTACTACTTTGCATATATCAACTATATGTCTGGCACTATTTTGAATTTTTTTAGTAATTGAGTTTCCATAAATGGCGAACTTCAATGTGTCATCTTTAAAACGCCTTCTAGATATTTTTATACCAGCAGAAAAATTAATATGTTTTTCTTTCTCAAGGTAATATGATATTTCTGCTAATTGTCTAAAATCCTGCTTTGGTCGATATTTATTATCCTTGTACTCCAAATCATTCATTAGAAAAGATCTACCTGTAAGCTCCTTGACATGCGATACATCAAAATCACCCCAAAACAGATCATTTGTTGTTGCATATTCGTACGGATATAGAATTAGTTCTTGATTACCAAACAAGGGATATGGTTTAAGTTTAATCGCTTCTGCCATTTTCATAGATATACATCCGTTGGCAAAATTATCTCTTTTTCCGTGCCATTTACTTAATTTTGAAAAATTTGCGGTATTGAAAACAAATCTGTTATTACCTTTTAAAAGTAATTCGATAAGTGGTTCTATCTTATCAAGTTGTGATCTGAAAGTGCCTGTTGATAAAATTAGCGGTTCTCCAATCAGTTTATTGTTTGATACATTGTCATAAATTAATTCTTTTCCGATCCATATATACTTTGAGGCGAATCTAAGCCATTCGTAGGTATCGTCAACGTTTTTACATTTCTTGAAAGCTTCAAAATACATTTCCATAAACCACAATGCCTCATATAAATCGATTATTGGACTTGGGGAATCAACCGTATAATACGCTGCTGCAATTTTTATATTTTTATTCTCCAAAAGCCAAGCTTTATGACCAAAAAAATAATAAAGATGACTTAGTTTGATCTTGTCTCTATCCTTCCACATAACAAATGGGTAAATATCAGAGTCCAAGAAGTGAATAGTCGGGTTACTTTTTGATACTTTTGCTGTATTAATTCCAATTACTCTCGTGATATTACATATGCCACGAATGCCGCCAAATTTTTTACCATCTACATCGCTAAACATACCAACCACTTCATCTTTATTTAATCTAGATTTTTGTGTCAAAGACTCAATTAAATTGATTTGCTTCTTCTTGTTCCAATAATCGACTTTTACAAAGTTTTTAAGATTTTTATTTTTAACCCATTTACAAATTCTTTTAATCTCGCTTTTGTATTTAGACTCATAGATTAGGCTGCTATCGTCAACAATGCAAAATAATATATTCCGAAGTTTGTACATATTTTCGGGCATTTTTGAGTTGCACAACCTTTTTCTTGATCGATGCCCAGAACAGAATAGAAGCATATTTTCTAAAAAAGAAGTAACCTGACCATACAATATATGCGGCCTGTTATAGGTAGATATAACAACCACATCGTCAATAGATTTACCAAAAGGTTTTTTCATTTATAGATTCATAATATTATTAATTCGTTCAGTAAAGATTTTCCTGTTGTCCCATGAAGCACTCCGCTGATTCAACTGAATCATAATTCTGTGTACCATAGCGACTTTTACTAAATCGCTATCAACACTTTTTGTTATAAAGTCTTTTACTGAGTTAAATAAATATTGAATATCAGTAAATACCGATAAACTAGCAAAGAAATCTCCAATATCCACTTCAGGTACACTCCAGTGTGCATATTCCCAATCAACAATAGCTGACAATTTGATTTTGCCAACACCGTTTTCTTGAGTAACCATTATGTTATTTGCACAGAAGTCGCCATGACAAAGTTGATACTTTGACGGCTTAAATTGTTCAATAACCTTTGAAGTCCAATTATGAACACCACGCGCCCAATCAGAGTGAAATATATATTTTTCATCAAGCATACCGGCTCGCCAAAATTCACGATAGATCCCCATTTTCATAAACTCTTTAATATCTTTTATCTTTCCAATCCAAGACGGTGTGAATAATGGACCAAACTTTGAATCGTGTTTTGTAATACTTCCAAGCTGAGAAAGAGGCTCTTGTATTACTGATATTGCATTATCAATTGATTGACCACTTTTGGTTGTTTTTTTCAAGACATCTTCGAGAGTTACACCTTCAATCAATGAGGTTATGAGTAATGGTTTTCCTAAGACGTTACCGGAGACGTCAGTTGCTATTACCTGAGGTCCTGGAATTCCAACCGAATGAGTTCGACGCAGTGCAAATGACTCCACTCTTATGAGTTGTTTGTTGTTAAAAAGTGGGTCCTCATTGTTGTATATTTTGCAAAAAAGTTTCCTGTGTTGATTACCCTGATAAAACCTAATTTTCAATACTTCGTGTCCACTTCTTCCAACCGATTGATCAACTGACAATGATGAAATCTCAACATTATCAACATCGCTAGCAAAATGTATTATTCCTTCTATTTCTTTATTCACTTTTCGTTGAAATCGGAATATCTATCTTTCGAAAAAGTACTTTTGGTTTTCTGTTAAAATGAATTTTTCCAAGAAGTTTATTAATAGTGTCAATCTCACCTGCCGTCTCTGGCCATTTATTTTCACCATCAATATTTAACATCTTAAATACATTTGAAGCACTGTCCGGCATCAGCGGGTACATTAAAAAACCTAAGGTCAAAATAAGTACATACAGCTGTGTTAAGTTTTGCTTAAATATATTTTGATCGCCATTCTTAAGTTCCCATAGCCTAATTTCATTTAGATACTGGTTACCGTAAGAAGACAAAGTTAGTATCGTGTCCAAAAAATTCTTGAACTCGCACCTATCAAGTTGTGTTTTTGATGACTTAAAACTTTTTACAACCATTTCTTGAATTTCTGACCTGATTTCAATGTTCTCTAATAAACCCTTTTTAAGCGGGAATGAGATTGACAAGACACGATGAACAAAGTTACCGAGATTGTTTACTAAAATTTCATTATTTTTTTCATAAAAATCATTCCAATTAAAGCTAGAATCTTTAGTTTCAGGCATAATAAGTGTTAAATAGAACCTGACTGGATCATTACCAAATTTTTCTACAATATCTTTTATCGGTATGGTAACACCTCGGCTTTTTGAAAATTGCTTTCCATTTAGATTTAGAAACATATTAATACTTAGAAAATCTGGTAATTTTAATGTATCGTCATAACCCATGATCTGACCTGGCCAAAATATTGTGTGAAAGATCAAATTGTCTTTACCCATGAAATAGTAGTGTTTTGCAGACTTGTCTTTCCAAAACTTTTTCCAATCTCCCCCTGTCTTCTTTGACCACAATATTGAAGCGGATAAATAACCAATCACAGCGTCAAACCATACATATAAACGTTTATGTTCTGCACCTTTGATAATTAAATTTTTAGGCATTCTATCAATTGGAAGTGGAACACCCCAATCGAGATCGCGGGAAATAGCTCTTGGCTTAATACCCTGTTTCAACCAGCCTAAAGTTTCTGAATATACCCACTTTTTCCAGCTTGGCCCTGCTTTTTTTACATATGTTTCGACATTTTTTTGTAGTTTTGGCCAATCAATAAAATAGTGCTGAGTATCTTTTAACTCTACGGGGGACCCTGTCAATTTGCTTACAGGATTTTCTAGGTCACCTTGTTCAAGTACCTTTCCACAGTGATCGCACTGATCGCTTCTAGCTCCCAAAAAATCACAGTTTTTACATACGCCCTCCACATAACGGTCTGGCAAAAACTTATTGTCTTTACTGGAATAATATTGTTTCGTAGTATCTATAAAAATAAAGCCGTTCTTCAGAAGTCCAATGAAGATATCTTGCACTACTTTGATGTGGTTTCGTGTTGCCGTCTTCGTATACAAATCATAAGACAAGTTCAGAATATTTTTAAACAAATAGACATCTTTGGTATGATATTCTTTAATTATAACTTTTGGAGAAACTTCTCGTTTGTCAGCCTCGATTGTAATTGGTGTACCAAAGCAGTCTGAACCTGAAACCATTAGAGCATCGTGTCCAGTAGCTCGTGAATATCTTGCAAAAATATCAGCTGGCAATAAGTAACCTGCGAGATGACCAATATGCAAATCACCATTTACATAAGGCCAAGCTACACCTATAAATCTTTTCTCTTTATTTTTTGCAATAATTTTAACCATTTAGCTTCGTACATTATATCCTCAATTATAAAAAAAGGCTATTCTTGTAAGGTAAATTTTTAATTTACATCTGGGGATGCAGTATCGTTTGGTGATATTGAAGGTTCTACTGTAGGTTGAACAGTTTGGTTTGTGCAATAATACGATTATGATAAGGAAAAATACACAACTTAAAATAATACTCCTCCATGGAAATGGTGGGTCTACAGTAGAAGATAAGATTAAATTATTGTAATGGAATTTTAGCTGGAATTTTGCTTTCATTAAAACCTACAGACTTTTCACTTTCTGCAATTTTTCGAGTAGAAAGTTCTGCTAAAGCAGAAAAAACAATTTCAGCATCACTCACATGATCTCTTAAATTATGCTGTTTTAACCCTTTTAGATTTTTATGTCCTTTTACTGTTAATCCGCTCCATTCTTCATGAATAATATTAGTTAAAATTGCATATTCCTCCTGTTTTGAAATTTTATGAGTTTACCGATAGTCTGTTAATTTATTCCTAATTTCTTGGCCCAACATTCTCTGTTGGATCCACTCTTTACTTCTTCCCATCCTTTGCCAATACTTCCTAGCTCGATTTAAAGATCTTTCTGGATCTGAGATATCTTGGATTCTTTCGTACCCAACCTTAGCTAGCCAAATTTTAATCGGCTCTGCTTTAGGACTTGGAACTGATTGAATTAATCTGAATAATATTTCAACATCTGCAGAATCTGTTATATAAAACTTACCGTCACTTGCCCTCATCTTCAGTTGATCACAATTTGTGACCACCTGGCTTCCTTTAATTTTCAATCTATTCTTTAAAGTGGTCCAATAACTTTGAGCTTTTCTGTGGTTATCTTCATTTATTAGAACAGATATTATGTCTACAACTGAAAAATACCATTTTTCTTGTTTTTCATCCCAAAGTCTACGAATATTTTTGCCTTTGAATAAAACCAAATTGCTGTTCATAATTAAAATTTACCCAAATTATTACCGAAGTAAAAAACTATCTAATTTATAGGTTCTAGTTGTTTTTTAAGAAGTTTATATGTGTTTTTCTTGGCTTCTTCAACTGTCATGTTCCAAGCCTTGGCTAATTCCACAAAAGATTTATCCGTTAATGATGCACCGGTTGCGTCTGGTTTACCCATGTTGTCATCTGGAATATCACAACCACAGTTATAACACATAATTTTATTCTAAAATTCAGTATTCATGCTTACGCATGTAACACATATAGACAATTATTAATTAGCAACTTACAATTTTCAAGTAGTAATATGAAATACTTTATTCTTTTTATCTTTTCACTTTCAATTTTTCTTTTTCATGCAATTTATACCAAACACGCCATATATGGTGATGGTAATGGTTATTACGTAACAGCACAAAGTATTCTTTACGATAAAACTATTAATTCGAAGGAAATTATCAATCACTTAAAAAATTTTCAAGGTAGGGATTATATTTTTTCAAGAGTTTTTTGGAGAGAAGACATTAATCCATATTCAATTGGAGCAAGTCTATTCTGGATACCGTCACTTTTAGTAGCCTCTGTGTTTAGTTTTAACCGTTTTGATTTACTTCATGAAATATTTGTAGGTATAACAGGCATTTTACTAATGATCTCCGGATTATATTTCCTAGAAAAATATTTATTGAATTTCTTTAAAAAGGGTGTTGTCTTAATTGTAATATTAACAATATTTTTTGGCTCGTACGTTTTATATTATTCCTCATTTGAACCCGCTTTATCACATCAACCTGCTTTTTTTCTAATTAGTTATTTGCTTTACTGGACACACAAATTTAAACATACCAATAAAAACATGTTTTTATTAGGTTTAATATCTGGGCTTTTACCAATTACAAGGATTGCAGATAGTGTTTTATTAATCCCAATAATTGCCAATTTAAGACTTAATTTTAAGAAACTGATTATTGTTGGGTTAGGTTTTACAATATCTTTGTTGCCCCAGTTATACATGCAATATTACTTCTACGGAACAATCTTTAAAAATTCATATGTTACCGAAAACATAAGTCTCTGGTCATTTAATTTGTTCCATATAGTTGAATACCTGTTTTCACTAAAAAGAGGCTTATTTATTTGGTCACCAATCTGTTTATTGGGCATTTACGGATTAATTAAATTAAAACGAAATGTTATTGTATATTCCATTTTTCTACTTTGGCTAATTGGATCATTTTGGTCAGCCTACTTATCCGCAGGATTTGGTCAAAGGCTATCTTTTGCTACTATGCCTTTTTTTGCCTTGGGAATTGCAAAAATCTATAGCGATTTAAAATTCAAACATCAGATTATTTATTCATTGTTCTTTATCCTTTGGAACGTATTTTTATTAATCGGCTTTTATTTGCTAGAATGGAAAAATGTTCCTTAAACTAATCAAAAAACGGAACGAGGCTAAAGATACTGTCTCATTTTTCTTTGAAGCCGACAAACCATTTAACTGGATAGCCGGTCAGTATATTTATATAACTCTTTCTAAATTAAATTATCCGGACGAAAGAGGATCAACTCGTCACTTTACAATCTCAACCTCTCCAACAGAAGGAGATTTAATAAGGATAACAATGAGAATACGTGAAAGTTCGGGTTATAAAAAAACTCTTAATAATTTACCTAATGGATCAATTGTAGAAGGAAAAGGACCTCAGGGAACATTTGTTTTTGACGAACAAATCAAAAACAATATTTTTCTTGCTGGTGGTATAGGGATAACACCGTTTAGATCCATGATTAAATGGAATATTGATAGAAAATTAAACGTCCCAATTTTTTTGATTTATTCAAATTCAGACTCTGAATTTGTGTTCAAAAATGAAATTGATGAATGGGTAAAAAATAATAACAATATTAAAGTTGAATATTTTGATACTTCAGAATCTGGACACCTAGATAAAACTAAGATTGAAAACGCGTTAGATGGTTGGTCGCTGGACAAGAACAGCTTAATATTTAGCGTGGTTGGTCCAAATGTTTTTGTTGATGCTATGGAAGATTCATTGAATGAACTAAATATTCCCGACAGTAACATTAAAACTGAGAAATTCACTGGCTATTAAGATATAATTACCTCATGCTGGTGTAGCTCAGTGGCAGAGCAGTGGTATCGTAAACCATCGACGGTGTTTCGATTACACCCACCAGCTCCTAAATATTTTTTATTCTTTGAAGAAATAATTAAAATTTCCACTTGTCAGACAGGCAAGCTTTTAAAATTGAACAAAAGTACCCAGATTTACAATCATTGTCTGTTTTACATTTGTTTTCATCAAGATATTGTTTAACTAATGCCCCCTTATTTGGATTGCCAATACATTTACCGTTTTGACATTTTCGCCCATTTAAACAATGTTCATCATTATTACAAGTAACTCCAGAAATCCAACACCTACCACCGGGGTAATGGGCTGGAACATGACAGTGGAGATCACCATTTAAGCCTTCATAACAATATCCAGGACAATCTGGATCACTCGTATTACACTGTTGGCCCTTATAAGTACACCTGTTATCGTTTGCTGCTTTTTCCCTAACATCTTGGGATTGTTTAACTAACAAAATTCCACAAATAATACCAATAACGAGTAAAATTAAACCTATCAACTTAAATGTTTTTCTCTTTGTTGTTTTAGACATTAATTTAAAATTAAGTTTAATTAAATAGTAATATACATAATTCCATTAAACAAGTCTGATCTTCTTTGGGTTTATCTCTAGGTATGTATAATAGTTTAACTAAAGTGTCTTCACCAGTTCCTGAGTACAAAAACAGAGATAAAGTTTAATAAATATTTGACAATGCATATATAATACGGATATGTATGAAAATGAATATTGGGCGTTACTAAGAAGTGAAGGAGATGTCTCGAAAGCCAAATTAAATTCAAGGGCAATAGAGAGTGTGTCTCCGGTCTCTGGAATAGTTAAGGTGTATATTGGAC
The DNA here is from genome assembly GCA_035291405.1 of Patescibacteria group bacterium. GTDB lineage: Bacteria > Patescibacteriota > Microgenomatia > UBA8517 > UBA8517 > UBA12026. The sequence goes on along the minus strand of DATDSD010000051.1, from coordinate 11,187 downwards.
ACGGATGGGCAGAAAGAAATACATCAAGACAATTAACAAGGAATGAAGATTTAGATCTCATAATGGGAGAGCTTAAGAAAAGGAAAGTCGTCCCACTTGGAATAATATCTTCTAACTAATGCCGAAGGATGTAAATATCTTGTCTTGTATCAGATGCTCCAACCTTTATACCTTCGCCTCTTAAAATTCTCTCCAGAGGCCTACATTTCATACAACCGCCTGTTGGACAAACAAAATGATTAAGTTGGCGGGCAAGTTTAATTCTTCTGGCTACTGTTAATACCTTGTCTTCTGATTCAAGCATGCTGGGAAGTTCTTTATCCGTTAAATCATCACTTTTATCAAGGTACCAATATGAGGCCTTAGAAACTTTTTTACTTTGAGTGTTACTGGCAAGAAGTAAATAAATGGGAAGTTGTAAAGATTCTATTCCTTCCTCATTTTTTCCTGTCTTAAAATCAATTATATGAACAGAGTCTGATTCTTTCATGTATTCAAGCCAATCAATTTTCCCACAAAGAATAATGTTGTCTTCCTCAGAAAGATAATAATTAGGGATAAAATCGGATTGAATTTTAATTGCTTTTTTTAAAATTGGACCAGGATGCTTTTCAATACGTTTAAGCATATTTATACCTCTTTCCTTAAACTCTTTTTCTTGTTCCAAATTTCTAAATCCTCCTAATTTACCGGTTACTTTCTGCCAAGATATATCAAATTTCTTAAGAAGAGATACTTTCAACCTTTCTTCAGTAGGTAAAATGGATAATGATTCGACAACATCATGAACAGCCTGACCCAAAGAAAGAAAAGGTGAGGTAACAGTAATTTTATTACCGGTTTTTGGATCCTTAAAAACATTTCTTAAATAATATGCTCTGGGACATGCCAAAAAATCTGAAATTGAAGAGTGGCTTACCCAAACTGCTTTGTATTTATCTGACATAAACCTATTTTAACACTAGTGTCCAATCTTGTGTTTACTCTGTTTACCACCAACACAATTTGTATATTGATCCGCTTTTATTCTTCCTACTTCCAAAGCAGCGTCTTTACTGGTTCGTGTTGGTTGTGGAGGTGGTTTTGGAGGTTCCTTTTTTAATGGAGGACGATTCTCAGCTGTAGACATTGCAACAAAATAACAAATTGCTAAGTTAATGTAAATATGTAATTTTATCTGTTTGTAGTATACTAGCTTTAAATGAAAAGGTACTCAAGGCTGGCTGTAGTTGAGGAAAAAAGAAATATTAAAAGAGCTTATTTTTATGTTTTTCTTTCAATCTTGGCACTTATTTTTTTAGTTTACCTAGGGCTTCCTACTTTGATTAAATTTGCAGGTTTTATTGGTGATATTGCCAAATCCGACAAACCTATTGAGATTACTGACACAACTCCCCCTGCACCCCCACGGTTTGATGAAATTCCAGAATATAGCAAAGAAGAATCAATTGATATAAAGGGAAATTCTGAAAATGGAGCCACGATTTCTTTGACTGCAAACAGAAATGTAAGTGAAATAGTAGCAAACAGTGATGGTAAATTTACTTTTCTTTTTAATCTGATTGAAGGAGAAAACACAATCTCTGCAACAGCCAAGGACACTTCGGGAAATTTAAGTATTGAAACAAAAACTTATAAAATTGTCTATGACAATCTTGAACCAAAACTTGAGATTACTTCTCCGAATGATGGAGATTCATTTATTGGTTCCAGTCAAAGACAGTTATCCATCAAGGGAACAGTGAATGAAACCGCCGAGGTTAAGGTTAATGAAAAGTTTGTTAGTTTAAAAGATGATGGAACTTTTAATTTTACAACAACCTTAAATGAAGGAGGTAATACTTTTGAAATTAAAGCAACTGATCCCGCAGGAAACCAAGCATTAACCTCTCTTTCTATCAACTTCGCTCCCTGAACCAAGAAGTGTAAACATCCAAAACATAACATGTGGGTAAAAAAGGCTGTTGGTAAATAACCCATGCACCATTATCAAAAGAAAACTAATAGACACCAGATAACTATTAGGAACTCTAAAAATAAAACTTAAAAATAATACAAAGCCAATGACTCCGGTTGTAGCTAAAATAAAAAGAATTGATGAGTCAGAACCAAAACAAGAGTGAGACAAAGTATTATCATCATTTAAATATTTTATTCTGGCAGGGCAAAAATTGTTATACCCAACACCTATTGCGGGTGACTTTTTGATAATTGATAATGTTTCCTCATAATTTGACAACTTATTGATGTTACTTGCTACCCTTCCAAAATCTGTTCCCTCACTTAACATCTTTGGTAAAAATAAAACCACTACCGCAAAAATCACAAGTGGCAAGAATTTTCTTTTGAAGATTAAAAATAACCCTAACCCTAAGTATGTTGCTCTTGAATAGGTGAAGGCCAGACTTATCAGTAAAAATAAAAATGTTTTTGTCTTTTTTTGGTAAAGGGCTATTACTATGCCTAAAAGTATTATTAATGCCAAAAATGCCGGATCAAAAAAGGTGCCAACCATACGATAAAGGTGATCATCCCATCCAACATCTTTTAAAAACCTTGTGTCGGGTAGAACAAGGTATTGAATCCAACCAAATAAAGTGGAGGCGATACTAACAGATAACAAGGAGTTGATAATTTTTTCCTTTTTGTCTCTAATAGATAATCCATGCTTAGATTTTAAATAATTAAAAACATAAACAGCTACAAACGAATATGAAAATAATCTAATAAGATAAAGGAGTCCTTTAAAGACTAGCGGATCTTTTATTATGAATATATTTACTGTCCATGAAAATAATCCAAAAAAAATAAAACTTAAAAAATAAGGGTACCAATTAGGATATTTTATACTTTTTAATAATGTTAAAATTGCCAAAATTACAACTAAAACATCAAAGATATTAAATATACCAAACTTCACTAATTGCCCCAAAGGAAAAGCAATTAAAAGAAATGTAAATATAATTTTGTCCATGATAAAAATGAATGCAGTGACTGCATTATACTAAAAACAACATTTCTTGATATTACAAATGTCAGTATAAATTTGCCAATTGGGAAAAGAACAATTTTGCAAAGTGAGGATCTTTTACCTTCAAGAAAGTTTGCTTTGGCGTGAAGTGTTGAATAATTATTAATTTTTGAAATATAATCTGCCAACTTGTCAGCAGTATCGTGAATAATATAGCTTTTATACATTCCACCTACTCGAGAAATCTTTTTCGGAACCCATTTTTCATGAACAATACGTTTCCATTCTCCCGTTCCTTTCTTGACTAATCTTACTAAACGATCTGTACCTACATAATTTTTTAAGAAATAATTTTTTCTATAAAAAAAATAATAATCATATTTATCTGAAATATTAAACGCAGGTTTTGATAATTTTTCATCTGAGTCAAGAAACAAATTCCAGTCAGACTTTGACTTATTTAATAAATTATTCCTTTCTTTTGCAAAATCAATAATATTTGGTTTATTTAATGTTAATATTTTCATAGTCATTTATGGTCACTACATTATTCGTTGTATCATTCATATTGTCATCGATTTTACCACCTAAATACCAAATTAAGAATTTATAGTTTTGAGAATAGTTTTCTGGAAAATAATCATATGGTCCAATTCTTTTTATGTTTATTGTTCTGTCTCTGTTTTCAGAAACGATTTTTTGAGAAATCTCCAGTTGTTTTTGGTAAGGAATATAATCAATATCTTTATAATCGTCAAACCTCCAAATACTAAAAATTAAAAGTAAAGAGAAAACAATATATATATAAAGTTTTTTAAAATATTTATCCATCAGGATTGCAAACATATAAAGAATATTTGGTAAAACAGGTAAAAAATAATGAATCGGGGGGTTTTTATGTAAAATCAAACCTCCAAAAACTATTAAGCTTGAAAATATTAGGTAAAAGTTAAAAAAGTTTTTATCAACTGTTTTGTAATATTTTTTGAAAAAAACAATTATTATAAAAAGTGAGACGAAGGTTCCAACAATCCAGAACGTTTGATCCCAGAAAAAAATCCTTCCAAAAAATTCATTAAACGACCCCGGTGTTTTACTACCAACATCAGGACTTAGTCCCAAAGCTCTATACGGTAACCAAATTAAAATCTTTAAGTCTTTAATAATTATTCCAAGGTTTGGAATAATAATTCCTAAAAATAACATTAAATAATCTTTAATTTTGTATTTCTTAATTAAAAATACCGTTAAGATAACCAAAAATAGTGGTATTTGGCTAAAATGGAAGCTAAAAAATACACCAAAAGTTAGACCCAACCAAAAAACATATTTTTTGTTTTTATCCCAAATAAGTTTTAGTAGATAAATTAATATTGGAGTTAGTAAAAAGAAAAATACATGAAGCTTACTTAGTCTTGTTTGCCAGATAAAAATCGGAGATAAACCGATAAGTACTGTTGAATAGATAGCTACATTTTTGTTGACTATTTTTTTGATAATATAAAAATTAATAATTAGTCCCAAAACAGAAACTAAAAAAGCCAACCAAAACAAAATAAAAGGATTAAACGAAAACAATTTAGAAAGCGGAATTAGTATCCAGTAATATATCGGGCCGTAATACAACCACTCATGAGATGTTGCCATTCCAACGAGCGGAAAAGTGTTTGTTTCAATTAAACTCTTTACGTACAAAAACTCTTTACCCGATTCTCCTGAAAAAAGATAATCATTACCTATATTTTTAAGTCTCAAGTAAATACCAATCAATGTAAAAATTAAACTAATCATTAATATTTTTCTTTTGTAATATTTGCCTAATCCAATAAAAAGCAGGTGGTAACATTACCAAACTCCCAATAATTGTCGATAGTCCTGCACCAATTAAGCCGTAGATATTTATGAGTGGGTAAATTGAAATTCCCAATCCTAAAATACCAATTAGGGTCAGATATAATACCAAGTCCTGTCTCTTAAAGGCCAAAAGAAGAGGAAATGAACTGTTGGCAATTGTTTTAATTATTCCAAAAATTGCCAAAACCCGTAAAACATTTACTGCTTCCAGCCAATTTTTTCCCAATATTATCAAAATAATTTGCTCTGGAAACAATAAAATTGCGACTCCAACCGGAATTATTATTAAAGAAGTTGCGAGAAGTGTTTTTAAATAAATTTTTTTAACAGACTCTCCATTATTAATCATCTTGGAATAAAGCGGAAAAGTAACTTTTTGAAAGGTTTCAGCAACTTCAGTAATTGATAGGCTTGATATTTTATAAGCCTGTTGATATAACCCTAACGGGTATATTCCCAATATCTTTCCTACTACAATATCGTCTCCGTGAGAGAAAAGATATTCAAAAATTTTAGCTCCCGTTATCCATTTGCCTTTAGCAAAAACATATTTTAATTTCTCAATGTTAAATTCAATACTGGGTTTATCTTTTATTAGTACAAAAGAAAGACAAACTTCAAGAAGCGATGAAACTATCATTCCCAATACAAAAGCTGTTTCGTTTCTAATAATTAGACCGAAAATAACAGTAAAAACAACTTCAATTAAAATTAAACTTCCTCTAAATCTAAATTCATTATTAAATTCCAATTTTTTCTGATAATTAACAACCGCAGGATTAATAAAACCTCGAATAATTGGAATTAATGATATTACCAGAAGGGAATGTATAGATTCCGGTGAATGAAAAAAATTTGTAATTAACGGGGCCAATAGAAAAATTATTGAAGATATTAAAAATCCTCTTAAAATTGATACAACCCAACCGGTACTTAAATAGTGCTTTATATCCTTTTTTTCTTGGATTAAAACGACATTTACTCCGGTTTCGGTCAATGTTTCCAAAAGTCCAAGAACAAGAGCAGCAACACCAAATATTCCAAATTGAGAAGGCGTAAGGATGCGGGCTAAAACCAAAGTTTTAATTATAGTTAAGCCTCTGGTGAAAAATCTCAAAAAACCCGTCCAAATCAAACTTTTTTTGATATCCATTTCCCCATTATACCGCTAACAAAGCCGATCATCACAGTTATATCTGAAACCAGCTGGAGAATAACTCCCCAAAGTCTCGCTTTTTTAAAGGAATATAGTAAATAGAAAATTACTGATATCAAAAGTGCAAAGTGGGCTAAGGGAAAGTTAAACCCAATAATTAATAGTAAAAAGGCAATGATATACCTAATATAGATAAAGCTTATCTTTATATTGTGCGACGAAAGTTGTTTTGTGGGATGATACCAAATCCCCGCCTCCCCGTCCCCTTTTGCATAGACATAAAACTTTTTTACAACATCTGAAAAAGTTAATCTTCCAATTTCTTCCCACACTACCCTAGCCTCTTTGGTTCTAATAATTTTCACGCCGGCTTTCACACACTTGTAGAAAAATTCACTGTCTTCCCCACCTTTCTCTAAATCTTCGTTAAAACCACCTACTTTTTTCCAAATAGATTTGGAAAATGCAACGGAACGGGCAGAGGGTAGAAATTTATCTTTATCGAATTTATTTGGAGATACTCCTAGAAAAATGCTAGCAGCCTTTTGCATAGCATTTCTATATAGCATGAGGTAAAAACCAGCTACCAAAACATCTTTATCTTCAGCAAACGGTTTTGTAATTTTTTCTAACCAATTTTTATTTGGAATACACCCAACATCAGTAATGGCAATTATTTCATTCTTTGCTTTTTTAATTGAAATGTTTCCGCCTTGTGCTATGCTGCAGTTATTGTAATCTTTAGCATCAATTACAATTATTTCATCAGGTTTTAAAGTTTGATTATTTAAAGCATCAAGAAGTTTTTTTAAATCATTCTTACTCTCATTAAATGTGGTTATACAAACAGAAATTCTCACAAATGAAGTATATCAAATATTACCTAATTTCTTCCTTCTAATTATTAACATTAAGGCAAAAAGTATATTTGCCATAAGCCATGTGATTGGATACAAAGCCGTTAACAAAGAGTATTTTTGTAATGCAATAATTGCCAAGCCAAATCTAATTGAGTTTAGATAATAAAAAGTGAGAGTCTCGGAAAATGGATTATTCCAAGATTTTCGTATTGTTGGTGCAAAACCTAAAAGATCAATTATTACTGTTAATATCACAGATAAGACTGGTTGTTTTGCAATCAACCAAAGGCCAAGTGAAATAATTGCAAAAATTAAAAAAATAGTATCTGATTTAACTATCTTCACTTTTGACTTGTAAATAAATCCAAAGATTATGACCACAAAACACATTATCGCTGCAGCCAAAGTTACAAATGCCCCACTTCCCGCCTTATCACTCAACTGAAGTGCAAAAGCTATGAGAGTAAGAAAACCCCACAGAAACCAACTGTAGACATGGGGTTTTGTCTTACCTTTCACAATATCACGGATATAAGGAATGTAACCAAAAAATACAAGAATTGTAGCAACTATACCTAAGATATTTTTGAAATCATACATCATTGTAGTCAAACTGCTTTATTCTGAAGCTTTCCTTTTGTTAAAACAATAATCATTTTTCCTACAAGTCTTATATTTGTTATCAACATCTTTCCGCTACTTTCAGAATTTGAGGTATTTCTAATAAATCTAACTTCTTTTTAAATTTGGTAAAGCTATACCTACCAATATTAATATCGCCCCAAAAATAAAATTAACTGAAAGCATTTCTTTATAAAGCAACCATCCAACAAATGCTCCAAATATTGGTTCTAATAGCATGACTAAACTACCGATTTGTGCCTGTAAATACTTAAAACCCTTAATTGTAAAAATGCTTGAACCAATTGCGGCTATTGAATAACCAAGTATGCCCAACCAAGGTAATGATAAGCTTGGTAGGGTTATCTTTTCGTTAAGTAATATGGCGACAGGTAAACCCACAATAATCATTAGTAGACTGTCCATAATCAAAATTTGATTTACTGAATATTTATCCGAGATCTTTTTAGACACCACATTCCAAGCAGACGCCCCCAAACCAGCCAAACAAGCCAATAACAGATATTGAGTATTTTCCAATTTAAACGAATCTAGAAAGATTATGTATAAACCAACCAAACTTAGAATTAACGAAATGATCTTCAACTTAGTTAATTTCTCGCAAAACAACAGATACCCTAAAACATAACTACCTAAAGTTGATACTGCATAGTATGTAAATAAAACTGTTCCTAAAGACAAATAATTAAAGGCGGTAAACATTGAAGCAAGTGCAATTAATCCTGGGAATATCATTAAAACAAACCACTTATAATCTTTAGGGTTTATTTTCTTCCAGTCTTTTTTAAATTGAGTCAAAATTACAAAAAATATTAGTAGAATTGAACTTCTGGCAACTATTTGAAAGATCTGTCCAAACTCAATCCCAATAATTCTTGAAAATATCCCATATAATCCATGAGAGAGCGTGGCAAAAATAATGAACATTAAACCTTTTAATTCATTATTATTTTTCATAAATTAATTAAAAATCTACTTTAAATGTCCACCGCCATTGACGTAGATAATATTTCCGTTTAAGAATTTTGATTTATCTTCAACTATTATCTGAGTGGCAATAGCTATATCTTCTGGAGTTGTAAGTCTTCCTAGTGGATTTTTAGAAGTAATTTCGTTCCACATTTCTTCATTTCCAACTTCTTTCCAATATCTACTGTTTGTCTTTGTTTCTCCCGGTCCTATACCATTTGTTCTTATTTTGTATTTTGATAAAGCTAAGGCTGCACATTTTAGATAAGTGACTGTCCCAGCTGTCCCTACACAATAGGCGGGGTCGTCAGGATCTACCCTTTCAAACATTGAGGACATGATTACAATAATATTTGCATTATCAGATTTTTTGAGAAGAGGAATTGCGTACTTCGTGCAAAGAAAATTGCCATCAATTTTTGTTCTAGTAATTTCTTTCCAATCATCAAACGAACATTCTTCAAAAGGGGTTGGATAATCAACTGCAGCGTTGTTTACTAAAACATCAAGTTTTCCAAACTCTTTTTCTACATTGGAAAAAACGTTCTTTACACTTTCCTCGTCTTTAACATCAAGTTCATAAAGCTTTGATGAAGAACCAATTTCTTTAACAACTTTTTCGCCATTGGTTTTATTCTTAAAATAAGTAACAACTACGTTATAACCCAATTTCCCAAAATGTTTTGCAATTCCAGCTCCTATTCCATTAGAAGAACCTGTTATTAGGATAGTATTTTTGTTACTCATAAAATAAATTATACAACAAGAACACTGCTATGATCTTGTCAAGTTTTTGTACGCGTCGACAAATCTTTCAGCTGATTGTAAATCTCTCTCAAAAAAAAGATAAGGCTCGACAAGCTCTAACTCCATTAGATGAAAAATACCATTTATTAATACACCATCCACTCTGGCATAAAGTAATGCTCCTTTGACTTTATTCAAAACGGCAGAAGCTTGATCTATTAATGTAGAATCAGGATAAATTGTCCACTCACTTCCACCAAAATATGGTTGTGTACGAAAATCTCCATCTTTAGGTTTTTTCATTACCGAATGACTATACTTACGGTCAAAAAACATAAATGAATATTCGCCTTTGCTTTTAATTTCAGGGCAGAATTTTTGCACTATCCAGGAATTTTTTCTATCTAATTTACTTTCAATCTCTGATGCATTTTCTATATTAAATCTTTCAACTTTAAACGCTGAGGCTCCGACAACGGGTTTAACAACGCCACTTTCCCAACCATCTTTCGTTAATATTTCTTTTAGATTCATTGTATCTTCAGATTCAAGAATAACAGTGGGAATTATTGGTATGCCATTTTTTTCCAAATCAAGAAGATAATGTTTGTCTGTGCTCCACTTTACAATCTCTACGGGATTCCAAATTTTTAAACCAAGATTTGATTGATTTTCTAACCATTGTATAAATTTAGCTTTATCCAAATGATAATTCCAACAAGCCCTTAAAATAATAGTAGAATATTCATCCCAATTTATATTTCCATCCCAAGGGGTGGCAATAGCTTCTATTCCCACCTTTTTAAAAGCTGGCGGCAATAAACTTTCGCCATCTGCAAGATCAACTCCGTCTTTATACGTAAGAAGCGCTATTTTTTCTATAGACATTTGAGCTATACAACTCTATTTTGAGGTTTACCTTTTGCCAATGCAACAATGTTTCCTACCCAAATGTTATATAAGTTTTCTAATGCCTCTTTGGTATACCAAGCAAAACCTTTAAATCCAATAGCTTTTTCTAACTTTGCAAGAGGAGTATGAATTAAATCTTCACCTTCATATACATATGTATCCACTTGACCAGATTTTATGGCAGCTGCCATTGCTTTTTCATCAACTAGCTCACGATCAACTGTGTTAATTACAAATACCCCCTTTTTCATCTTTGAAAGTTCTGTTTTTCCAATCATATTATTGTTCATTTTCTCATGGGTAGTATGAAGTGATATGGCGTCTGCTTCTTTAAAGAGTTGGCTTAAAGTTACCATCTTTACACCTTTCATTGTTTTCTTGGTCCTATTATAGGCAATCACTTTCATTCCCAATCCTTTTGCGAGTTCCGCAGTTGCGCTTCCTATACTCCCTAAGCCAATAATACCAAGCATCTTACCTCTTAATTCGATACCCTGCTCTAAAACATACTTTCCCTTAGAAGTCCTTCTATCAGATACAAAAATCCTTTTCATGGCTCCAAGTAAAAAAGCAATTGATTGCTCAGCAACAGATTCTTTTGAATATCCAGGAACATTACTAACAGGAATTTTTCTTTTCTTTGCATATTCCAAGTCCACCCAACCAAAAGAAGTTGTAGAAAGACAAACACCTTTTAGGTTTGGTAACGATTCCATAATTTTTGTTAATTTTTCTTTAGCCTTTTCAAAACCCCCGAGTGGATCAGGATCGCATCCAACAATATCAGCCCCCTTTGCCATTTCCAAAAGTTTTGCATCAGGTAGTGTTTCTCGTGTTTTCGTATAAAGAACTTCACCCAATGAAGATAACAACTTTTGCTGGTCCGATGTAAAACTAAACTTTGGATTGAAAATAATAATTTTCATTATTTGAAATATAACACTTTTTAAGTAGCTGTCAAATAGCTACTTTCCCCACAATTTTAAATAGACATTTGCAATATCTTCCCAAGTATCAAATTTTTTTAATTTTAAAATTTCATCCCAATATTCTTTTTTGAGTTTGGTGGAGTAAAA
>DATDSD010000050.1:0-6351 GCA_035291405.1 Patescibacteria group bacterium | reverse complement strand
CCAAAAGTAAAATACGTATAAGCTGGTGCTGAGATAAGTGAGGCTAGTGTTAATTCCACAAATTTGGCAACCTGCAGAAATGAAACTTCAATTATTCTAGGAATTGAAAGCTTGGCAATTTTTCTAACCTCTGGTGTTATTTTTAAACTTTTATTAAACCTGAAACCTAATTTGAAAGCTAATGGTAATTGAATAAGAAAATGAGAGGCAGAACCTACTACTACCCCAATTACAGGAGCATATAATTGGAACTGTTTTGAAAAAGCAATAGTTGCAATAATAATTCCTAAATTATAAAAAAGAGGAGCGAGTGCTGGAACAAAAAACCTTTTGGATGACTCCAAAACAGCCGTTAAAACGTAGGAAATTACAAAAAATCCTTGAGCTACAAATAATATTCTCGCAAGATCTGCAATCTTTATTTGATCAGAAAGGTCAAAACCAGGGGTAATAAATCTATAAAGTGGATGGGCAAAAATGATTACAATTGTTGCCAAAACCAAGAAAAATATTCCACCCCAGTTAGCAACTATTCCTGCAACTTGCCAAGCTTGCTTCTTTGATTCTTTAAGTGTTTTTGTAAAAATTGGAATGAAGGCTGAAGCAAATGTTCCAAAGACTAAAACTTCAAATACAGTATCAGGCAGTCTGAATGCAGCAAAGAAAAGACTTAAATCGTCAGGAGCAAAATAATGGGCCAATACTCTTTGACGGATCAAACCCAGAAGTCTTGAAAAGACAATCATAATCATGATAAGGGTAGCTGCCGATAGGACAGAATGTTGCTGACCTAAAAATAATGATCTGATTTTTCTAAAAAAAGACTTTGACTTAGCAAGGATTGTTAATTTCATTTTTTTTGATTATACTACTCGCATGCCGGTAACAAAAACAGCCAAAAGAGCACTGCGAAGTTCGAAGAAGAAAGAATCTATCAACAAAACAATTCTTTCTAAGCTTGAAATTGCTATTAAATTGGCAAAAAAAACAAAGTCTAAGAAAAATATTGAAAGTGCAGTATCCTTAACAGATAAGGCTGCTAAGAAAAAAGTAATTCACGCAAACAAGGCTGGAAATATCAAATCTCAGCTTTCCAAAATTTCTTAACATTAAGGTTAAGTCTCTTGTAAAGAACTCTCTTCTTTAGTCTCTTTTCATATGCTATATTGGTTATATGCCCAAAGTTAAAAATAAGCTTATTAATCTTTTGCCTCAAGATGAATTTGAAACTAGTATTCTAGGAAGAATCCTCAAGTGGGCTCTCTCTTCATTTAGAGTAATGGTTATAATTACTGAATTGCTGGTTATGTCTGCTTTCCTTTCTCGCTTTTGGCTAGATGCTAGAAATTCTGATTTAAATGAAGAATTAGATATTGGGAAAGCACAGGTCTTGGCATATGAAGACGTAGAATTAGAATTTAGAAACATTCAAAAAAAATTAAGCATTGTAAAATCTCTTTACAATGAGCCAAAATCGACAAAAATATTTGAACGCATTTCTTCAATACTTCCTCCTGATATTTTTCTTAACTCAATTGTCGTTAATCATGAATCATTTCTCATAAAAGCCACATCTTTTTCAGAAAGTTCAATCGCCCAATTTATTGCTAATTTAGAAGCAAACGATAATTATTCTGATATCACACTGTCACAAATATCAACTGGGCAGGATGATCCAAACCTAATAATTTTTACAGTTAATGGAAAGGTGAATGATGGCAAATAGTTGGAAGGACAATTACGCAAGATACAAAGATTTTTTCTTGAATATTTTGCGTGTTTATTATGCAAAACCAAACATCAAAATATATCTAGAACTTATTCTATCATTGACAACAATAGTAATCTTTTCAATATTTGCAATTAAACCCACGGTCTTAACAATTATTGAACTAAATAAAGAGATACAAGCAAAAGAGGAAACTGTTAGCAAGATAAATCAAAAGTTAGTAAGCCTTCGAAAAGTAAGTGATGTCCTTCAAAACGAGTCAGAGAGATTATCCAAAATCGAAGGGGCTGTTCCCAGTTCTGCCAGCCCTGAAACCATAATTACAGAAATTGAGAGATTAGCAAATAAAAACTCTCTTCAAATACTTAATCTTTCAATGTCAGATGTAGTAATAATTAGTGACAAAGAAATTAAAAGTAAAAGTAAAAAATCAAAAGATGTAGAAGCCTTACCAGCAGACGCGGACGAACTTCCATTTACGGTATCACTAATCGGATCGTATCAAAATTTAGTTTTGTTGTTGTCAGATATTGATAATGCCCTAAGACCAGCTAAGATAGATTCATTAGCTATAAATTCTAGTAAAACAGATGAAGGCAAAACTCTAGTATTAATGATCTCTGGAAGATTGCCTTTTGTAAAAAATTAATATGAAAAATAAAAAATTACCAAGCATAATTATTTTACTAATTTTAACCGCTATTACTGTAGTTTTTTGGGTGTCGTTTACTATCTACCGTGTTTTTACAAAGGAAGAACCAGTTGTTGTTCCAAATGAAATAACTGCTCCAATTAATTCAAATTTGGATATGGATACTTTGGACGAAATCGTGAAAAGAGGTCAAAATCAATGAAAAAAAGAGCTAAACTACCAACGATTTTAGGTATCTTAATATTAGTGTCAAGTTTAATTGCGGGAGTATATCTTATCAATTCAAGACAAGTTTTTAAATTAGGAGCACAGGTTGAAAGTTCGCCCAAGGATGTAAGAATAGGAAATATTACTAACAATTCAGTAACAGTCACATGGACAACAGATGTAGAAAGTAAAGGCTTTGTGAAATGGAACAAAACCAATGCCAACCTAAGCAAGGTTGCACTTGAAGAAAGTAGTACTCAAAGTAACGTGCACATGGTAAATATTTTGGGTATTGATGAGGGATCAGACGTCTTTTTTGTAATAAACTCAAATGGTAATGATTTTAAAAATAATAGTCTTCCTTGGAAAACTAATGCATCAAAACAAGCTGTTACATCAAATAATTCACTTTATGCAACAGGCATAATTCTTGCTCAAGACGGAACCACAGCCGCTAGCGCTATTGTTCATCTTTTGATAAATGGTGTAACTTTATCAACAATAACCTCACCTGAAGGAAGTTGGGTTATACCAATATCTACTTATATTGAATCTGTTCCAGAAACTACTGCTATAGAAATAAGTGTAAATGCAGGTCCTAAAGGAGTATCTCAAGCTGTGATTTACCCAACAGCAATTAAGACCACCCCAGTAATTCTTCTGGGAAAAACCTATGACTTCAGAACTATTACAAACGGAAATGAAGGTAGCATACCTGAAAGTAAACTCTCTGTTCCAGAATCTGTTGAGGCTTCTTCTCGTTTTGAAATTGATAAAAGCGGAGGTCAACCTGCACAAACTTCAGTTACATTAGAATCTGTTGATGAAGGGGAAATTATCACAACCACCGATCCAGAGTTTTTTGGTAAAGGCCCCTCCAAAACTAATATTGAAGTATCTGTTGAGTCAGAACTTCAAACTGTAACAGTAGCAACAGATAAAAATGGTGCATGGAGTTGGAGCCCTCCTAACAATTTAGAGCCGGGAGAACATACTGTCACTCTTAAATGGAGTGATGCTAATGGAGTTATTAGGACCTTGACCAGAAAATTTATAGTCTCAGCATCAGAGGGTCCAGCGTTTGTGGCAACACCATCAGCAACTACAGTAGCATCATCAACACCATCAGCTTCAACTACACCAAGAGCAACTTCTACAAGTATTGCAACAGCACCGCCAACACCTGAAACAGGAAGCTTGACAGGCACTCTGGGATTATTTATCATGGGTATTGGAATACTTTTAAGTAGTATCTATGTTTGGAATAAAGAATATGCCGAATAGAAAGTTTTTTAAAACAAAAATCAGTAAAACAAAATTTTTAAAAGTTGTTGGTTTAATTATTTTAATTGTTAGTTTTATTGTAGGACTGGTTTTGGTAAAAGAAAACCAAGACATTAGAGAAAATGCATCTGTCGGGGGTTGTAAATATTCTAGTGATAGGAAATCATGTCTTGCTACATGCTCTTATACTAGCGGGAACAAATGCAGATGGGATTTAGGGAATAATAAGTGCGAGGAGGGGAATAAACCATGTGATGCGCCATGGATTCCTCCCCAGACATCAACACCAACTTCCACTGCCACAGGGCCAGGAGTTATTGCAACAGCTAGACCAACAGCCATTTCTTCCAATAGACCAACATGGACACCGGGATTTACTCCAAGAGTTACTCCAACCAGCACACCAACATCAATCAATGTACCTGTTGGATGTTCGTACACCTGTGTACCAGCGGGAGTGTGCAAAGACGTAGTATTTCAAGGATTAACCTTCTCTTTTGCAGAAAGGGTCCCCGGTTTTTGTGGAGGTTCATTAGTTTGCTGTAGATTTAGACCGGGTTTTTAAAATCCAAGTTTAATATTTTTTACACTTCTTCTTGACAGTTTATCTATGAAAAGATAAAGTTAAATGAAGGTCTAGTATGCCCAATAACGATAATCAACAAAAAACAGGTGATGATGGTCAAACACCACAAGTGAGTTTTCCTTCCATTAGTGTTGAAGATACTCTTCCACCAATGACTACATCTAGTGTAACAACTACATCTACAACAAATACCCTACCACAAGACACCAAAAACCCATCTCCTGCAGATGATACATCAACAAGTACTGGTTCAGCCGCACCAAGTAATGATATTTCAACTCCTCAAATTATTGGTACCACAGCACCAAAGAAAAAATTTGCTGGTGGAAAAGTAATAGCTACAATTTTAGGATTATTTTTACTAGTTGGTGGAGTTGGGGCAGGAGTATTTTTAACAGGACAAAATCAAAATATAAGTGAGAAGGCCGCAACAAATAATTGGCAGGCTCCTTGTACAATAGATGGATGTTCAGCATCAAACTTCCCCACAGATTATGTAAATCATTACCGTTGCAATAATGTAAAATCACCAGGACAAGGATGTTCCGACATTGAGGTCGCTACTGGGGTCGAAAGTGCTTCTTTTCAGTTTAACTGTGGCACGGAGCAAATAGACCATTCTGGCAATATTGGTTTTTCTACAATATATCACGATGAGCCTTGTGAACCAGGAACTGGAGGTGGAGGTTGTCTACCTCTAATCAATATTTATGGTTCAGATTGGGTGAGGGTTAGTAATCCAAGCACTTTGGCACCAGGAGCTGCTGTACATGTGGGAATAATTGATCGATACAAGATAGCCATATTTAGTAAAGCTAAATTTACTATAAATGGTGTAGCTAAAGAAACTACAAAAAAGAGGGAAGTTTTCATTGTAGGCAACAGTGGTCCGAAGATGACTATCTTTTATGATGACTTTAATATCACAAGTGGTGAAACCAAAATAAATGCTCAAGTAGAATATGGGGGTAATTGGTATTAAATAAATATGAAAAATAAAAACAAAGTTGTAACAATAGCTATAATTTTAACCACTTTGGTTTTGGCTGGAGTTGCTATTTTTACTGCAATTAGACTTTATCAAACAAGAAATGTTGCTCCAACAGAGTCTGAGGCTGGTTCTGCCCCATCCGCATGTCAACTTACTTTCACAATAGTAGGTCCAACTGCTACAGCAACATCAACTAGTGCCCCAGGGTGTAATACTAGTTGTACAACAAACGCCAACTGTCCAACGGGGTATTCTTGTTGGGGTGAAGAACCTGGAGACCCCAAAGTATGTAGAAAAACACTCTGTAAGTGGTCTGCAAGTTGTGTTTGTCCAACATCAACAGCTACAGCGACAGCTACAGCGACAGCAACAGCTAGAACTGTTGTTTGTAATCAAGTGTGTAATCCAAGCATAAATCCTCCGATTAATTGTATTTCTACACTAACTTGTCACACCACTAGTACTTTAAGGGGTGCAAGTGGACTATGTAGAAACGAAGAGTGTCTAGACGAAACTGACTGTGGATGTCCGGGGGCCACAGAAACCCCAACCACAACACCTACCGTGACTGCTACAGCAACGGCAACAGATAACGCGACTGCAACCGCAACAGCGACAGCTACATCTAACCCAGAGTGTAATAACAATTGTACTGAAAATACCGATTGTCCTGATGGGTTAATGTGCAATATTCCAAGTGGATCTACTACAGGAAGTTGTAGAAACACCTCTTGCTTGTCTGAAACCGATTGTCTATGCCCTGTTGCAACAGCCACTGCTACAGCGACTTCATTGGCTGAAGAACCAAATTTACCTGACGCGGGAACTTCATGGCCAACTATATTAGGAACCGCATTTGGAATCTTGATAATTCTAGGAAGCTTACTACTCGCCTTCTAATA
>DATDSD010000049.1:0-5590 GCA_035291405.1 Patescibacteria group bacterium | reverse complement strand
AATACTATTTTAGGTCCAGCACTAGAAGGAGTTGATCCAATAAAACAAGTTGAAATAGATCAAAACTTAATTAGCTTAGATGGAACTGAAAATAAAACCAAATATGGAGGGAATGCAATCTTAGCTATTTCTCAAGTTGTTTGTAAAGCTGCTGCTACACTTCAGAACAAAGCTCTTTATGCTTGGATTAACGAGTTGGCAGTTGAAAGAGGTATGCAAAAGGGAATAAGACTTCCTACCCCCCTTCTTAATATGATCAACGGTGGTCTTCACGGTGCAGGAAACCTCGACTTTCAAGAATTTTGGATGATTCCCGCAACTAACAAAAAATTCTCAGAAGGTCTTCAAATGGGTGTTGAGATTTACCAGTCTATTGGAGATAACCTAGCGAGAAGAGGTGCAATACACTCTGTTGGACACGAGGGTGGTTATGCTCCTAATCTGTTTACTAATGCTGATGCATTCGAGGTTTTTGTAGAGTCTGTCAAAGCGACTGATTATTCATTAGGAAGAGATGTATTTTTGGGACTAGACATTGCCGCCAATAGTTTTTACAAAAATGGAGATTATACAATCAGAGACAGATCCAGTGCGCTATCTGATGATCAGCTTCTTGAATACTACAAAGAACTTATAAATACATATAAATTAGCAATTTTAGAGGATGCATTTCAAGAAGATGCTTGGGATTCATGGAAAAAACTATATCAAGAACTTGCTGGATCTGCTTTAGTAGTTGGGGACGATTTATTAGTAACTAACCCCAAACGTCTTCAAAAGGCAATTGCTGAAAAAGCTTGTAATGGCGCAGTTATAAAACCTAATCAAATAGGCACAATTACTGAAACTTTACAGGTTGTCAAAATGGCCAGAGACGCAAATTGGAAAATTGTTACATCACATAGGTCAGGTGAAACAAATGATACTTTTATTGCAGACTTTGCAGTAGGAATAGCTTCTGAATATGCAAAATTTGGTGCTCCTGCAAGGGGAGAAAGAGTGGCCAAATATAATAGATTAACAGCAATTGAATTAGAATTAGGTTAATTTTTAAATGAATCCCAAATTTGTAATACTCTCAGTCTTGGATGGTTGGGGACTTTCCTCTCCGTCAGCAGGAAACGCTATTTCACAGGCCAATACAATTAATATGAACAGGTATCAGGCAGGATACCCTCATACTCAATTGCAGGCATCGGGGGAATCTGTGGGACTTCCAAGGGGTGAGGCAGGAAACACTGAAACAGGACATCTTAACCTTGGTGCCGGAAGAATTATCTATCAGGATTTAATGAGAATTAATATGTCAATTGCGGATGGCACATTTTTTACAAACCATACGTTATTGGAAGCTTTAGATCATGCCAATAAAAACAATTCAAACCTTCACATAATGGGTTTAATTGGAGCTGGTGGAGTTCATTCTAATCTAGAACATCTTTTTGCTCTTTTAGTTTTTTGTAGTAGAAATAAATTTTCAAGAGTTTTCTTACATCTTTTTACTGATGGTAGGGACTCTCCGCCGACTGCTGCTAAACTTTACATAGAAAAAATTAGAGAAGTTTGTAACAGAGAAAAAGTTGGAACAATTGCCTCAATCATGGGCAGATATTGGGCAATGGATAGAGATTTTAGATGGGATAGAACAGAAAAAGCCTATAAAGCTTTAACAGAAGGTGTTGGTAACCTAGTTAAAACTCCAGAAGAGACAATTGAAGCCTCATATAATAACGGAAAGACAGATGAATTCATTGACCCTGCTTTAATTAGTGATCAGTCTGGTAAACCAGTCTCGCTTATCAAATCTAATGATTCTGTTATCTTTTTTAACTTTAGAGTTGATAGACCAAGACAATTAACAAGAGCCTTTGTTATTGAAGATTTCAGTAAGGCCCAAAGTACTATTTCGTTTGATCCATACCTTGTTAAATATAAGAAAAAGCATTTAAGTTTACCGGAAGTTAAACTTGAAATGCCATTTAATAGACCAGCTAAACTTTCTAATTTATTCTTTGCAACCATGACTGAATATGAAAAAAATTTACTTGATGATGGTGTTAAAGTAGTCATTCAGCCTGAAAATGTAGTTATGCCAATTGGAAGAGTTATTTCAGAAAATGGATATAAGCAGCTAAGAGCATCAGAAAGCGAAAAGGAAAGGTTTGTGACCTTTTACTTTGACGGTCAACAAGAAGCACCGTTTGATTTGGAAGATCGAATAATTGTACCTTCTCCCAAAGTAGCAACATACGATTTGAAACCTGAAATGAGTTCAATTGAATTAACTGACACAGTATTAAATAGATTGAAAACAGTTCCAGATTATAAATTTGTTCTAATTAACTATGCTGCTCCTGATATGGTAGGTCACACAGGAAATATTGGTTCAGCTGTTAAAGCTTGTGAGGTAGTAGATGAATGTGTTGCTAGACTTGCTAACTTTGTACTTGCATATGATGGAGCACTTATCATCACTGCAGACCATGGAAATTGTGAAGAAATGATTGATGCCCAGTCTGGACAGATTGAAACAGAACATAGTAGTAATCCAGTTCCATTAATTATCATTTCAAAGGATTTAGTTGGAAAAGGTGAAGTTTTACCTGCTGGAATATTAGCTGATATTGCTCCTACTATTCTATCTCTACTTGGTCTTTCTGTACCTAATGAGATGACTGGAAGAAATTTACTTGGGGAATTATCTTAAAATCTTTGATATTTCCTGATTAATCCCACAACTCTACCCTGAATAGTTACTTCCTTGGCAAAAATTGGTGACATTTTAGCATTTGCTGGTTCTAGTCTTATTCTAGTTGTTTCTCTAAAGTATCTTTTTAAAGTAGCCATACCGTTTTTCAAGAGTGCAACAACGATTTCTCCATTATTAGCACTTTCTACTTGTTCGCAAATTACATAATCACCATCATCAATATGATCTTCAATCATTGATTGGCCTCTAACCTGAAGTACATATACTCTTTTAGTTTTACTGGCAAAATTTGGAGGAATTGACATATGTGCATTAGGATCAGTCATTGGCTCAATTGGCTGTCCTGCTGCAATATACCCTAGGATTGGAACTGTAACACCTTCATTATTCATACCAACCGGAACAGTTAACTCCATTTTTCTTAAGCGCCCTGATGTTCTTTTTAGAAGTCCTTTTTCAACTAAGCTTTGCATGTGTTCATGAACTGTAGCTAATGAATTTACACCTATGGCATTTGCTATTTGGCGAAGAGTTGGAGCTAAACCTGTGTTTTCAATTGATTGTCTGATAAAGTCCAAAATTTGAGCTTGTCTCTTGTAAACTATTGGAGCTGTTCTTGATATTGCCATAACAACAATATACAAACATAAGACGAATGTGTCAACTAGAATTTAATATATCAATTACAAACAAAAACCGAACTATGATAAAATTCATATTGTTTTGAATAAAAACTATCACCATATGCCAAAATTTAAACTTAAAACAACCTATAAAACAATTCCTGAACAGCAAAAAGCAATAGATAGTTTGGTTAAAAATATTAAAAACTTAGTAAAATATCAGACTTTATTGGGAGTCACGGGCAGTGGGAAAACTTTTTCCGTAGCAAACGTAATAGAAAAATTACAAAAACCTACTTTAATTATTTCACACAATAAGACTTTGGCTGCTCAACTATATCAGGAGATGAGGGATTTATTTCCAGAAAATGCTGTAAGCTATTTTGTCTCATACTATGACTATTATCAACCTGAAAGTTATATCCCTTCAACTGATACATATATTGAAAAGGACTCTGCAATTAACGAACTTATTGATAAATTAAGATTGGCTGCAACTACCAACCTTTTGACCAGAAAAGATGTAATAGTTGTCGCGTCAGTCTCAGCAATTTATAACATTGGCTCTCCCAATGAATATGGAAAATTTGCTTTTGAATTTTCATCCGGAGTAAAAATTACAAGAGAACAAATAATAGATAGGCTTCTCGATTTACAATATGAAAGATCGGAATTTGGATTTCACAGGGGTACCTTTAGGGTAAGGGGGGAAACAATTGATGTCTATCCTGCATATACCGATGAAGCCGTAAGAATAGAATTGAAAGACAATTTTATTAAAAAGATAGAATTAATTAATTCCGTGTCAGGAGAAGTAATTAAAGAAATTGCTTCTTCCTTTGTTCTTTACCCGGCAAAACATTTTATAACTGATCCAAAAACTCATGAATCTGCATTTGATCAAATTAAAGATGATTTAGACAAAAGAGTGTCAGAATTAAAAAAACAAGGGAAACTTTTTGAAGCTCAAAGAATAAGTCAACGTGTTACCTATGATTTAGAAATGATTAAGGAAATTGGATATGTAAAAGGAATTGAAAATTATTCACGATACTTTGACGGAAGAAAAGAAGGGGATGCCCCATATTCTCTTTTAGACTATTTCAAAAAGGTAAATGGTAACGATTGGTTAGTTGTAGTTGACGAAAGTCATATTACATTTCCTCAAGTCAGAGGCATGTTTGCGGGAGATTTCTCAAGAAAAACAACCCTAATTGATTATGGTTTTAGACTTCCTTCAGCCTTGGACAATAGACCCTTAAAGTTTGAGGAGTTTATGAGAAGAATACCTAATTTTATATCCCTATCTGCAACACCTGATGAATGGGAGCTATCACTTTCTGAAGGTCACATTGTAGAACAACTTCTAAGGCCTACAGGAATTCCAGACCCTGAGGTAGTAGTTAAACCCACAACACACCAAGTTGCGGATTGTATAGAGGAAATTAAAAAAGAAACAAAGGAAGGAAGAAGAGTACTAGTTACCACTTTAACAAAAAAAACCGCAGAAGATTTGTCAACTTACCTTAATGAGCAGGGATTAAAAGTAGCTTATTTACATTCAGACGTTGATACATTGGATAGAACTGATATTTTAGATAGCTTAAGAAAAGGAAAATATGATGTCTTGGTCGGTATTAACCTTCTAAGGGAAGGTCTTGATCTTCCAGAAGTTGGCCTAGTTGCAATTCTTGATGCAGACAAAGAAGGTTTTTTAAGAAGCCAAACCGCACTTATTCAGACAATGGGAAGAGCCGCAAGGCATGTCAAAGGAAGAGTAGTTATGTATGCAGATAGAATCACAGGTTCAATGGAAAGAGCTTTAGGTGAGGTCAAAAGACGTAGAGAATACCAAATTGAAATGAATAAAAAATATGGAATAACTCCAAAATCAATTACCAAACCTTTAAGAGAAAAGTTAATAGAAAGAGATAAAGATTCCAAAACTGAAGTGGCATTAGGATTTGGTGCAACAACCTTTGCACATCTTCCAGACATTGATACTAACAGTTTAACCCCAATGGATAAAAAGAGACTAATCAAAAATCTTAAAAAGGAGATGGTACTTGCAGCACATGATTTAAATTTTGAACTTGCTGCTGAAATTAGAGATAAGATCAAAAATCTTGACAGATAAGATACAATTGTAAAAATGGAAAGACAATCGGTCGTTAACGAAGTCAGACGCGGAATATCTTATAAATTTATATTGGATCCAGAAAAACAGACAATACATGTTTGTACGAAAGTAATTCTA
>DATDSD010000048.1:0-42344 GCA_035291405.1 Patescibacteria group bacterium | reverse complement strand
TTAGGTCAATATAAATTTAAAGACCTCAAACCTGGAAGATATCTGGTTTGCGAAACTCTCAAAGATGGCTGGATTCAATCAGGCTTAGTTGGAAGTGTAAATACAGAGCTTAACCCCAACAAAGACGGGTCAAACTGTTTTGATGTTACCCTGGGTGCTGGGGAAGATCTCATTGGTCTTCAGTTTGGCAATTTTGAACTGGGTAGCGTCATTGGCAAAAAATATGATGATGTAGATGGTGACGGGATGGCTCACGAATTGAACGAAAGTTATCTTGATGGTTGGGATATTAGGCTCTATAGCAGTGATTGGCAAACACCTAAAGAGGTGACCACTTCAAATACAGGTGTTCTTGGTCAGTATAAATTCGCCGATCTTTATCCTGGTACATATTATATTTGCGAGGTACAACAAACCAACTATAGCCAAACATGGCCCAAGGTTAGTGATGTTCCGGTTACGGATACAGGAATCACACATCCGGAGTATGGTGTTGCCGTTGTCAACGGTTCCGGAAATACAGACGAAGCTCCTGTTTGTTGGCAAACAGAAATTTCAACTTCCGGCCAACAAAACAGCCTATTGAGATTTGGTAACGCGCAACTAGGTTCAATTCATGGTTATAAATGGAATGATATAAATCAGGATGGACAAAGATGCCCCAGCAGTTTCTTTACAAGAGGATTGATTGATGTTGAATTTGGATGTGAAGAGAAACTTTCTGGATGGACAATAGAGCTTTATAAAATTACTGAAGGTGATGGTCAGGATATTCGTCAACTAATTGACTCAATGCAAACAGATGGTGGAGAAGAACACTTTGGTGAATATTGGTTTGAAAATTTACTACCGGGAACCTATGAAGTTTGTGAAGTAAATAAACCTAGATGGGAACAAACATATCCAGGATCTTGTCACAGGGTGGTTTTGCCTGATGATAATTTTGATGGATATAATTTTGGAAACTTTTTGAAAGATCCTAACGTTGAGATTACTAAGTCAAATAACAAAAACAATGCTCAAAGAGGGGACATAGTAACTTATACATTAACTTTAACAAATTCAGGGAACATGAATCTTGAAAACGTCAAAGTAATAGATGCACTTCCTGGAGGATTTAGTTATATTGCTGGTACATCTATGCTTGATGGTGTTTCAATTTCTGACCCGACAATTTCAGGGAACACTCTTGAGTGGAATATTGGTTCAGTGGAAAAAGATGGAATTAAGGTTATTACGTACAATGCAAAGATTTCAGACTCAGTTATTAATGGTTCGTACAAAAACTTAGCCACTTGTAATGCAGAAATTGGTAGATTTAATGGTGGGTTTGATACATTATTATTTGCAGCTATCCAAATTGATCAGATTGTTGAAACAACTGAATGTAACATTGCTGATTCAACAGTTAATGTAGGTTTAGGCTTGAGCTATGGAGGGAACCTTAATGGTCAAGTATTAGGTGCCTCAATTGAGCTTCCGGCTACTGGAAATCCGACATGGTTACTAGCTCTTGCATTACTAGGATTAACAACTGGTCTTTATTTGAAGAAAAACAAAAATGGTAAAAATAAATCAAAATTATTAAGTTTTCTGGTAGCCTTATTAGGTCTGATGGTTTTTGCAAAACAAGCCATGGCTATTACTCCAACTGTTTCAATACAAGGCTTACCAAGTTATGTTAATACAAACGACTTCAAATTATCATGCTCAGCCTTAGGTGGTAGCAATGTTCAATTCTCTTACAAAAAAGAGGGTGGATCGTATCAAGATTTCGGGAGTTTGATTGATATAACCTCAAATCCTTGTCAGGTTCAAGTTACATCTCTTCAGGTGACAGAAGAAGCTAAATTTTATTTTAAGGTTACTCTTGATGGAGGAGTAAGTGATGAGACCAGTGTAATTTTTGATAATTCTGGACCATCCCCTGTTTCAGGCTATTATAGAGATGTTTTAGGAAGCGAAAATAAATTACATTGGAGGAATCCATCAGACGCTGATTT
Source organism: Patescibacteria group bacterium (assembly GCA_035291405.1). Lineage (GTDB taxonomy): Bacteria > Patescibacteriota > Microgenomatia > UBA8517 > UBA8517 > UBA12026. The sequence continues at coordinate 40,341 of DATDSD010000048.1, read as the reverse complement.
TGACAGTGTAATCATATATCGTGGTGAGACGGTTGATTTCTCGGCTGACAGCAGTCATGAAATTGCTAAGGTTTCAGGTTCTCCAAATTCAGACATGACCTATGGAAACGATGCATCTCCAGATAAAACCTACTATTACTCTATTAGAGCAATAGACAAAGCGGGAAATTCATCAAGTTTAGTGGGTGATGGAAGCACAACCACTACGACTACTACTGTTACCCAAACCCAGCCTCAAAATGGATCAGGTAGCGTCAGACAGCTTCCTAAAGAGGCTACTGGACAGGTTTTAGGTGATGAGAAGGTAGAAACCAGTGAATCTGGGAATATTAATGAAAACCCATCATTAATTGAAAAAATTGCACATACCATCCCAAATAATAAATTTGTCTTAATTGGGGGAGGGCTAATATTATTAGCCATAATCCTTAATATTCTCTTCAAAAAGTATAAAAACAAGTAAAAAATTTGATATGATGAATTAATGGGGAAGTTAATTCATCTTTTTATTCCAAGAGAAAGTAATAATCACAAGGCTAAGATTTTACATTCATCAAGCTTAATTGTTATTGCTTCATTGTTTGTGGTTTTTCAGAGTTTAATTAGTCTTTTGCCAAATTTAAAACCTAATATTTTAGGCTATGCTGCCCAGATTTCACCTGAAGAGGTAGTAAGATTAACAAATCAAAAAAGAGCTGAAGCTGGACTTACCCCACTTACTTACAATCAGACGTTAGCTTCTGCTGCATATACCAAGGGAAGAGACATGATAGATAGGGATTATTGGGCTCACGTGGCACCAGATGGAACACAACCCTGGAAATTTTTTAGTGATTTTGGCTATAAATATAGGTATGCAGGAGAAAACTTAGCAAGAGATTTTAGCAGTGCATCCTCTGCGGTTGACGCTTGGATGAATTCACCAACACATAGAGATAATATTTTAAACCCCAAATACAAAGAAGTTGGGATTGGAGTTACTGAGGGTGATTTGGCCGGAATAGACACAACAATTATAGTTCAATTTTTTGGGTCTACATATGCTGATAAAGTAAATGCTCCAGTGGCTCAAACAGCCACGAAAGAAACTCAACAACCTGCTCCATTAGCATTACAAACAGTTATACCTACACTAGAACCTACTCAGGCACCAACAGCTATCCCTGTCGTGACACAAAACCCTAAGGTTCAAGCAACAATAACAAGTCCTCAACCTAACCAAGAAATATTGATTTCGCCATTTAACACTACACGTACAGCTTCAATTGCTGTTGTTGGTCTTTTGCTTGTAGTTTTTGCTCTTGATGCCTTTTTGGTTTCAAGAAGAAGGATTGTTAGAATCGCGGGAAGGACATTTGCCCATGTTGCCTTTTTGGGCATGATTATGTTGATTATGTTGATATTAAAATCTGGAAAAATATTATAAAAAAATAAATTTATGAATACAAAACACATACCACATTACGTATCGTTAATTGCAATATTTTTGGCAGGATTAACTGGATTTTATGTTTATTCGTATGATAAATATTTTCAAATTGCCATAGTAGTTGCCCTATCATTATCGTATGTTTCATGGGGTATTATTCATCATGCAATTCACAAAGATATTTGTTGGACTGTAGTTTTTGAATATGTAGCCGTTTCAATTTTAGGCCTAGTTTTAGTTCTAACCTTGATTTTTAGAACATAGTATCTGTATAATCTTTTCACACGATGAAAAAAATAACGAAGGCAGTAATACCAGCAGCTGGCTTTGGAACTAGATTCCTTCCTCAGACAAAAGCTATGCCTAAAGAGATGCTTCCCATTGTAGATAAACCTGTCATTCAGTATGTAGTTGAAGAAGCCGTTAACAGTGGAATAGAAGATGTTGTTATAGTTACTGGATCATCAAAAAGAGCAATTGAAGATCATTTTGATTTACCAAATGCAGATTTAGTGAATAACTTAATTCGGGGAGGTAAAGAAGAGCTATTAAAGGAAATAAATAAAATTGCTGAGATGGCAAATTTCATATATGTCAGACAAAAAGGAATTTATGGAAACGGAACACCCGTTCTCTCGGCTGAATCGGTAATTGGAAGTGAAAGTTTTGCTGTTTTATGGGGAGATGAGTTTATTAGTTCTGATCCTCCTCGACTGTCTCAAATGATGAAAGTGTGGGAAAAATACGGAGGAGTGGTAATTTCAGGCGTTAGAATTGAGTCTAAAGATAGACTATCAAAATATGGTATTGCGGAACTCAAAGATGTTGCTGATGGTGTATTTGAAATTAAAAGAATAGTAGAAAAACCTCTTCCTGAAGAAGCCCCTTCTAATTTAGCGACTCATGGAGCTTATATTTTACCTCCCGAAATTTTTCCTGCTTTAAAAAATCTTAAACCAACAAAAGGTGGAGAAGTGTGGTTAGTAGATGCGATCAATGTCTTAAGAGAACAAGGGATTCCTGTTTATGCCTGTGAGATTAAGAATGGAACCTATTATGACACTGGAAGTAAACTTGAATACTTAAAAACAGTTGTCGAGTTTGCATTAAAACACAAAGACTTAAATGGTGAGTTCAAAAAATATTTAGCTTCACTTGACTTAAAATGAAATTACTTGTAACAGGCGCAGCGGGTTTTATAGGAGCAAATTTTGTTCACTATTGGGTGGAAAAACACCCCCAAGATAAAATCATTGTTGTTGATGCCTTAACTTATGCTGGAAACATTGAAAATTTAACTCCAGTCAAAAAGGAAATTGAGTTTGTTGAGGCTGATATTAACGACAGGAAAAAAATGTCAGAGCACTTAAAGGGCGTTGATGCTGTTGTCCATTTTGCTGCAGAAAGTCATGTAGATAGAGCAATTTTTGATCCATCAACCTATTGGCAGACAAATGTTCATGGAACCTTAACCCTTCTTGAGGAAGCACAAAAAGCAGGAGTTCCAAGATTTCATCATATAAGTACGGATGAAGTTTATGGAGAGCTTCCTTTAGATTCAGAAGCAAAATTTAGTGAGAAAACTCCATACTCTCCAAGACCAGATAATCTATATGCTCTTTCAAAAGCTGAAGCTGACAATATTGTGTTAGATTTTTACCAAAAAACTGGAATGTATATTACTATTTCTAATTGTTCTAATAATTACGGACCCTACCAGTTTCCTGAAAAATATGTTCCAATAATCGTTGCTAATTTAATTGATAATATTAAAGTTCCTCTTCATGGTGACGGTAGAAACGTCAGAGATTGGATTCACACAAGAGACCACTCATCAGCAATTGATTTAATTCTTCAAAAAGGCAAAAAAGGTGAAACATATTTAGTGGGTTCAAATAATGACAGGAGCAATGGCTACATTGCCAAGAAAGTTGTGGAACTATTTGGTGCAGATGAAAATATGATCAGACATGTTTCTGATAGACACAGTAATGATAGAAGGTATGCCATTGATGCTACAAAAATTATTGAAGAGTTAGGTTGGAAACCAGAGATTGGAAGAGATGATTTTAATGAGGGACTTAAAGAAACAATCAAATGGTACAAAGAAAACGAAGATTGGTGGAGACCACTTCTTAAAAGAAAGGCAATGATCATGGATTCTTCAAAAACAATTTCTGCCTATATCTCCCTTGATAGAGAGTCAGGTAAAACTAAATTTGTTTTTGGAAAAATAGAGAAGCCTGTAAAAAAAGATAAAGTTGCCTTTGATGCCGACAAACATTTTGTAGAACAAAATTTAGTCAGATACGAGATTGTAATGAAAAATCTTGAAAGTAAAAAATGGTATCAGAATAGTTCCTCAGAAATAAAAGATGAAATAAAAACATTAGGGATTAACCCCTCAACTTTTGGATATGTTGAGGACTTGGCGGGAAGAGATGACCATATAAACGGGGATACTATCTTAAAGCTGTCAAAGATAGAGCATGCCGATCCCAAATTTGGGGTATATGGTATCGGATCTTGGTTTGAAGTTGAAAACAAACTTAAAGTTAAAAGGATGGAAGGATATTATTCCTGGGGTTGGGGACCTAAATCAGGTGCTAAACTTTTAGTTTTAGTTAAGAGAAAGGGAGAAATCACCCATTTAGCAACACAAAGAGAACAAAAGTTTCCAACAGGAAGTGTTGAGTATACTTTGGCAGGAGGTTTTCCAAAATTAAATGAATCAGTTTTAGATTTTATAATTAGATCTATTCAAAAAGACTTGAACCTAAGTGTAGCTAAAAATGATGTAGTTTTGGATCAAATAATTTCCCTTGGCAGACTTAACCCAGACGCAGGTATGACAAATAACAAACCAAACCTTTATGCAGTTATAGTTAATCTATCAGATGATCTTTATAAAGATTGTCAAAAAGGGGATAAATTTGAAGAAGATGAAGGAATTGTTCTTTGGCCAATTGATAAACTAGCTGACCTTATTAATAAATGTGATGATGCCTATTTCCTTTCAGCTTTAACCCGTTTAAACCTCAATAAAAATATCCTATAATTCTTGACTTTTAGATTCAAAATGGTAAAATGCAGGCTGGATCATCTGCGCTCTTTAACAGGAGAGTACAATGCTTAAGAAAGTAGTTCACCGTAAAGTTTACCCTGGCGGTTGGGTCTATGAAGAATATGAGGGTGATACCTTCAGGTTTTTCCACATCGACTCAGAAACAGGGCAAGAGACGCTCTATTCGTTTGAGCCAGCTGAGCGTCGTCATCCCGATCTCCCGGTATTTCAACCCCTTATTAAAGAGGTAGAGAAACCGGATGGCACCATTGGTCTAATCCGACCCTTGGTAGCAAAGTATAAGGGTGTTTGGTACGTTGCAGTACAGCGGAACCAACGGCACACTGGGCCACGTGTTGAAGTTTCTAGGAAGTCCTGGGACAACAAAAAAGACCTTCCGGATTTACCCGAAGGTGTTGAAGTTGAAATTGTATCCCTGGGCCGAGGAGACTCAAATACTGCCCGTGTCATTGGCGGCGACGGAATTGTTCATGAAATCGCCGTAATTCGGAAAGCGGACAGCCTTCCTAACCTTGCTGGTAAACCCTTCTGGATGAAGTTCAAAACTTTCGCAAAACATCGCGACCAGATGGGTCAGTCAGTGATCGGCAAGGCGTTTATGGTGGGATTGTTCGACTAACCAAGAGTTAAGTTCCTAACTCCCTGTTAAGGAAACTCTCGATTCATCATTGTCAAAGGATGGATGCTAATGGCCATGCACCTATCTTTCATCCCAGCTAAAGATTTTTGTCTTTGCTACAAGGCAAAATGAGAGTCCTTAAGGAAAGGTTAATGGGTTCTCCTTCCGCTCAACCAAGAGCGAAAAATGATCCAAAAAAACCCTAAATGATTATTACTTCTGGCTCCTAGCCACTTCCGTAAACCAATAGCGTTCTGCGCTGTTGTAATAAAGAGGTGACTGGGTGTCAAGGAGTTTTGCCTGTGCGGTATGATAAAAAAATTATTAATTTAATTTTTTAAAATCAACCGCACGGCAAGAAAGACATTTTTTATGTTAGAATAACTTCATATGAAATTTTCAGAAGAAAGATACAAAGAATATTTAGACTTCGTAGAAAAATATAAATCCCATTTAGGTTATGTTGGTGATTACACAAAAGGTGAAATTGAAATGATTTTTGATATTAATTTGTTTCCCCAGTGTGAAGAAGGTGCTGCGGAAAGAATGTTTAAATCCGGAGCTTCTTTAGAAGACGCCAGAAAGAGAGCTCAAATAGGAATTTTTGATGAAAACAGATGGGGACTTTCTGTGCATGAACCTTTAAGATTGCCTGATGGAAGTTATACAACCTTTAATAGATGGATTTCTTGGGGAAGTTTAGAATCTGGATTTGCTGGTGTTGTAATTGCTCCATTTACTACAGATGGAAAATTAATTTTTTTGAAAAACTATCGTAATGCTACAAAAAATTGGTGTATTGAATTTCCAAGGGGTGGAAAGGATTTAGGAAACAGCCTCTTAAAAACTGTTAAGAATGAACTTTCAGAAGAAATGGGAGCTGAAATGATTGGAGATCCACAAAAAATTGGTGAAGTTTTTCCAGATTCTGCAGTTTTATCTTCAAGGGTTGAGATTTATAAGGCAGTAATTGAAATTACAGGAAAACCGGAAAGGGAAGCAACAGAGGCTATTAAGGGACTCTTGATTGTTGATAATGAAGAATTAAAAGAAATTATCAAAAAACAGGAATATAAAGATTCAGATGGAAAAATATATGAATTTAAAGATGGATATACATTGTCTGCCCTAGCCTTACTTTTCTAATTTATGAAATTTGATCCTCTTCAACAAATTATATTTGACGGTTTATTAAAAGTTTATGATAACCATCTTAAATTAGGTGAAAAAGGAAAATTAAAAGATAAACAAAATAGATTTGGAGACATGGCCATGAGGGCTGACGTTGAAGCCGAAGAAATTCTTTTGGCATCACTTAAAAATTATTCGAAAGAATCAAAAACTAAGTTAATTTATAAAGGTGAAGAAATAGGTGAAGGAGAAATAGGTGAAGGAGAAGGGCAAATTTTTTCTGTTTTTGATGGACTAGATGGAAGTAGTAATTATCTTGCAAAATCCGAGTTTGGATATGGAACTATGATTGCTGTAGCAAAAGTTAATAATCCAAAATATGACGACTTTATAATTTCCGGTCTTGCCATGATGGAAGAAGCAAAAATTATAATAACGATTAAAAACGATGGGGTATATGTATATGATGTAAAAACAAAAAATTTTGAAAAATTAAAAAATTTTGTAGTAGATGAAAAATTTAGTGATTCTAAGATGTTGGCCAATAAATATTTTCCAGAAGAATTAACTGTTTATGGTGATAAGCCATGGGTAATGACCGGTTCTACAGCTTGGTCAATTTTTTCAATTTGCACAGACAATAAATATTGTGGATTAATTGAAGTAACAAGAAAAGGTAATTTGGAACAACCGATTTTATATTTAATGAATACGACATTAGGAGGTGTAATGGTGGATAAAAATGGAAATTTCATCGGAAGTTATGATTTTAAAACTTGGGGGCAAGATGAAAAATTGTTTTTAATAACGGCGAAGAATAAAAATGTAGCTGAAGACATTTTAAAGTCTACATTTAAATATAAATAAACATGGAACATGGGCAGGATTCAGATCGTTTAACAAAATATACTAAATCTAGTGATTATTTTGATCCTCAAACAATTTCTTTAGCGTTAGAAAAAGCAAAGATAAGTAAAAAAGGTAGATATAATTTTAGAATTCATGAAAGAGATGAAGATAGACAACACTTGTTTATAAATGCAATTGTTGCAAATAATTATGTTCAACCTCATGTACATAAAGAAGAAGGTAAGACAGAGATCTTTAGAATTTTAAAAGGTGAGGCAAATGTTGTTTTTTTTGATGAGTTAGGTGAAATAACCAGAATTGTCAAACTTTCAGATAGGGAAGACGGAAGGAAAATTATTGTCATCAAGTCTGGGCAAATGCATACTGTGGTATGTGAAGAAGATGTTGTGTTGTTGGAATCCAAAAAACAACCTAGCGGATATCGCAGTGAAGACGATAAATCTTTTGCATCTTGGGCACCTAAAGAAGGAACCGATGAGACAAAAAGATATTATCAAGAATTGTTACAAAAAGTTAAAGATTCCAATTGAAATTGATAGCTTTTTAAACTAGAATCAATTTACACATATGATGAGGTTTGACCCGGAGAAACATATAATCAAAACTTCAATTGAAGGTGTCGTCTTAATTCAAAGGCCAATATTGGGAGACGCAAGAGGATTTCTTCATGAACCATATAATAAAGAAGAATTAAAAGTTGCAACGGGAATTGAATTTAATCCGGTTCAATGGACTCATGCTTATATTAAACCTGGTGTCATTAAAGCAGTCCACTCTGAGGACTGGAACAAATTAATCTACCCAATAACCGGTATATTATATGCTCCAATTTGTGATTTGAGACCAGGTTCAAAAACATTTGGAAAAGTAGAATACATTACAATTGACAACACCAAAAAAGATTCTCCAAGACAGGCATTATTTTTGCCTAGTGGAGGAATTGGAAACTCCATATGCACATTGGGAACTGAAATGATGCACTATTTTTATCTTATAGATGAATATTGGGATGATAGTAAAGCTCGAGGTGTTGCATGGGATGATCCAGACCTTGCTATTAAATGGCCTATTAATAATCCAATTCTTTCTGAAAGAGATATGAAAAACCCAAAATTAAGAGAACTCTTTCCTGATAAATTCAAATGAAAAAAATATTAGTGATTGGAGCTTCAGGTCTAGTTGGTTCAAGATTTGTGGAATTAGCCAAAGATAAGTTGGAGATTATCGCAGTTGATGAAAAAATTTTGGACATTACAGATAAAAACGCAGTTAACAAATATTTTAAAGATAATTTATTTGATACTATCCTAAATTTTGCTGCTGTTACTAATGTAGACGGTGCTGAAAAAGAAAGAGGAAACGAGAGTGGTTTAACTTGGAATTTAAATGCTTTTGGACCAAAGTATTTATCTGAAGCTTGTAAACAATATGATAGATTTCTTGTCCAAATTTCTACAGACTTTGTATTTACCGGTAATAATGAAGATTCAGGACCATATGATGAGGAAGCTAATATTCCTGAAATTATGGATGGAATAGGATGGTATGGTTGGACCAAAAACAGGGCGGAAAAATTTGTTTCAGAATCTGAGTCAAGATATGCGATAGTTAGAATTGCATATCCATTTTCTTCAGCTAAATATGATTTAAAATTAGATTTTGCAAAAAACTATTTGAAACTGTTTGATGAAGGAAAATTGTTTCCAATATTTACTGATCAAACATTTACACCCTTATATTTAGAAGATCTTATTAATCCACTTTCAAAAATATTGGAAGAAGAATTGGAAGGTATTTTTCATATTGTTTCAAGTGACGTTGCTACCCCATTTGATTTTGTTGAATATTTACTTAAAAGAGCAAGAAATATAGAAGGTGTGGTTCAAAAAGGATCCATGGAAGAGTTTTTAAAAGCAGAAGGTAGAACTCCAAGACCAAGACTTGGAGGACTAAAAACTGAAAAAACACAACTTAGGTTGGAGATGAAACTTAGAAGTTGGAAAGAAATGGTTGATGATTTTGTAGATAAACTTTAGTTTTTTAAATTGTATATAACTTCGTCTTCCTCACTACTCACTGGACAGTCAATACCTTCAACTCTTGAACAATGCATAAATGGCTCTTTTTTATCTGCTGTTGCTTGAATAGTACGTCTGGTGGGTTCTCCCGGTTTTTTTATGCAGATAACTTTACCAACACATCCTTCATTACCATCAGCTACCTTATTAAATTCTACTAAGGCACAAGTGAAACAATCATCTTCTTTTGCCATAATGTGCGTATTCTATCGTGTTTTTCTCCATTTATCAATTTTTTTGTGATTTCCAGAAAGAAGTATTTCAGGTACTTTCCAAGTTTTGCCAAAGAGTGAGGGTTTATAAATAGGTGGTCTTGTATATTGTGGATATTCACTTTTGATATCTGAATGAGACTCTTCTAAGAGGGATTCTGGTTTAATTACATTTGGAATAAGTCTTGTTACCGTATCAATAATAACCATTGCAGGGATTTCACCACCTGTTAAAACATAATCACCTATTGAAATTATTTCATCTACTAAATTCTCATGAACCCTATGATCAATTCCCTCGTAATGTCCACAAATTACGACAAGTCTTTTGAGTTTTGAAAATTCATTTGCTTTTTCTTGTGTGAACTTTTCCCCGCCGGCATCAGTCATTACAATTTTCACCCCTTTTGTTTTGGGTTTAACTTTAATTGATTTTAAGGCTTTATTAATAACATCGACCCGAATAATCATTCCTGCCCCGCCGCCATATGGTCTATCATCAACTGTTTTTCTTTCGTCTATTCCAAATTGTCTAAGATCAACAATATTTAAGTTTATAAACTTCTTGTCTTGGGCTCTCCACATGATTGACTCAGTTAAAGGTCCAACAAACATCTTAGGAAAAAGTGTAAGGATATCAATTTTCAACATATCCTTGTATTTTACCCTTAAATCATTGTAAAGTTAATCTGTATGGATAAAGTAGTAATTGTTATGCCTGCTTGGAACGAAGCTGAAAACATTAAAAAGATGATTGAGGAACTCTATGATAATGAGCTTCCTAAAATTAATGCAGATATGCATCTTTTAATTGTTGATAACAACTCAAAGGACGATACTCAAAAAATTGTAGAGGAGGCTTCAAAAACAAGAAAGAACCTTCATTTTATACAACAAGGAGATAAATCAGGCCTTGGTTGGGCCTATGTTAGGGGTTTTCAATATGCAGTTAGCAACTTAAAGGCTGATGCTGTTATGGAAATGGATGCTGATTTTCAACATCCTCCAAGATTTGTTAAGCCCATGGTGGAAGCTTATCTAAACGGGGCAGACTATGTTATAGGGAGTCGTTACATTCCAGGTGGTTCGATTCCAAAAGAATGGGCAATCCCTCGCAAGATGATGAGTTATTTTGGTAATTTGTTTGCACGAGTTGTTTTAACCAAATTCTCAATTCACGACATGACAACAGGCTTTAGGCTTACTAAAGTTAAAGGGGTGTTAGATAAAATAGAGCTTGAAAAATTAATGCACTTGGATAGGTTCGCTTATAAAATTGACCTTTTATACCAATCATATAAAAATGCAAAAAATGTTAAGGAGGTTCCATTGGAGTTTGCACCAAGAAGTAAAGAAAAATCAAAATTCAACATTAAAGAGTTAATAGTAAGTTATTTAACAGTTATCGTTTTAGGAATTAAAGATAAACAGAAGTTTATAAAATTTGGAATTGTGGGAGGAACCGGGTTTGTTGTAAATTTTGTCTTTTTAAGACTTTTTAGATATCTTGGTCTTTCGGAACTTTTTGTTTGGTTGTTTGCAACTGAACTTGCAATTATTAATAACTATGTATTTAATAATATTTGGACTTTTAAAGATTCTGAGATAAGAGGACTGAAAGCTACAATTTTGAAGTTTTTGCAGTTTAATTTAACTTCTGCCGGAGCTTTAATCATTCAATCAATTGCAGGACCAATCGGTACAAAACTGGTAGGGGCAAAATATGATTTTCTGGTTTTGGCTTTCATCGTTTTATTCATGGTTCTTCCTTACAATTATTTTATGTATACCAAGGTGATTTGGAAGAAGAAGTAAATTAAATTATTACAATTTCGTCTAGTGATTCGTATTTATCTGGACTTGCTTCATAAATTAGTATTTTTGCCTTTATACCAGCAATTTCTTTTTCTGCTGTTGCTGCACTTTCAGCTATTGCATCTGTTATTGCTTTATCGTGGGGACATTGTTTGCAGACATCATCTGGTGGAAATGCCGGATGGTTATTTTTGCAGATATCCCCAATTAGTCTATACCTCTGTTGTTTTAGTCTCCAATGCCTAGGAATCTCCATTTCATATAGTTAGACTGATAATGTACTTAAAAACCCACGATAATGTTTATTGAAGTTTCCATTTACCTATAATCTTTTTATTTTTCATTGCTGCGTTTGCCGTTAATAAGGTAACGCTATCTATTATGTAGTTATCGAATATATTTAATTTCGCAATCCTTTTTACTTCATTCTTAAATTCCGGTGTGGGTTGACCATAAAATCGTGCAAGAGTTATATTGGAAATAATATATTTATTATTTGCATAGAATTTATTGTCAGGCAAACCTGATTTATTTAATGCTTTATCCAATTCTGAAAAAATTAAATCCAATTCTGGATCAGTTGTATAGACAATAGATAAACTATTGGGGTAAATTACGAGTTTATAATAATAAATTTTAAATTTGTGGAGCTTGGGTATTACTTTTGAAAAAACTTTTTTTGCGGTTAACAAGTCGTTTGTTTTGAAATCCGGAGGATTATTGATTGTTCGAATGTTTTTAACGGTTAAGTGTAATGATTCTGGGGGATAGTAAAATATATTCTTGTCAATTTTTTGTAGTGGTTCAATAATTTTAGCTACAATAATTTTTGTAAGTTTTTTTGATGGAAAATGTACGCTAGTTAAACAAATTCTTGGGTCATTTTCATAATCATCGATTTTTGATACGGCGCTTATTTTGTTTTGATTGAATAGCTTTTCAATCTTTTTAATTACTTCAATTTGTTTAAGTTGGTGGCCGGTAAGCTTGCCCATATTTTTACAAAAATGGATTCCAATTGGCAATTGGCATGGCATTTTGTGAGATGAAGGCTAGAGAATAAAGATAAATTGGAATAATAATTACTGCAAGTACAATTTTAAATTCTTTTTTGATTAAGATTTCTCTAAATGCAATTAATAAAAACGGTACAATGGGAAGTGCATACCTAAGTAAGTCCCTGTGGGCAACAAAGAGAAGCGAAACAAAGAAGGTAAGTGTGAAATAAAAATACATTGTCATTTTTTCTTGATATAACTTATAAATTCCCAAAACCCCAATTGCGTAGATGAAGATTACTTCTTCAAGCCAGAAGGTTCCTACCCATGAGGCTGAATAATTAAAAATTTGAAATGGCGGGAAGAAAAGATGAATGTTGTCTCCAGATTTAAAATAAGTAAAGAAATCTCCATACCTTACTGCATATATTGTAAAAACGACCAATAACCCAACTGGAATTAAAAGTAATGGTAAATATTTCTTAAACTCTATTTTTTTAAGGTCTTTGATGTGAGGAATAATGATCTGAATTAAATATGCAAAGAAAAGTAAAATTGCAGGAGATTTTGTCATTTGGGCGAAAAAACCAGCAATTCCCGCAAGTAAATATTTTTCTTTCCTAAAGTAGTAGACTGATGCAAGAATTAAGGCTACAAATAGTGGTTCTGGTGATCCAACTGATCTTACTATTAACCATCTAGCAGGAAAAATTGAAAAAACAGAAGTTAGAAACAGCGCATTTTCTTTGGATAAATATTCTCGTGAGTGAATATAAAAAAAGTAAAGTGCCATTATTGAAGAAATTAGTGTCACAAAAAGCATGGAATAAGGATGTCCTAAAATTGGTGAAAAAACCTTAATTAACATTGGGAAAAGCGGAAAATGTGCAGAGTAATACTCATGAGATAAGGGAAACTGATAATTAGCCCCTAAACTTTGAGGATCATAAAAAGTTTTAGCAACGGCTAAATATAATGGTCCATCAAAGTTAGCGACAATTGTTGCCATTCCCTGTTGTGGAAGTGGAATTGTCCAAAATGACTTGACTCTTAAGTAAAATGGAAGCCAAATCAAAAGCGTGGGAATTAAAGATAGGAGAATAAGAGGAATGAATTTTTTGATTCGACCCATACTTTGATAATATCACAAATAGCTTCACTTGTGTTAGACTAATAGATGAAAATACAAATTTCTTTATGATGAAATCTCAAATTTATTTTTTATGAAAATAAAATCATTATCAGTCTTTTTCCCTGCATATAATGAAGAGGGGAATATTAAAAATACAGTTATAAAATCTAAGGCTGTTCTTTTAAAATATGTCGAGAATTGGGAAATTATAATTGTTAACGATGGTTCAACTGACAATACAAAAAAAATTTCAGAAGAACTTTCAAGTGAAGATAAAAGAATAAGAGTTATTAATCATGAAGTAAATAGAGGTTATGGTGCAAGTCTTAAATCTGGCTTTTATAATGCAAAATATCCTTGGATTATCTTTACTGATTCAGACGGCCAATTTGATTTTAGTGAAATAAATTTATTTTTTGAGAAACAACAAGAAACAAATGCTGATTTAATAATTGGTTATTACAAAAAAAGACAAGTAAGTAAATTTAAAATAATAACTTCAAGAATGTGGGAAATAGCCGTAATGATACTTTTCGGTTTACATGTTCATGACATTGATTGTGGTTTTAAATTAGTTAGTAAAAAAGTAATTAACAGAATTCCCACGTTAGAAAGTGAAAGAGGTGCATTTATCTCCTCTGAGTTTTTGATTAAAGCAAAAAAATCCGGTTTTAAAATAGTTGAGATTTCTGTTACACATTTACCAAGGGTACAAGGAAAGGGAACCGGTAGAAATGTAAAGGTAATCCTACAGAGTTTCGTTGATTTGTTTCGCCTGTGGCGTAAATTAAGATGAGAAAATTTCTAAAAGAAAATTCGATACTTATTACAATTTTATTAATTGGAGCATTTTTTAGACTCTACAAAATTGGAGAATATATGACATTTTTGGGAGATGAGGGGCGAGATGCAATTATCGTCAGAAGATTTTTAGTTGATTTTGATTTGATGTTGATTGGCCCCGGCACTTCAATCGGAAACATGTATCTAGGCCCACTTTACTATTATCTTATTTCTCCTTTTCTTTGGCTTTTCAATTTTTCTCCTGTCGGCCCATCTGTCTTGATTGCATTAATAGGTGTTGCTACCATTTTTATGGTTTATTATGTAGGACTTAAGTGGTTTTCTAAAAGAGCGGGTTTAATTGCTGCCACCCTTTATGCAATATCTCCAACTGTAATAATTTTTTCCAAAAGTTCTTGGAACCCAAACATAATGCCTTTCTTTTCACTGCTTGCTATTTATTCAATCTGGATGGTTTGGAAAAGAGAGAATTTTAAATGGCTTTTAACCTGTGCGATTTCCTATGCTTTTGTATTACAGTCTCATTATTTTGGACTACTTCTGGCACCTGTGCTGGGCTTTTATTGGATTTTAATTTTTTTAAAGACTTCTTTTGAAAGTCAAGAAATAAACGAGAAAGCAAAAGTTGTTAGATTTATAAAATTATCAGCTATTTCCTTGGTAATTTTTTTAGGTTTGATGTCTCCTCTTTTATTCTTTGATATAAGACATGATTGGATTAACTACAAAGCAGCAAGTTCACTTTTTGTTACCGGAGAAGATGCTTTTTCCAAAAATATTTGGGCATCTGTAATTAAATTACCTGAAGTTCTTAATTTAATATCAACAAGATTATTGGCGGGAAGAATGGAAACTCTAGGAAAGATAATAGTTGCGGTTATCTCTATTCCATCGGTACTTTTTTTGTTGGGTAGAAAAAGACTACACACCAATGAAGCGTCAGGTTTTAGTACTTTGACAATTTGGATGATTGCTGGTCTTTTTGGCTTAGGTCTTTTTAAGTTTGAAATACATGATCATTATTTTGGTCTTTTGTTTACTGCTCCATTTTTATTCTTAGCAGGTTTCATAGATGGAGTTTTTGATGGTCTAAGTAAGATTGGCAAAACAATGTTGATTTTTTTATTTTTATTTGTAGTTTACATTAACATTATTAATTCTCCTCTTAAGTATTCACCAAACAAACAACTTCAAAGAGCTCAAAATGTTTCATCAAAAATAATTGAGGAATCAAAAGAAACCTCCTTTAATCTGGCAGTCTTGGCGGAAAGAAATTATGAAGACGGGTACGCTTATTTTTTGGAAAAAGAAGGATACACACCCCTACATGCTGATATATGGGACAGTAAATCCATATCAAATCAATTGTTTGTTGTTTGTGAAATGGAAGAGGTTAAGTGTGATCCAACACATTCTCCTAAAGCAGAGGTAGCTAATTTCGGCTGGAGTAAAATTGAAGAAAAATGGGAAGTTGATGGTGTTATAATATACAAATTAATACATTCAAGATAAGCAAGGCTTGAAATTAAAATTATGAATTACCCAGAATCACAATTAATTTTAGATGAAATAAAAAAGGCAAATAAAATACTTCTCAATTGCCATCGTGGCCCTGATCCTGATGGATTAGGTAGTACGTTGGCGATGAAGCTAGTCTTGGAAAAAATGGGGAAACGGGTAGATGTTATTTGTCCAAGCGATCAGATTACTAAACAAGTTGATTATTTAGGTGGATATGATGACATCAAGCTTGGGGTGTTATTCAAAAAATTTGATTTTTCTCAGTATGATTTATTTATTACTTTAGATACTCCAAATTTATCGCTTTTATTAGACGAGGATACCTCTGAAAAGCCAAATATTTTTACGGTTGTTATTGACCATCATTACATAAGTACATTAGAGGGAAATATTAGATTAGTTGATGATAAAGCCACTTCGGTGGGTGAGATCCTTTTTGATGTTTTTGCAGATTGGCAATTTAGTTTAGACAAAGATATTTCTGAGTGTTTACTAACCTCAATTATTGGTGATACTGGAGCATTTGCTTATCCAAATGTTACTCCAAAAACATTATCAATTGCATCAATTTTGATGGAGTTGGGGGCCAATAAAGACATGATTACTAATAGAATTTATAGAAGCGAAAAAATAGAATTATTAAAATTTTGGTCTCAAGTGTTACTAAATATGGAAATAGACAACGAATTTAAATTTGCTTGGTCTTTTGTGCCTTATGAAATTTTTAGTAAATATAATTCGTTAGACGAAGCAAAATCAAAAGCTGCAAGTCTGTTTGCTCCAATCGTTGACGGCACAGACTTTGGTTTAATTGGAGTTGAAGAGAAGCCAAATTACATGACTGTGAGTTTTAGGGGTAGAACCGATTTTGATACATCGCAAATTGCCAAAGAATTAGGTGGGGGAGGCCACAAAGTCGCTTCTGCGACTAAAATTGAAGGATTGCCTTTTAATGAAGCTGTTGAGAAGGTTTTAGATGTGTGTAGGAAATATGCTAACAAAAAGGTTTAATATCCTCATCATTTTATTGTCCGCATTTCTTTTAAGAATTTATAGATTACCTGAACTTTTAGGTTTTTGGTATGACCAAGGACGAGATGCCTTGGTAATTTGGGACTTAATCAATAAAGGTAAATTGTTTCTAATTGGACCAATGATGGGTTTTACGGGGATGTTTCGAGGACCTTGGTATTATTATTTAATTGCACCATTTTACTACCTAGGTAAAGGAAATCCTATATTTCCATCATTTTTTTTAATTTCGATTACTGTTTTTGCAATTTATGTTTTGTATGATGTGGGAAATAAATTAGGAGGTAAAAGTGTGGGTTTGTTGGCTGCTTTTTTGGCTGGATTTTCCAGCTATATAATTAATTCATCACGTTGGCTTTCAAATCCTACACCAATGTTATTAATTGGAATAGCACTGGTTTGGGTATTTTTTAGATACTTAGAGAAAAAAGTTTGGTCTCTACCACTGGCTACATTTTTAATTGGAATGGGATTAAACTTTGGTGCTGCAACTGAAATTTATTATATTCCGGCTCTAATATTAATATTATTCATTAACCGTAAAATATTACCAAGTTTAAAAATACTCATACTTTCTTTGATGACTTTTTTGTTTACATTTCTTCCTCAGATGATTTTTGAAATAAGACACCCTGGTGTTTTATCTGGTGCTTTATATAATTTTATATTTCAAGAAAACTCATTTACCTACAATTTTGTTCAAATTTTAATATTAAGATTAAAAACATATTATGATATTTTTGCATCGAAGTTTTTTGTGAACGGTAATTTATTGTTTTTGCCTTTTTTTGTTCTTTTTATTTTTAATATATTCCGTAATTTTAAGAAATATTGGAAAGAAGATAGATTTAAGATAGTTTTTATCTTATTTTTGGCTCCATTCTTGGGTACTTTATTCTTTGTTAGTAATTTGGGAGGATTTTATGATTATTATTTCACCGGATATTATCTAATATTTATTTTGTTTTTTTCATTCATTTTTATAAATTTAACAAAGTTAAAATTTGGCAAATTTATATTAATTATTTTTATGTCCATTTTCCTTTTTAAAAACTATCAAAGTTTCAAATTTAATTATGGCAAAAGTTTAAATGACGGAGAAATTATTGCTTTTAAGAATCAACTATCTGTAATTAACTGGATTAAGTCGGACAGTAAGAATAATCCCTTTAATGTGGATGTTTATGTTCCACCAGTTATTCCATATGCATATGAATACTTATTTCTATGGCAAAATTTAGGACAGCAGGAAAAATTAACAACAGTACTTTATACTTTATATGAAATTGATCCACCACACCCTGAAAGACTTGAAGCTTGGCTTGATAGACAAGATGGAATAGGTAAAGTTACAGAGTCGGTTAAATTTGGAGGTATAACCGTAGATAAAAGGGAGAGAATCACACATGAATAAAACAAATAAATTAATTTTATTTTTGATTCTTACGGTCGCATTTTTAGTGCGTATATATAACTTTAAAAGTTATTATGTTTTTTCTCATGATTCTGACCTTGCTTCGTGGATAATTAAAGATATCTTAGTGAATGGACATCTTCGATTGATAGGACAAGAAACTTCAAGTCAGGGTGTTTTTATAGGTGCACTTTTTTATTATCTGCAAATACCATTTTATTTACTTGGACAGATGAATCCATTACCTGCAGTATTTTTAACAATCTTACTGGGGGTTTTTACAACTTACAGTATTTTTTTTGTCTTTAATAAAATTGCAAATACTAAAGTAGGTTTAATTGGTGCTTTTATCTATTCTGTCTCGGCTTTAATGGTTTTTACTGATCGTGAAGTGGTTCCCACGATGCCTGTAGTCTTGTTGACTGTTTGGTTTTTATATAGCTTATTTTTAATTTTTAAGGGTAAACAACTTTATGGATTTATATTATCTGCAATTTTAATCGGTCTAGTGTGGCATTTAAATCTTGCCCTTATCTTACTCACACCATTAATTTTAATAGCTTTTATATACTCAAAACAAAAAATAAATTTAAAGGCATTGTTTGTTGGTTTGCTTATGTTGTTTGTGGTAAATGGTCCACTTTTATTTTTCGAATATCGACATAATTTCAGTCAGACTAAATCAATAGTTCTTTCTTTAACAACCAAGAAAGAAACAAGTGTGGTGTTTTTAAGTAAATCTGCAAAGTTTGATAGAGTAATGCAGTTGGCTAACAAAAATGCTATTGGTATTTTATCAAAATATAATTTTATTAATCCGAAATTAGTATTTATTACATATCTACTTTTATTTATTTATTTATACAGAACCAAAAGAATTAATACTTTTTTGTGCACAATTTTTTTAGTCTGGCAAGGATTATATTTACTTTTTTTTACACTTAACCCACTTAACCCTTCAGAATATTATTTAAATGGAATGAATATTGTTTGGATCTTTATCCTATCGCTTGCACTGTCAGATCTTCACAAGAATATTTTAGGCAAAGAGATTTTTTATATTTTACTTGGTCTATTTGTCTTATCAAATTTAAATTATTTATTTAGATACAATACTGATAAAAAAGGATATGTTGAAAAAATAGCACTGGTTAGAGAAATTAAAATAGATAGTCTGGCTCATAACTATCCCTGTGTTTCAATATCGTATATTACAAAGCCTGGATATGATTTGGGTTACAGATATCTTTATTGGTTGGAAGGAATGCATGTTAATAATCCAATTTCAAATTCGCCTGTTTATACAATTGTTTTTCCCCACGAATTAGTTAATAAGATAGATAAAAGTTTTGGTTCATTAGGTCTTATATATCCTGATTATGGGCGTTATAATATGAAGGAGGTAATTAATAGTTGTGGTGGTGCAAACTCTAACCTTACAGATTCAATGTTTGGATATGTTGAATAAAAACAACAAAATGACAAAACAAAATAAACAAAATTTGATCAAAGATGACAAAAATATATTTCTCTCAATTGTTATTCCTTCGTATAACGAAGAAAACAATATAAGAACAGGGTCTCTTTCTGGAATGGTTGATTATTTAAAGGAACAAGATTATTCATGGGAAATACTGGTAGTTGATGACGGATCAATTGATAAGACGGCAGAATTATCGGAGAAATTTGCAAAAAGTCATAACTTATCCTCTGGTAATAACAACATAAAAGTTTTTAGAGAACCCCACAGAGGAAAAGGAGGGACAGTTATTGCAGGAATGCTTAAGGCTACCGGGAAAGTTATCATTTTTGACGATATGGATCAAGCTACACCAATTGATCAATTAGAGAAAGTGCTATCAAAAATTAACGAAGGTTTTGATGTTGTAATTGGATCACGTGCAGGAAGAGAAGGGGCTCCATTAATAAGGAAAACAATGGCTTTTGGATTTATGATTTTAAGAAATTTGATTTTACAACTTCCATTTAAAGATACTCAGTGTGGTTTTAAGGCATTTACAAAAGAGGCTAGTCAGAAAATATTCAAGAGATTAAAAATATTTAATGAAACAAAATTAACCAGCGGAGCTTCAGTTTCTGCTGGTTTTGATTTGGAAATATTGTATATTGCTAAGAAATTAAAACTTAAGGTTACTGAGGTTCCTGTTGTTTGGCATCATAAGGAGGGAACAAAAGTTAATCCAATTAAAGACTCATGGGAGGGTTTGAGGGATTTATTAAAGGTTAAAGCAAATGCTATTAAAGGGGTCTATTTGTTGAAATGATGAATGAGACGATTTATTACTTTTAATAATCTTTTAGTTATTTTTTTTATTATCTTAGGAACGTTTTTACGTTTCTATAAACTTCCAGAGAGAACCATGTTTGACGCAGATCAGGAGTGGATCGCCTATCGTGCAAAAGAAATATTGAATGGAGACTTAGCTTTACTTGGGCCCAAAACATCTGTTGGAGACTTTTCCATTGGGCCTGGATATGTCTATCTTACAAGTGCGGTTTCTTATTTTTTTGATGACAACCCGATTTCAGGAGCAGTTTTGAGTGTAATTCTTGGAGTTATAACAGTATATGCAGTTTTCTTATTTACGAATAAATTTATTGATAAAAAAGTTTCTTTTATTCTTTTATTTTTAACCTCAATTTCATTTAACTTAATAACATGGGACCAAAGTCCCTGGGCACCGTCTCTTTTTTTTATTTCCCAGATAGTTTTTCTCTGGGGTGCATATATTTCTAAAGAGAATGATTTTGGTTATTTACTAATGACAACAGGATTTATTTTAGGTTTTCAATCTCATTTTGGTATATTTTTGAGCTTTTTGTCTATTTTCATCTATTTAGTATTTGTGAGACCTGTTAAGCCAAGACTTTCAATAGTTTTACATTCTTTATGTATTTTATTTGTTGGTTTGTCTCCAAATATACTTTTTGATATAACTCATAATTTTATAAATATTAAAAGGATTCTAGAAATTACAAAGGGTGATGGTGCTCTTTATTTTGTGGGGTTTGGAAAAATTATAAACACTTTGGCGTATAACGTAGTTTCTCTAGTTTATCCAAGAAGTGTAAATATTTTGGACAGTTTTATTATAAAAGGCTTTTTTGCATTGATTTTGGTAAATTGTATTAGCTTACTTAGAGATAAAAACAGTAAAAAACTAGCACTTCTTCTCTTGATCACAACAATTTTCCCATCGTCATTTTTTTACATACAACAGGGAAAATTTTCAGAATATTATTTGATGATGACTATCCCATCTCTTATATTTATGTTGGGTTTTCTGTTAAAGAAAATATCAGAAAAAAGAATTATTTTAATAATAATTTTAGTTGTAGCCACGTACCTTAATTTTAAAACGTGGTACAGTTACAAAAGAAGTTGGAGTCTTAAATCAAAAATTGATGTTACCGAGTTTATAATTTCTAAGGGTGGAAAAGAAAATTATGGAATATCGTTAAGCATAAAACCTGGTGACCAATTTGGTTTTAAGTTTATTTTTGATTATTATGGAATTAAGGCTGACATACCCCCTCAAAAAGGAGAGACTAAAATATTTTCAATAATTCTTCCTGACGGATTTGATGGTATGAGAGGAATGAAACAGTTTGATGGCATCGGTCTAATCTGGCAGGGGATATAATACTAATATATATAAATGTCTAGGGTTTTTATAATTCACGGTTGGGGAGGAAATCCAAAGAAGGAATGGTTTCCTTGGGCAAAAAAAGAAATTTCAAATTTAGGATTTGAGGTGGTTGTACCTGAAATGCCTGATACTAATTATCCAAAAATTGGTTTATGGGTGAATAAATTGCATGAAGTTGTTGGTGAAATTAAGGATGATGATATTTTTATTGGTCATTCAATTGGTTGTCAAACAATTTTAAGATTTTTGAATACTGTTTCCACCGATCAAAAAGCAGATAGACTTATTTTAGTTGCGCCATGGTGGTATTTAAATTTATCAACTAATGAAGAAAAATTATTGGCAGAACCGTGGTTAAAATTTGATGTAAATATGAAAAATATAAAAGAAAAAGTGGAAAAGGTTATTTGTATTTTTTCTAAAGATGATCCTGTAGTACCTTTTTTAAATTAATAAAAAATTATTTAAAGATAACTTTAATGCAGAGATTATTGTTGAAGATAAAAAAGGTCATTTTTCTGCAGAAGATGGTGTTTTTGAAATTCCCGTATTATTAAAACTTCTAATGCAATAATTATTCTTTCGAATTAAGATTAAAATAGTTTATTTATTTGTGATAATATTTGATTATATGGACTTCAAAAAAATATTTCGTGAATGGAACTGGACAGGGTTTGGGTTGCTTGCAATTATTTTGATTGGATTTTTTGTTAGATTTTACAATCTCACGAAATTGCCAATTTTTGTTGATGAAGCAATTTATGTTAGGTGGGCACAGGTAATGGCAAATGAACCCACTTTAAGATTTT
Source organism: Patescibacteria group bacterium (assembly GCA_035291405.1). GTDB lineage: Bacteria > Patescibacteriota > Microgenomatia > UBA8517 > UBA8517 > UBA12026. Next base: position 17,721 of record DATDSD010000048.1, on the reverse strand, counting down.
TACCTTTATCTGATGGTAAACAACCTATGTTTATGTGGGTTTTAATGTTTCTCATTAAATATTTTTCTGACCCTTTATTCATTGGTAGATTAGTTTCAATTGTTACTGGTTTAGGAACAATTGTAGGGATATTTACTTTAAGCTATCTTTTACTAAAGAATAAGAAAGTTTCATTAATTTCAACTTTTCTTTACAGTGTTTCACCGTTTGCTGTATTTTTTGACAGAATGGCTTTAGTTGATTCAATGCTTTCAATGTTTGGTATCTGGACAGCTATTTTTGGTGTCTTAACTGCAAGATATAAAAGACTTGATCTTGCATTAATTACAGGATTTTTCTTAGGATTTGCTGTGTTAACTAAATCACCTGCAATATTTTTTGCAATTCTTTTGCCAAGCTTTTGGGTACTAATTCCTTGGTCAAAAAAGAAAAATGAAATAGTAACTCAATTTTTTAAACTTTCTGCGCTTCTAACAGTCACCTATGTCTTAGCTTTTGGTATGTATAATATCCAAAGACTTGGGCCCAATTTTGAGTTATTAAACTCTAGAACAGGGGACTATGTATTGCCGGTTAGTCATATATGGACTAATTTTTTTGATCCATTAATTCCATACTTAAAAGATTTTGGAGTTTGGATTATTAAAATGGGTCCATTTATGTTGATCCCGTTATTTTTCTTGGGTATATATTTTGGATTAAAGAAATATATTAAAGAAGCTTTTATTTTACTTCTTTGGTCAATCTTCCCTTTATTTATTCAGTCAGAATTAGCTAGAGTATTTACAGCTAGATACATGTTTTTTATCTTTCCATACCTTTTTATTATTGTGGCGATGGCTTTCTTAACTGAATCAAGAATCTTAAAGAGGTTTATTGCTTTTATATTGGTTATATTTATTTTTCAGGCTATGCAATTTAACTATTATCTTTGGAACAATCCTGAAAAAGCAAATCTTCCAAGAGGAGAAAGATCTGGGTATTTGGAAGAATGGACTGCAGGACAAGGTATAAAAGAAGTTGCAGATTACTTAAAAGACGAGGAAGCAAAAAATCCAGGAAAACAAATAGTTGTTGGTACAGAAGGATATTTCGGTACTTTGCCAGATGGATTACAAATATATCTAAATGATCTTGATAACGTTATCGTTATAGGTGTGGGTGTTATTATTGTTGACACACCAAAAAGCTTAAAAGAGTCGATTGAGGCAGGAAATAAAACCTATTTGGTTATTAATAAATCAAGATTTAGGGCGGATGCGGAAGAACAGGGTTTCACATTAATTAGAAAGTTTCCAAAAGCTTTAAGACTTACAGATTCAGATCAATACGGCATATATGGTCCACAAGAAGAGCTTTATCTTTTTGAACTAAAAAAGTAACCCTCAAGATGTTACAATTTAGCTGTGGATAATGAAAACTTGTCAATTCATGATGTAAAATCGCGATCTGTCAGGGGAGTGGTTGTTTTAACTGGCAGGACTTTGGTTTTACAAATTGTCTCGCTAGTTGCACAACTTCTTCTTTTTGCTTATCTTGGTGTTAGTGAATTTGGAGTTTTTGCAATAGTTTCTGCGGTTGTTAATTTTTTGACATATTTCTCTGATATTGGTTTAGCAGCTGCTCTCATTCAGAAAAAGGATGCTCCATCCGAAACTGACCTTAAAACAACCTTCACTGTTCAACAAATTCTGATGTTAATACTTCTCATCTTACTGATTTTCTTTTCACCATTAATTGTAAGTCACTATTCTCTTACGGTTTCTGGAAAATATCTTTTATATGCATTAGGTTTTTCACTTTGGATATCTTCTTTTAAAAGTATTCCATCTGTTTTATTGGAAAGAAAATTAGAGTTTGTTAAATTAGTTTTCCCTCAAATATTAGAAACATTTGTTTATAATATTATTTTAGTATTTTTAGCAATGAAAGGATTTGGTATTACCAGTTTTACTATTGCAGTTGTTGTTAGAAGTTTAGTTGGCCTAGTTACAATTTATTGGATTCAGCCTTGGAGACTAGGATTTGCTTTTTCTACATCAACCTTAAAGGGATTATTTAAATTTGGTGTTCCATATCAAGTAAATACTCTTCTAGCTACATTTAAAGATGATGGAATGGTACTTATATTGGGTGGAATTATTGGCCCGATTGGTATTGGTGTACTTTCCTTTGCTCAAAAAGTAGCGCGATTACCGCTAACCTTTTTTATGGATACAGTTACACGTGTTACCTTTCCTGCTTTTTCCAGATTACAATTAGAAAAGGATCATTTGGAACGAAGTGTAACAAGATCGATATTTTTCATTTGTTTACTGGTTTTTCCAAGTTTAGTGGGAATTATTATATTAATGCCTTGGATTGTAGAACTTATTCCTAAATATAATAAATGGACCATTGCACTAGTTCCTTTAATCTTTGTATCAATTAACTTTGCATTTGCGGCCGCTACTACTCAATTAACTAATTTATTAAATGCTATTGGTAAAATTAAAATAACTTTTTACTTAATGATTATGTGGACAGTATTAACTTGGGCGCTTATACCACTGTTGGCGATTAAGTTTGGAGTAAATGGAGCATCTATTGGATATAGTTTGGTGGGACTTTCTTCAATCGTTGCTATATATATCGCTAAAAAATATGTTAATTTTTCAATCTATGATTCAATAATTAAACCGTTAGTTGCATCTTTAATTATGTTTTTAGTTTTGATTTTTCTTAAGAAATTCTTATCAGTGAGTTTTTATTCATTAGGAATTCTAACTCTAGCAGGAGTAATTACCTATGCAGTCTCAATAGTTTCGATGATTGGGGTAAGTTTAGTTGAAGATGCTAAAAAAAGCTTTAAAACCATTTTTAATCGAAATTAGCAAATGATTAAACAAAATAAACATGTTTGCTTGATTTGTGGAAACAAAAATACTTTAGAGTATTGGGCTATGCATGGATATAAATTGGCTAAGTGTAATAATTGTTCATTTGTTTGGGACTTTTTTCCTTCTGAAAATGTTTTGGCTCAGTATGATAAATCTTACTTTCAAAACCAAAATCCAAAAGGCGGATATGCAAATTATTATGAAGGCATGAGAGTTAATAGAAAGACATTTACAGACAGACTTAATAAATTACAAAAAAGAATCGGCGGAAAGAAAAATTTTTTAGATGTTGGCTGTGCCTTGGGGGATTGTTTAATGGCTGCTAAGGAAGAAGGTTGGAAAGATATTTACGGTGTTGAAGTTTCAAAATTTGCATACGAGTTTGCAAAAAAAAGAGGGTTGGATGTTAAAAATACAACATTAGATAAAGCAGATTTTAAACCAAATTCATTTGATGCAATCGCATATCAAGATGTTATAGAGCATGTTGAAGATCCTCTTTATGAACTTAGAACATCCTATAAATTATTAAAAAGCAAAGGTTATATTTTTTTGGTTACTCCGGATGTCGGTGGCCTATGGCATAAATTATTAAAGGGTCTTTGGTACCATTACAAACCAGGCGAACACATTATGTATTTTTCTCAAAAATCATTGCGATTGGCATTAGAAAAAACGGGATACAAAAATATTGAAACAAGAAGGACCTATCATGTTTTAAGCATAGAGTATGTTCTTAATCGATTAAAATACTATTCTCCATTTGTATTTGAAAATTTATTGAAATTAATTTCTAAGTCAAAAATCAAAGATATTGCATTTAAAGCATATACCGGTGAAATTGAAGCATGGGGACAAAAATAAGTAAAATTCGGATAACAATACAAAAAAATAGACCCTACTATTTTACAATAATAACCTTTATCGTTGGTGTTTTATTGTGGTCTTTGACCATGGTCAGAAATGGATTAAATTATCCTTACGGTGTTGGTTTCTGGGGCGCAAATGGGCATGATGGCATTTGGCACATTGCACTAGCAGAATCCCTCTCAAGAGGAAGTTTAGATAACCCTGTTTTTTCAGGTTTTGCTTTAAAAAATTATCATCTCGGTTTTGATTTATTGCTTGCTTTACTAAATAAAATAACTAGTATTCCTATAAGTATTCTTTATTTTCAGATTTTACCCATTATCTTTTCAATCCTTATAGGTATATTGGTTTATAAATTTGTATACGAATGGAGAAGATCAACAAATGAAAGTTTATGGGCTTTATTTTTTGTTTTTTTTGGCAGCAGTTTTGGGTTTGTCGTTACATACTTAAGGGATAGGGTAATTACTGGTGAATCTATGTTTTGGTCTTCTCAGTCTTCCTCAACGCTTATAAATCCTCCATTTGCACTATCCTTAATTTTTATACTCTGGGGGCTCTTGTTCTTAATAAAATACTTAAAAAATTCTTCCATTAAATATTTTATACTAATCGCTTTAATGTTTGGTTTATTAATCCAGATTAAAGTTTATGCCGGTCTACTTGTTTTGGGGGGACTCTTTCTGGTTGCAATATACAACATTACTTTTAAAAGAAGTCCAAAAATATTGTATCTTTTCCTTTCTTCGATTTTGATATCTATATTATTATTTATTCCATTTAATAAAGAAGCTTCAAATTCTATTCAGTGGCAACCATTTTGGTTTTTGGAAACACTAATGTCTTATTCTGACAGATTGGGTTGGGAGAAGTTTTATTCTGCAATGACTACTTATAAGATGGGAAAAATTTGGCTTAAGGGAATAATTTTTTACGGAATATCATTTATTATTTTTATAATTGGAAATATGGGGTTAAGAATTATCGGTTTTGATTTTGTAGTAAGAATTCTAAAAAGAAAAGAAAAGATTAATGATGTAATGATATTTATTTTCTCAATATTAATCGCAGCTATTTTAATTCCCATGTTTTTCGTTCAAAGAGGAACTCCTTGGAATACTATTCAATTTTTTTACTATTATTTATTTTTCTTCTCAATCCTTGCCGGTATTTCAACGAGTTTACTTTTGGAAAAGCTTAAATACGTGTTTAGAAGATTTTTGATAATTTTTATATTATTATTTACGATCTTAGGAGTTTGGTCTACCATGCAACACTATTTACCACTAATGCCACAGGCGAAGATATCAACCCTTGAAATGGAAGCTTTAGATTTTTTAAAAGACCAACCGCAAGGTGTAGTCCTTACTTATCCATTTGATGCTATTATGGCAAAACAGGCGGAGAGTAACCCACCAAGACCACTTTTTCTATATGAATCAACAGCTTATGTGTCTGCCTTTTCCCAAAAAGATGTATTTTTAGAAGACGAAGTAAATTTAAACATAATGGGTTATGATTGGAAAAAACGAAGACAAGACGTTTTAGACTGGTATGAAGAATCTGACGAGAAAAAGGCAAGGCAATTTTTAAAAGATAATAATATAGCCTATGTTTACTGGTTAAAAAACCTACCAGGAAATACCTATCAACATGCATATTTGGGAGATTCTCAACTAGGTTTAACAAAGATTTTTGAGAATAAAGAAGTTACTATATTTTCTAACAAATAGCATACAGGTTTGATTCGAAACTGTTATAATATTCTAAATATGCCTAAAATCTCAGCAGTAATCAATACCTATAATGAAGAAAGAAGGTTAACCAGAACTTTATCTTCTTTAAAGGGTTTTGCTAATGAAATAGTTGTTGTAGATATGATGTCAACTGACACAACTCGTGAGATTGCTAAAAGTTTTGGTGCAAAAGTATTTAGGCATAAAAAACTTCAATTTGTCGAGCCTGCTAGAAATTTTGCCATCAGTAAGGCTAAAAATGAGTGGATAATACTTTTAGATCCAGATGAAGAATTGTCAGAAAGTTTAAAACTTTTTCTAAAAAAAGAAGTAAAAAAACCTGTTGCTGACTTTTATAGAATTCCCAGAAAGAATATTATTTTTGGGAAGTGGATGAAACACACAGGTTGGTGGCCGGATATGAATATAAGATTTTTTAAAAGGGGAAGTGTTTCATGGAATCAAGTAATTCATTCGGTTCCAATGACTACTGGCAAAGGTTATGATTTACCAATAAGTGAGGAATTGGCCATAAAACACAAAGCCTATTCATCTTTGGAGGAATATGTAACCAGAATGAACAGATATACCACGGTCCAGGCAAGGGAACTTAATAGAAAAGGAGTCGAATTTGTTTGGACTATGTTAATAGGAAAACCTCTATCGGAATTTCTAAGGCGATACTTTTATGAGAGTGGATATAAAGACGGTTTACATGGTTTGGCCCTTTCACTTTTACAGTCATTGTCCGAAGTTGTTCTTTATACCAAACTTTGGCAAAAACAAGATTTCAAAAAGAAAAAAATCAGTCTGTCGGAAATTGAACCAGAGTTTAGAAAATCATTTAGAGAAATAAATTGGTGGTTTGTTGAATCAGAAATTAGGGAAAGTAATAATTTTATTAAAACAATATGGTTAAAAATAAAAAGAAGCCTTCAGTCTCAATAATAATTTTAACAACCAATGCTCTTGCTATGACTAAAGAGGAGTTAAAGGATATTGCCGTGCTTAAATCGGGAAACCTTAATCTTGAGTGTATAGTAGTTGACAATAATTCTTCAGATGGAACAGAGAATGAACTTAAAAATTATAGCCTACCCAATATGAAATATAAGTTTATTCAAAGTGGAGCCAATAGGGGTTACGCTGGAGGAAATAATTATGGTATTAAAGATGCATTAAAAAGAGGAGCTGATTATATAATACTACTCAATAATGATGTGATAGTTCCTTCTGATATGGTAGTTAAGTTGGTTGATTTTATGGAGAAAACCCCCGACGCTGGTATAGCATCTCCTAAAATGTATTTTGCTTCAGGGTACGAATTTCACAAAGACAGATATAAAAATAAAGAACTAGGAAAAATTATTTGGTATGCTGGTGGAATACTTGACTGGGACAATATATATTCCCCTCATAGAGGAGTTGATGAAGTAGACATTGGTCAATATGACAAGATTGAAGAGACAGATTTTGCAAATGGAGCGGTCCTAATTATTAAAAGAGAAGTTTTCAAAAAAGTAGGTTTCCTTGATCCATCATTTTTCCTTTATTGGGAAGATCCAGATTTTTCAATGAAAGCAAAAAGTAAGGGCTTTAAAACCTATTATGTGCCAACAACTTGTATGTGGCATAAAGTTTCAGCTTCAACAGGTGGTTCCGGAAGCCCAACAAACGATTATTTTTTAACTAGAAATAGATTCTACTTTGCACTAAGGTATGCAAAATTAAGAACTAAGTTCGCAGTTTTAAGAGACACTATTAGACTTATTTTTATGGGTAGAACATGGCAAAAATGGGGTGCGGTTGATGCACTTTTAGGAAAAAAAGGAATGGGGCAATGGGCAAAACGTTAGACCTCTCAGTAATAATTCTTCTGGGTGGAAAGATAAATAAAGATCTTTTAAAAAAATGTCTAAGTTCTGTTTCCTTTGCTGATGAGATAATTACTGTTGATACAATAAAATTAAATGGAAGTTTTGATAAATGGAGAAATAAAGGGTTACAGTTATCTAAAGGCAGTTGGATTTTATATATAGATTCTGATGAAGAAGTTACCTCAGCACTTAAAGATGAAATAATAAAAATTATTAAAAATTCAAATATCAAAAATAATGCATACGCAATACCTCGTAGGAATTTTATTTTTGGTCAGGAATTTAAGCACGGTGGTCAATGGCCAGATTATCAAAAAAGACTTTTCAGAAAAGAAACTTTTAATAAATGGGTGGGGGATTTGCATGAAGAACCAATTTTTGCTGGTAAATTGGCACACCTTGAAAATTCAATTGTTCATCATAAAGATATGACAATTAATGAAATGATAGAAAAAACCAATAAATGGTCTGAAATAGAAGGAGATTTGTTATTTAAATCAAATCATCCAAAAATGAATTTAATTCGTTTCATATCCGTTGCCCTAAGAGAATTCTTTTTGAGGTTTGTAAAAGAATTATGTTTCTTAGATGGTAAAAAGGGTATTATCTATGGAATTTATCAAATTTATAGTAGACTTATTAGCTATTCAAAATTATGGGAAAAGCAGCTATCTACAATCCGTACCTAGATACATTAGGAGGCGGAGAAAAATATACATTATCTTTTGCTAAAGTCTTAGCAGAGGACTTGGGTTATGATGTTTCAATTGAATGGAAAGAAGAAAAGATAAAAGAAAAACTTATTGCACGTTTTGGCTTAAAACTTCCTCAAAATATAAATTTTGTAAAAAATATTAACAGAGGAGACTCTTATGATATCTGTTTTTGGGTTAGCGATGGCAGTATTCCGACGCTTAGAGCAAAGAAGAATTACATCCATTTTCAAGTTCCTTTCCACGATGTAGATGGTAGGTCTCTTCTTAATAAGATGAAACTATTTCGAGTGAATAAAATTATTTGTAATTCAGAGTTCACTAAAAAAATTATTGATAAAGAATATGGAGTTAATTCTGAAGTTTTATATCCTCCCATTGATGTAAAACTTTTCAAACCGAAAAGAAAAGAAAACCAAATTTGTTATGTTGGAAGGTTTTCCAATCTTGTTCAAAACAAAGGTCACGAAATTTTAATTAAATCTTTTAAAAAATTGGTGACAAACAAAAAATTTGAAGACTGGAAATTAATATTAGCGGGTGGTACTGAAGTTGGAGTAGGAGATTATGTTAAAAAATTAAGAAAACTGTCAAAAAACTATAATATTGAAATTATTGAAAGCCCTGATTTTAATATAATTAGAGAAATTTATGGTAAGTCTAAGTATTTTTGGTCAGCTGCAGGCTTTGGAATGGACGAAATTAAAAATCCTGAAGGAGTAGAGCATTTTGGAATAACCTTGATTGAGGCAATGTCCTCAGGCTGTGTTCCTTTAGTTTTTAATTCTGGAGGATTTAAAGAAATTATTGGACCTTTAAACCTTTATCTTTTGTGGGAAAATATAAATGATCTAATAAACAAGACAGAAAAGATAGCTTTGGTTCCTGGAAAATTCAAATCGATTTCTGAATTTACTGTTCAGAGATCAAAAGACTTTGATTATTTAAATTTTAAAAATAAAGTATTAGAGATAATAAAATGAAAAAACTAACCGTATCAGTCGTTATGCCGAGTATAAACGGAAAGACTATTATGGAAAAGAATTTACCAATGCTTTTTGAAGCTGTAAATAACTCTGTAAATAACATAATTGAAGTGATTGTAGTAGATGATGGAAGCTGGGACAACAGTGTTTCTTTTCTAAATAAAGAATATGCGGGCAGAATAAAGCTTATAAAGCATACAAAAAATAGAGGTTTTTCAGCTGCGGTAAATACTGGTGTCAGAGCCACAAAGGGAGATTTAATTCTTTTGATAAATACAGATGTTATTCCAGAGAAAAACTTTTTAGAGTCGCTTTTACCCCATTTTGATAACCCAAAGGTTTTTGCTGTTTCAACGCACGAAGAAGGATATGGTGGTGCTAAGGGTTTTTTTGCAGAAGGGTATATACAGCTTGCAATGAGTAAAGAAACCAAGGAAGCTCATCAAAGCTTTTATGTAAGTGGTGGAAGTGGAGTTTTTAGAAAAAGTATTTGGCAGGAACTTGGTGGAATGGATGAAAAACTTCTCTCTCCTTTTTATTGGGAAGATATTGATTTATGTTTTAGAGCTGCAAAAAGAGGTTATATAAATCTTTGGGAGCCAAACGGAAAAGTAGTTCATCAACATGAGTCTACAATTTCTAAGTTTCCAAAGAAATATGTTGCCAGAGTTAAAGAAAGAAATCAGTTATTAATGCTATGGAAAAACATTCAAAGTAAAAACTTAATTAGAAAACATATAATAAAAATGCTTTCTCGAGCGATTGCGCATCCTGGATATTTTATAATTATTTTTATGGCTTTGGGTAGGCTTCCTATTGCTCTTAAGGCCAAAAAGAAAGAGATTAAAGAATGTAAAGTTTCTGATGAGGCTATATTTGCAAATTATCAATGAAAAAAATAAAACTTTCTATTGTTATTGTAAACCTAAATACTGTTGATCTAACTGAAGGTTGTATTAAATCAATTTATAAACACAAATTAAATTTCCCCTTTGAAGTATTGGTGACAGATAATGGTAGTAATGATGGTTCTGTTGAAATGCTTAAAAAATATGACAAGATGTATGATAATTTCACCGCTATTTTTAATGACAACAATACCGGTTATGCCAAGGCCAATAATCAAGGTATTAGAAAAAGTAAAGGTGAATATATACTACTTTTAAATAATGATACTGTTGTTTATGAAAATTCTTTAAATAAATTAGTCGAATTTGCAGAAAAAAATCCTGACGCCGGTGTTGTTGGAAGTAAATTATTAAATATTGATGGTACACTCCAAATGTCTTGTTTTAACTTTCCTACGATAAGTAATGCAATTAAACAGTATTTCTTAGGGCAAAGAGGACTTTTTGATAAATTTGCACCGACATCCAAAAAACCAACAACAGTTGATGCTGTGGTTGGAGCTGTTTTTTTAATAACACCAGAAGCAAAAAAAAGAGTGGGAATTTTGGATGAAAGATACTTTGCTTATTTTGAAGATATTGATTACTGTAGACAGACTTGGAAAAATGGTTTAAAAGTTTATTACCTTCCGGAGTCAGTAATCACACATTATCATGGAGCTACATTTAAAAAACTTGCTGATGAGAGTCAAAGATGGAAGAAATTGATACCCTCCAGTAAAACTTATCATGGTTTAATTAAGCATTACATAATAAACGCTATTATTTGGGTTGGTCAAAAGTGGCAAAAAGTATTAGGATTGATAAAGAATTAATGTTCATGGTTAGAGATTTAAATAGATTAGCTAGAAAAATAATTGAGGGTAATCAATATCTAACAATTGCTTCAGTCGGAGGAAACAGTCCATGGATTTCTCCGGTAGTTTATTGTTTTGATAAAGATTGGAACTTGTATTTTGTTTCAATGCCAACTTCAGAACATTGTAAAAATATTTCCAAAAATAAGAAAGTTGCAGTCGCAATTTTTGATTCACAACAACTTTGGGGCGAGGAATAGGACTTCAAATTGAAGCAATTGCAGAAGCTGTAAATTTAAAAGATTCATTAAGAATTGCTAAGCTTTACGGATTAAGAGAATATCCCTATGGCGGAATTAATACCAAGAGAGCAATGCAGTTTATTAAGTCAATGGTTTTTGATGGTAAAAAATATAAAATTTATAAAATTACTCCAAAAACGGTTTGGATGAATGATCCGAATTCAAGGCTTGATGTAAGAGTAAAGATTGATTTGAATAAAAAGTAATCAATAAATAAAAAGACCCCATTTTGTTGTAAAATGAAGAAGTGATCAAATTCATTAAAAGTCATCAAAAATTAGCTTGGATACTTCTTGTTGTTTTATCTACAATTCCTGTTTGTTGGAACTTAATACGTCCAGGATTTTTCTCTATGCAAGATGATTTACAGGCATTTAGAGTCTATGAGATGGATAAATGTTTCCAAGATGCCCAAATTCCATGTCGCTGGGTACCTGATGCGGGTTATGGATATGGATATCCTCAGTTTAATTATTACCCCCCATCCGTCTATTATGTTGGAGCATTGCTTCACAGAATTGGGTTCCAATACATAGACGCAGTAAAAATCTTATTCATCATTGGCTACGTCGCTTCAGCTCTGGCAATGTTTGTTCTTGTTGATTCCTTGCTTGGGTCGTGGCCTGCCTTTGTTTCCTCTATTCTTTATACATATGTGCCCTACAAAGCAGTTGAAGTTTATGTTAGGGGAGCTATGAGTGAATTTTGGGCTTTTACATTTTTTCCGATTATTCTTTGGGCAATTTATATGCTTATCAAAACTGAAAAGAAAAAATATATTATATGGTTTGCCATATCATTGGGTCTTTTATTAACTACACACAATTTGATGTCTCTAATTTTTGCACCAATTGCAATTATTTGGGCAGTTTATTGGTTAATTACTGAGAATAAAATTAAGAGATGGCCAGTATTATTATGGCCTGGATTATTGGGAATTGGTCTGGCTTCGTTTTTTACACTTCCTGTTATTTTCGAAAAAGAATTTGTTCATGTTGAATCGATGCTTGGTGGCTATTTTGATTATAGAGCTCATTTTGTAAGCTTATATAAGTTATTTATATCTCGTGAATGGGGTTATGGCTCTTCCGGTTTTCCAGATGAAAAATTAAATCTTTCTGTTGGTCTGGTCCAATGGTTGATGGGCTTAATTGCCGGAATTTTAGCAATAAAAAATTACAAAAAATTTCCTAAATTGTCTTTTCTTTCTTTAATGCTTTGTTTTTCTACAATACTTACTTTGTTTATGATTCATATGAAATCAAGTTTTTTGTGGGCCAAACTTCCTGTCCTATGGTGGATGCAGTTCCCGTGGAGGTATTTATCAATCTCAATATTTTTACTTTCAATTCTTGGGGGATTGGCAATATATTTTTCAAAACAATATAAATATTTTTTGGGAATAGGTGTAATTTTAGTGGCAATCATTATTAATATAGGTTTCTTTGTGCCTAAAGACTGGCTTGATATTAAAGATTCAGATAAATTCTCAGGATCTAGTTGGCAAAAACAGATGACAATTAGTATTTTTGATTACTTGCCAATTTATGCAACATTTCCACCAATAAATGAAGCACCTGCAATACCTGAGATATTAGATGGTAAGGCAGATATTGTTGATTATAAAAAGGGAAGCGATTATCAAACTGGAAAGATAACTGTTTTAGAAGATGCAACAATTCGGTTACCATTGTTTGATTTTCCAGGAATGAAGGTAACTGTGGATGGTAATGTTGTAAATCATTACAATAACGATTGCAGACTCGAAAAGTTTTGTTATGGTCTTATTACTTTTAAACTAACTAAGGGGGAGTATCAAATCGAGGCCAGATTAACTGATACAATAATAAGAACGATAGGAAACTATCTATCTTTAATTAGTTTGGGGATAATTATATGGCTAATATCAAAGAAACAATAAAAAAACATTGGCCTTTTTTAGTAATATTTATCTTTGGATTGTTTGTTTCGTGGCCTCTTTTTAGAAGCGGTTACTTTTCACATCAAGACGATTTACAGATAATTAGGATATTTGAGATGAGGAAGTGTTTTTCCGATTTTCAAATCCCTTGTAGGTGGGTTCCTGATATGGGGTGGGGAAATGGAATGCCACTTTTTAATTTTTATGGCCCCCTAGCTTATTATTTAGGTGCAATTTTAAGTTTTGTTTTTGGATTTATTGGATCGGCAAAGATACTTTTCTTTATGGCACTTATTGGAGGTAGTTTTGGAATGTATTTGTTGATCAAGAATTTGTGGGGTAAATATGCCGGTCTAACATCCGCAATTCTTTATATGTTTGCACCATATAAAGCGCTAGATATCTATGTCAGGGGAGCATTATCAGAAAGCTTGGCGCTTTCCATAATCCCATTTGTTTTATATTTTGGTTATAAGGCTATTGTTTCCGAGAAAAAAAATTACTTACTATTTTCTTTGACACTATTTTTATTTTTAATAACTCATAACATAATGACAGTTATTTTTGTTCCAATTGTTTTAGTTTGGATGTTTTATTGGGTATGGGTTGGAAAATTTAAAGCCTTAAAACCAATATTACTGTCTTTGATCTTAGCGTTTGGAATGTCTGCATTTTTTACTCTTCCTGCATTTTTAGAGAAAAATCTAGTTCAAACTGAGAGTCTAACCAGATTTGAGTTGGATTACAGAGCAAATTTTATTAGTGTCAAACAGTTATTTTTAGACAGAGTTTGGGGCTATGGAACTTCAATTCCTGGGCCCGAGGGAGGAATGAATTTTCAAATAGGATGGCCATATTGGTTGTTGACCATAGTTTCAGTTGTTGCCATCTTTTTAACTAAGATTAAAAAGGAAACAAAAATTTTAGTACTAGGTATATTTACAGTATTTTTATTTTCGATCTTCATGACTCACAACAAATCGACTATCTTTTGGGAGAATATTTCAATTTTACAATTTTTCCAATTTCCTTGGCGATTTTTGTCATTATCAATTTTGACATCATCAATATTGGGGGGAGTAGTTGTTTTTATTGCAAAGGAGAAATATAGAAAAATTATTAGTTTATTAATAATAATATTGGCGATTTTTTTGAATTGGGGATATTTTAGACCTCGAGAATATTATTCTGTTTCAGACTCAGAAAAATTGTCAGGTAAACTTTGGGACGATCAGAGAAAGGGGGCACTTTTAGATTATTTGCCCAAAACTGCACTTGAACCTAGAGAAGCTGCACAGATAGACCCAATTATTATCTCTGGAGATGCAATTATCTATGATTTTGTAAATAAAAGTAATAAATTTTCCTTTAACATTGATGTTAAAAAAGATACTCAAATTGAAATGCCAATTTTTTATTTTCCTAATTGGGAAGTTGAGGTTAATGGAAAAAATCATATTATTACTCATGACAATGTTTTAGGTAGAATTTCAATTTTTCTCCCAGATGGAAAATATGATGTTGAGGGCCATTTTAGAAATACTCTCCTAAGGACATTTGCTAATACATTATCGATCCTTAGTTTTATAGGACTTTTGATATGGACAAAAAAGTGCAAATGACAGAATCATTTCAAAAAATAATTTCAAAGTACATATGGTTAATAGTACTAATCATATCGTTACCTGCCGTTCGATATCTATTTATAAATGGTTTTTTTGGGGTATCAGACGATTTGCATATTGGATGGCTATATGAAATGGATAGAGTTATAAAGATGCTACAATTTCCACCAAGATATGTTCCAGATCTCTCCTTTGGTTTCGGTTATCCTCTTTTTACTTTTGTTTACCCTCTACCTTTTTACATCGCTGAGGTGTTTCACCTGATAGGTTTTTCGTTGGTTAACAGTATGAAATTACTCTTTGGACTTTCAATTCCTTTCTCAATGTATTTTATGTACAAACTATTAAAGCATTATCTGTCAGAAGAATTATCTCTGGCTGGTTCAATTCTTTACGTCTATGCACCTTATAGGGCCTTGGAAATATTTGTGCGGGGTAGTGTAGGGGAGATAGTGGCTTTTGTATTTTTTCCAATTATTCTTTTGGCAATTATTCAAGGAAAATATGTAATACTGGCCATTTCCTCTGCAGCACTTATATTGTCGCACAATATTTTATCTTATATGTTTTTTCCCTTTGCTATTATTTTAATTTTTCTGCAAAAGAAATATATTATTAAGAACTTGAAAGGTCTTTTTTTAGGACTTCTTACGTCAATTTATTTTTGGTTTCCCGCAATATATGAGAGTAATTTAATGAAATATGATACGGTTTTTAATTTTTATGATCACTTTCCTGCATTAAAGCAATTTATTGTCGCCTATTGGGGGTATGGGGCATCAGTTCCAGGTAATTACGACACAATGTCTTTTTATATGGGTGCTGTTGGGCTAATAGTGGTTGGGTTAGGTTCAGTTTTGTTTTTTTTCAAATTTAAAAAGATAGATACTGAGAAAAGAACAATTTTAATTTGGGCAATTTTAGTCTTTTTAATAAGTGTCTTTATGATGAATTATCGATCTGCCTATCTTTGGAGAAATCTTCCACTTTTACCTTATTTTCAATTCCCTTGGAGATTTTTGGCAATGACAACACTGGTTAGTCCTTTGTTTTTGATATCTTTTGCAAAGTTTAAATATCAAAAAATATTAGCGCTTGTCATAATTGTTTTTTCTATTGCTCTTAACTTTAATTACTTTAAAACAAGTGAATATCTAGGGAGACTTGATGATTATTATATAAATAGATATATTCCTATTCTATCTGCAAGTGAAGAATACAAAAAAACTTCGGAAGAATATTTAAGATTACCTAAAGAAACTATAGTTAGACCAGATAAAGTTTATCCAAGAGTGTTTAGTGATAACAAGTTAGTCAAACTTGATATTCAGGAAATAAATGCTCTTAATGCAAAAATAAAAACAGATAGTACTGAGAATTTTACTCTTAGTTATAATAAGTATAACTACCCCGGCTGGACAGCTAAAGTTGATGGGAAGAAAGTAAATATAATGTCAGGGGAACCATATGGTCAAATTAGTTTAGCGGTTCCAAGCGGGAAACATGAAGTTGAAATAGAATATAAAGAATCGTTTTTAAGACTTTTTTTTGATTTAATATCACTCTTTTCATTTTTATATTTATTAGTAAAATTAAAACATGAAGATTAAATTACTAATTTTGGCAGTAGTTTTAAGATTATTGGTTTCAGCTTTTATATTTCATCCTGATATAAAAACTTTTAATTTTCAGAGCCAATTCTTAAGACGAGGAGTTTTTAACATATACACCTATCTAGAAACTAATAAAAGTAATCTTTCCATGAAAGATGAGTTTGTTTATTTTCCATTAACTTATTTTACACTGGGAGGATATCAGGCTATTTCATCCCCGTTTTTGGGCAAAGCATTTGGTACCTGGTTAAACAATGCTGACTCCAATACTTTTACATTAGATCCAAATATTTTTAAATACCTTGTTATATTAAAATTACCCTATTTGATTTTTGATTTTGCTATAGCCTTTTTATTATTAAAATACTTTGATGATAAAAAATTAGATAAAAAAGCATTTACGTTGTGGCTTTTTAATCCTTTTACTATTTATTATATTTATGCATTTGGAAACGTTGATATCTTTCCAGTTGCGATTACATTACTATCCTTAATCTTGGTTAAGAGTAATAAATTAAAGTTAGCTGCTTTATCATTGGGAATAGCAGCAGGGTTTAAATTATATCCCCTACTGTTCGTACCGTTTTTGATTTTAAAAGGTAAAAATATAAAAGAGAAATTTCTATTAGGCTTTATACCGTTTTTAACTTTTGGCCTTATATCTTTACCATTTATGTCCCAGGCTTTTATCAAGTCAACTTTAATATCTGGCCTGACCACAAGAATATTTAATCCTGGTTTTGAAGTTGGTTTTGGTGAGTCAATAATAGTTGGTCTTTTGCTATTTGCTGCACTATTTTACATTGCCTGGTTAATGGATAAAAAGATAAGTGTGTTTAAATATTGGTTAACAACCCTACTAATTATATTTTCTTTTTCCCATTTTCATGTCGCTTGGCTTTTATGGATAGCTCCTTTTGTAGTGATATTATCTATCAAAAAAACGTATTTATCATATCCTTTATTTTATTTAGCAGTAATTGCTACAATTATTCCACTTCTGTATCAGGATAGGTCAATGTCGATATCTTTGTACAGAATATATAGTAGTTGGTTTGATTTAATTCCAACGCCATTTACACTTATTCAAAAAATTTTTGATCCGTATAATTTACAAAGTATTTTACATTCGTTGTTTGCGGGAGGGGCTGGTGTGATTATATATAAGATTTTTAAAAGTGAAAAATTAACAAGATAAAGAAATATTATGAAAAAAATGATTTGGCTTACAATATTTACAGTTTTATTCTTGGTTTTTATTGTTCCTGTTATTCTTTCCCTTGCTCTTAAAATTATACCCAAGAATATTCAGCCTAGTTATGATTCCAATATTAGAATTTCGGTGTATAAAGATAGAGAATTTACTCAAGAGTTTATAGCCAATAACAATAACTTGACTTCAATTGGTACATCAATTAGGAATCCCAACTTAAAAAATAAAAAGGACGTTATTTTTAATTTATATGATGAAAATATCTTAATTAGGACATCTAA
>DATDSD010000047.1:0-14913 GCA_035291405.1 Patescibacteria group bacterium | reverse complement strand
GCTTTGGCTTATTTATTAGGCCCAATAACAGGAGTACTTTTCTTGGTTTTAGAAAAGGATCCATTTGTAAAATTCCACGCAATGCAATCAATAGTTGTTTTTGTAGGACTTTTTGCAATTCAATGGATGTTGGGACTAACTATAATCTTAGCAATACTTGTTCCTTTGGTTGGAATCGTAAGCTTCGTTCTTTGGCTCATGTGTATTTATAAAGCATGGCAAGGGGAAGAATGGGAAGTTCCATTTGCAGGAAAATTTGCAAGAACTTTAGTTAAGAGAGCTTAATATTTTTAGGATCCTAAGAATATTTAAAAGAAACACTCCCAAGATAATTGGGGGTGTTTTCGTGTAGAATAATCATATGAAGTTAATAATTGGATTGGGTAATCTGGGGGAGAAATACAAAAACAACAGACATAATGTTGGATACATGGTTGCAGATTATTCAAAAAAGACAAAAGTATTTAAAACAAACACCTTTATGAATGATTCTGGAAGTTTTGTTTCATCTCAACTTAAAAAAACTGATATAGATTTTTCGAAGTTGTATATTATTCATGATGATTTAGATATAAAACTTGGAGAATATAAAATTCAGTTCGGAAAAGGTCCAAAAGACCACAACGGCTTAAATGATATCTACAATAAATTGGGCACAAAAGACTTTTGGCATATAAGAATTGGAGTAGATAATAGAGATACTATGAATAGAATTTCGGGTGAAGAGTATATTTTGCAGGATTTTACTGATCAAGAAAAAATAATTTTAGAAAAAGTAACTAAAGAAATATGCAAAAAATTGGAGACATTGTAGGGTCTACACAAAACGCTGTAGCTAAATTCAAAAATGACGATACTGATAAATATATTTCTCGTGAATTTCAAAAATATGCATATGAACTTGCAAAAGAATTAGATGATTTAGCTCACAAATCTCTCTATATGAGACTCGCTAAAACCACCTCCAGAGGTTTGTTGGAATCTGCTCGTGGATTTGTTAAAGACGCTTTAAATGTAGAAAGTAAAGGACGCCTATTTATGTGGAAATTAGGAGAACTTAAAAAAATTAAAAAATGAATGGAAATTATGTTGATCTAATAATAATTTTAGTTCTAATCTATTTTGCAACGGAGGCATGGCGTCATGGATTTTGGATATTACTTGCGGATTTTATCGCCTTTTTTGGTTCACTTGTTTTGTCTCTCAGGTTTTACAAATATATCTCTGAATTTTTAAAAGTTAATTTTTCTCTAAATCTTTCAATTTCTAACGCTTTAGGGTTTTTATTTTCAGCAGTTATTATTGAATCGTTTTTGGGATTTATACTTGGTCACCTTGTATACAAATTGCCGGAGAAAATAAAGAAACATAAATTAAATAAATTATTAGGAATAATCCCCGCATTGGGCGAGGGGGTAATACTTATTTCCTTTTTTCTGACATTTTTTATCTCTTTTCCAATTAAACCACAAATTAAAACAGATGTAGTTGAGTCAAAAATAGGTGGAGTTATCTTAGAAAAGACAACAAACATTGAAAAGACAATCAATGAAGTTTTTGGTGGGGTAATAAACGATTCACTGACTTATCTGACGATTAAACCAAATAGTAATGAATCAATAAAACTTAATATTACAAAGCTAGATTTAAAAGTTGACGAAAGTGTGGAGGAAGCTCTGTTTATGAAAGTTAATGAAGAAAGAAAAAAATTGGCAATACCAGAGTTGACTTGGGATTTAAGTATTGTTTCTGTAGCAAGAACTCATGCCAATGATATGTGGAAGAGAAGCTATTTTTCCCATTTTTCACCGGAAGGAAAAGACGTTGGCGATAGATTGGAAAACGCTAATATCAAATATACTTTTGCTGGAGAGAATCTTGCCCTTGCCCCGACTCTTACCACCGCCCACTCAGGGCTTATGGCCTCTCAGGGACACAGAGAAAATATTTTAGAGCCAAGGTTTAAAAAAATTGGAATTGGTGTGATTGACAACGGTGTGTATGGAAAGATGTTTGTGCAAGTGTTTACGGATTAATGCCAAATTTTTTTGAAAGGGTATACGATATTGTTAAAAAAATTCCTATTGGTCAGGTTATGACATATGGTCAAATAGCAGAGGCACTTGGAACAAAAGATGCCAGAAAGGTAGGATTTGCGCTTCATGCCAACAAAAGTAGTGAAGTTCCGTGTCACAGGGTGGTGAACAAAGAAGGGGGGTTGGCCAAAAACTTTGCTTTCAATGGTATGGAGGAACAACAAAGAAGACTGGAGGCTGAAGGTATAGAATTTATCCAAGATGGTTATGTTGACCTTTTAAAATATGGCATAATGGATGTATGAAGAAAGATGTTTTAAATTATTCAATCTACTTTTTTGTATATTTTCTTTTTATAACTTTAATTAATAAATTATTTTCATTTTCCAACTGGCCACTTTATGTTGGGGGAATTGTGGGCTTGGTTTTGCCCAACTTAGATCACTTGCTTTACTGTTTTGTATTTAAACCTTTTGAATTAACTTCAATTAGGGCTAAGGCTTTGATTACTGAAAAAAGATACAAAGAGGCAATTGTCTTTTTGTATTCTACAAAAGACGAAAGAAAAGATTTAATCTTTCACTCCTTGAACTTTCAGCTAATTTTTGCAGTTTTGGCCTTTTGGGTTGTGTCTTCATCAGGTAATTTATTTGGTAGGGGGTTGGTTTTAGGATTTTCTTTAAGTGAAGTTGTTTTTGTATATAAAAACTATGTAGATAAAAAATACTTCTGGATTTCAGTCTTAATCCTTCTAGTCTTGGGGATTATGATGTGAGTTGATGACTTTTCTTTAAAGACTTTTAAAAAGATCAATTATCGGCCCATCTCCGACTAAACATTTTCCGTCGGGGGTGATCAGAAAAGGAACTGCCATTTGATCTTGCGGTTTTTCAGTGCAACTGTTGTACCTGTCCTCCATGATTTTTGCGTTTACCTTGTCATACCAGACTTCATATTTTGTGAGTTTGATGGTATTTTTTTTGTCCCATGAATTTATAAAATCCTCTACGACTTTACAATGTGGACAGCCGTTTCCCCAATAATATTCATATACATTAGCTTCCCTTTGAGGAACATCAACGGGTTTTTGCGGTTTTGTTAAAAAATATGCACCCCCACCAAGTATTAAAACTGTTACGATTATTACAATAATTCCAAATTTATTCATATAGTTGTAATATTGTATCCTGATTTTTTGATGATTTTAATCACCTTTGTACTATCGTGATCGTGGGTTATCTCAAGACTTGATTCTGAATATGAACACCTTGCAGTTATTCCAGCGTCCTCTAAATCAAGTTCAATCATTTTTGCACATGAATCACAATCCATACCGGAAATTTTATACAGGCTTTTACCTGTTGGTTTATTTATATTTTTTTTCTTCATTCCACTACATTAAATGTTCCAGTATACATTCCCATACTGCAGGTGTAAGTTAATCGGCCAAGTTTTGTCGGGATAAATTCTATTGTTTCTGTTCCGGTTGCCGGCAAAATTTTACTGATATTATATTCGGGGATTGTAAAGGATCTGGAACAACCCAATGTACCGTTTGTTATTAAAATAAGTTTTACGGGAATCCCAATTTTTAAAGTATTGGTTGAGGCTTGATATGCTGTATTTTTAACATTAATTGTTACTTCTTGTTTGCCATCAATAATTTTGATTCCTTTTGTTCCGCTTTTATTTTCATCATTAAATATTGCATTCTTGTAATTCTGAAAAGTATGAGGACTTCCACGCAAAATTTGACCTGTATTAATTGATAAAAATCCTAAATAAGCAATTACAATAACAGCAAGTATTCTTAATGGTTTGACTGATAATACTTTTTCTGAGGCTAATCCGAGAATAAAGAAAATGGGGGTAGTACCTAAGACAAAAGCCAATAAAATAAGTCCTCCATAGAGGAAGCTTCCCGAAGTTACAGAAAGAAGCATCATGGCTTGGGTTATTCCGCAGGGGATTAGGACTGTTAGAAATCCTATTATTGCCGGAGTTATTAAGCTTTCTGATTTTGATTGAATTCTTAAGATTTTAAAGAATGCCTTTGGGGGAGTTAAAATAAATTTTCTAAAAATAGGATGGATTTCGGCAAATTTGGCTGCAACTGTCAGTATAAAAATACCGGCAATTATTTGCATCACTCCTTGAGTTTTAGGTGAAATAATTATGCTTGACCCAAGAAGCCCCAATAGGGCACCCAGGATAAAATGGGATATGGTTTTGGCAGAAAGAAACATTATTAAGGATTTTTTCTGCTCTTCTTTTTTTTGATTTGCCAAAGTTCCCGCAAGAAGTCCCCCTTGAACGGCAAAACAGGATATTCCACCCGTGGTTAAACCTGTTAAAAAGGCCAAAAGTATTTGATTCATATTGCTTCTTGACATCCCCCCTGGGGGGATATAGACTCAATTATCAATTATATTAATAAATTATGCAAGTAGCAAAAGACCAAATAATACATAGATTAAAAATTTCCAAAGGTCATTTGGAAAAGGTGATTCAAATGGTTTCCGAAGATGAATATTGTATAGATATAGTTCATCAGCTCTTGGCTATTCAGTCTGCATTAAAAAATGTAGATGAGTTAATTTTGGAAAACCATCTTAAAACTTGTGTTGCCGATTCTATTAAAAATGGAGAAAGTGATGAAGCAATCAAAGAGGTAATGGAGGTTTTAAAGAAAAAATGAGCCCAGATAAATTACTGGTAACTGTGGGTGGTTTGGGACTAATGGGATTTATCTGGTGGTTTTTCTTTGAAAAAAAACATGATAATTAAAACCGGGCCGACCTCGTTGGTTAAAAAATCGTTTCCGATAGTTGGTATGCACTGTGCATCTTGTGCCAGATTAATTGAAAAAAGTTTAACCAGAGTACCCGGGGTTTTAAATGCATCCGTTAATTATGGCAGTGAGTCTGCCGTGGTAGAGATGGAGGGTAATGTCTCCGATACAAAATTAGAAAGTGCAGTTAAAAATGCCGGCTACAGGGCAATTCTTAATAAAAGTAATTTATCTAAAGAAGAGGAAAAAGCCAAAGAACTAAAAAATTTAAAAACCAAAGTCATTGTTTCGTCTATTCTTTCTTTAATTGTTTTCGTTGGTTCATTTCCCGAATGGTTTGGTATTAATCTAAACCCAATTTTTCTTTTGGTTTTGGCAACTCCTGTCCAATTTTGGGCCGGATGGGATTTTTATCTGGCCACTTGGTCTGGGCTTAGAAATAGAACGGCCAGTATGGATACGCTGATTGTAATGGGTACTTCGGCGGCATTCTTTTATTCAATTCTTTCCATGTTTGGTGTTGTTGAAGGAATGTATTTTGATACGGCTGCAGTTATCATTACCTTAATTTTATTGGGTAGATTTTTGGAAGCCAAGGCAAAATCACATACATCCGATGCTATTAAAAAACTTCTGGGACTTCAGGCAAAGACTGCACGTATTGTTAAAGACGGCCGAGAAATAGATATACCTCTGGCTGATGTCAAAGTGGGGGATTTGATAAGAGTCAGACCGGGAGAAAAAGTGCCTGTTGATGGTGTGATTACCCGAGGATCAAGTTTTATCGACGAATCGATGGTAACGGGAGAATCTTTACCAGTTGATAAGATTGTAGGAGCAAGTGTAATCGGATCAACGATAAACAAGTCAGGGAGCTTTATCTTTAAAGCAACAAAAATAGGCAGTGAAACCATGCTTTCTCAAATTATTGAGATGGTTAAAGAGGCACAAAGCACGAAAGCGCCGATTGCCAGAATGGCGGATTTGGTTTCTTCTTATTTTGTTCCGATTGTCTTAATGCTTTCTATTCTGACCTTTGTTGGCTGGTATGTTTTGGGACCGATTACCATCGGATTTCCAGTTAATGCTTTTATTAATTTGGTTGCCGTCTTAATTATTGCATGCCCCTGTGCAATGGGACTAGCTACCCCTACTGCAATTATGGTTGGGACAGGAAAAGGCGCTGAAAAAGGGATTTTAGTTAAGGATGCGGCGAGTCTTGAAACTGTACATAAAATTAATACAATTGTATTTGATAAGACCGGAACATTGACTAAAGGTATACCTATGGTAACTGATGTTTCAGACCCGAAAATACTTACAATTGTTGCTTCTTTGGAACAGGGTTCGGAGCATCCTTTAGGGGGTGCGATATTAGGTTATGCCATGGAGAAAAAAGTAAAATTTCAAAAAGTAACCAATTTCAGAGCAATAACAGGATTCGGAATTGAAGGGATAATTGGATCTAAAAAATATTTTTTTGGTAAACCCGATAAAAAGGGTGAAAGTATCAAAAAATTAGAAGATGAAGGTAAAACTGTGATGATATTAAAACAAGGAGTTAAAACATTAGGCTTCATTGCAGTTGCAGATACATTAAAAGAAGGAGTAAAGGGTGTGGTTAAACACCTTGAAAACAAAAAAATAGAAGTCTGGATGGTTACCGGAGACAACCAAAGAACCGCAAAGGCAATCGCAAAATTATCAGGAATCAAAAATGTTTTGGCAGAAGTGTTGCCGGAGGATAAGGCACAAAAGATAAAAGAGCTTAAAAATGTTGCCTTTAAAGTAACCAAATGCGTTGCATTTGTAGGTGACGGGATAAATGACGCTCCTGCGCTGGCTGCGGCTGACGTGGGTATTGCAATGGGAACAGGAACCGATGTGGCAATGGAGTCTGCGGGGATTACGCTTTTAAACAAAGATTTTAAATCAATTCTAATGGCTATCAATTTAAGTAAAAGCACAATGAAAATTATCAAGCAAAATTTATTTTGGGCGTTTGGCTATAACGTCATACTTATTCCGGCAGCTGCCTTTGGGTTATTAAACCCCATGCTTGCCTCATTTGCCATGGCGGCAAGTTCTATTTCAGTTGTCTTAAATTCATTAAGGTTGAATAAAATTAAAATTTAACTAGTATCTATTTTTTTTTAAACCTTTTTAAGTGAAGCAAGAATTGAGTCTATTTCTTCCAAATCGTTTTCATCCCAGTTATTTGGAAGTTTAATTGAAATATGGCCGTAATTTGTAGGTTGACCAAAGCTACCGTCACTATATTTTTGGCAAACAGTAAAGGCTGTTGCATTTTCCTCACCACTTCTTCTTAAAGTCCTGTCGTCTTGTGTTGTCAGTTCTTTAAATGTTTTAAATCTTGAGCTCGGACCTTCAAAATCTGGATCTCCTTCATACAAGCAAAGTGCTCCTCCTGTTGCAGCTTGGAAAATACTTATTTGGTAGCCCCCTTTAACTAAAATGAGTTTCTCGTCCATTGTTGTCTGGTTTTCTCTTGTAACCTTCCACTCATCACTTGCTTTTAGAGTATATTGATCAAATGAAAGACCCGCGCTTTTTGCAACACCACCCGATATTGTTATCAGTTGCTCTTCATTAATAGGTGAATTTGAAAGGTCTGCTGTTTCCGAGGTATCTTCTGTTGTTATTGCTTCAGGTTTTGTTATCTTCTTGGTTTGTGTTCCGAAGTAATAACCTCCATAAGCCATTGCGGAGAGTATAAGAAGAATTGGGATTATTTTTCCAAATACTGAGAAGAATTTGTCCATATAATAACTTGCATTGTAGGAAGTGGGGGTTGACTTGTCAACTTTAAAAAATGTATATTGTCTAAGACATATGGCACTAAATAAAATTACAGATTCATCATTTGACACCGACGTACTTAAAAGTTCTCTGCCAGTTCTTGTTGATTTTTATGCAGATTGGTGTGGTCCATGTAAGATGGCAGAACCAATCCTAGAAGAACTTTCAGAAAGTTATAAAGACAAGATAACCCTAGTAAAGATTAATGTGGATGAAAATCAAATAACCTCAGGAAAATTTGGAGTTATGTCAATTCCCACAACAATCCTTTTTAAAGATGGTAGTGAAGTGGGGAGACAAGTAGGCTTTGGAGGAAAACAAACATTTGAAGATTTAATAAAACGCGGTTTACAACCGTAAAAAGAAATGGGGTGATTCTTAATGGATAATACAAACACAACACCAGTAGCAGATCAACCAACTATGCCAGTTACTGATCCTAATGCACCAGTTGCTGATCAACCAACTATGCCGGTAGTAGAGCCGGTTGTTCCTACTACAGAAATGCCAGTAGCAGATCAACCAACTATGCCAGTTACTGATCCTAATGCACCAGTTGCTGAACCAGAAGTACCTACAACTGAAACACCAGCTGCCTAATTTTTTTAATAAAAAAATGCAAGACACTATTTGTGACGTTGCGATTATTGGTTCTGGTCCTGCAGGTTTAACTGCGGGAATTTATGTTTCTCGTGGAGCCGTCTCAACAATAATCTTAGGTGGAGATGTGTGGGGAGGCCAGCTAATGTTGACTTCACTTGTAGATAATTTCCCTGGGTTTCCGGAAGGGATAATGGGTCCAGAGTTAATGGAAAAAATGAAAGCTCAGACTATTCGTTTTGGTGCAAAGTTTGTACCTTCCAATGTAACTTCGGTTAATTTTGATGTAAACCCTTTTATTTTAAAAACTAGTGAAAAAGAAATAAAAGCCAGATCAGTAATTATTGCTACAGGGGCAGAGACAAAATGGTTAGGTGTTAAGGGGGAGAAAGAATTAATAGGTAGGGGTATTTCTTCATGTGCACCTTGTGATGCGCCTTTTTTCAGGGATAAGTATGTATTGGTAGTAGGTGGTGGAGATTCTGCTATGGAAGAAGCGTTGGTCTTAACCAAATATGCTAAAAAAGTTTCTGTTATTCACAGAAGGGGGGAATTTAAAGCTTCAAAAGCAATGCAGGAGAAAGTCTTCGCAAATAATAAAATTGATGTAATTTGGGACAGTGAGGTTATTGAGGTCTTAGGAGATCAAAAATTTGAGGCCGTTAAACTTAAAAATAATAAAACGGGAGAAGAATCAGAAATAAAAGCAGATGGAGTGTTTGTTGCAATCGGACATAATCCATCAAGTGAGATTTTCAAAGGACTTATAGATTTGGACGAAAAAGGCTACGTAATCTCAAGAGAAGGTTCAAAAACAAACATCGAAGGAGTTTTTGTTTCTGGTGATATTCATGACCATACTTATAAGCAAGCAATTACTGCTGCAGGCTTTGGTTGTATGGCTGGTATGGAAGTTTTAAGGTATCTTTCTGAACTCAAATAAATTTGGGGTTGACAAAAGGGATGGTTTAAGGAAGAATTAACACATGTCTGAAAATTCAAGAGATGGAAGAGCTTCAATTTTTGAGAGATTAGTTCCTGTAATTTTAATAATTACTGTAGGTCTTGCCTTTTTGGTTGGTGTTCTCTGGCAAAAAGTTGAAAATATAGGAAAAGGGGGAACAACAGGTACTGGTACTGATACAACCCAGAAAGCTCCAGAACAAGTTAAAGTTTCCATAGACCAAATTAAAGGTCTTTTTGACAAGGATGTAATTAAATTTGGAAATAAAGATAGTAAATTAATTTTTGTGGAAGCGTCAGATCCATCATGCCCTTACTGCCACGTAGCTGCAGGACTTAATTCTGAATTAAATACTCAGGTGGGAAATCAGTTTAAATTGGTCAAAGATGGCGGAACTTATGTTGCACCAGTTATTGAAATGAAAAAATTGGTAGATCAAGGTAAAGCTTCATTTGTTTGGCTTTACTTTAATGGACATGGTAATGGTGAGTTGGCTACAAAGGCACTTTATTGCGCATACGAAAAAGGAAAATTCTGGGAGGCACATGATTTACTCATGACAAATAAGGGATACACATTTATTAATGATACAGTTAAGAATGATAAAACCAAATCGGGTGATATGGCAAATTTCTTGAAGTCGGCAGTTGATTCAGCTGAAATGAAAAAGTGTCTTGATAGTGGGAAGTATGATGAAAGACTTGCAAGTGACATGGCATTGGGAACAAGCTTGGGAGTTTCTGGAACCCCAGGATTTTTTGTAAATGAAACCAACTTTGCAGGTGCATATAGCTTTACGGATATGGAGAGTCTAGTTACCTCAGCTTTAGAATAATATCTTCTTTCAAATCAAAATAAAAAAACATAGTTAACCATTGACATTAAAATTTGTAAGATCTATAAATAATAGTGATGAGGATCAAGGCTTTACATCCCCAAAAACACTTTTTAAAATTTATCTCTCTTGTTATTTTAGTACTTGGTGCTTCCGTTGGTATTGTTTTAGCTACACAAAAACAAGCAGTTTTTGATGAATCAATGGCAGGAGCTGGTTGCACTTGTAATTCATCCTCTGATTTAGGAGGTAATAAATGTGTGGATAACGATGTTTATGTTTGTAAATATAACAATATTTACAATAGATATTATTTTGTTAAGTCTCAAGGTTGTGGAGCAAATTTAACTTGTAGGCAAGTGGGCTGTGCTGCTATATGTGGGCAATCCTCACTTGATGTTTGTGATACTGACGGTGATACAAGATGTGCTGGGGCGGCGACGATCCAAAGGTGTACTAATGGTGTGTGGACAACATACAAAGATTGTAGTAAGTGGAATTCAACATGTGAAAATACAGCTTGTGGCAAAGGTGGTGGTTGTAAACCAGTAGATCCGTATTGTAAGGTTATTACTGCAACACCGACACCGGGTGAATATTGCCAAATAATAGGTAAGAGGTGTAATGGTAATATCATAGAACAGTGCCTTAATCATTACTGGACAGCAATAGAAAATTGTAGTTTAGGTAAAACCTGTAAGGATATAGTATTAGTGGGTCCGATGTGTATTTCTATTTCAAATCCAAACCCAACCTCATCATCACAACCCATTGTGACTTGCCAATATGATTGTGGAACAAGATATGAATGTAATAACAATGGGGGCACTATTGTTGGTGGGAAATGTGGTTATGTTGGAGAGGTTTGTTGTAAATATTAAAACTCAAAAGATATATGAGATTTAAACCACTTCATTCTAAAAATACATTTCTAAAATTTCTCTCTCTCACTATTTTAGTCCTTGGTGGTTCATTATCAGTAATACTTGCAACACAAAAAAGTGCTGTTTTTGATGAATCAATGGCGGGTGGTTGTGATTGTCGTACACCTGATGATGTAGGAGATAAAATCTGTCAAGGCAATGATATTTATGTTTGTCGTTACAACAGAATTTATAACAGGTATTACTATACTAAAGCTAGTAGTTGTACAGGCGGTTTCTCATGTGATGGGACGGGCAGTCCTTCATGTGGTGCTGTTTGTAAAAACGAACAAGAGGCTTGCATGGTAGACGGTCAATTTAGGTGTTCTGGTACGTCAAGAGAAAGATGCACAAACGGTTCATGGACTTTTTATGAAAATTGTGCAAGCAAGGGACTGACTTGTAATAATGGATCTTGTAGTTCAACACGGTGTTCCAATGGTAAAGTGTCTTGCAGCGATGATGATACTAAAGTTATAAAATGTGTTAATGGGGTGTGGAATACCATAGACAATTGTAGTTCAAATGAGGAATGTGTTTACATGATGGGTGTGGCGTGGTGTAAGACATCTTCGTCTGTTTCAACTCCAACATCACAACCCATTGTAACTTGTAGGTACGATTGTGTAACAAGGTATGAATGCGCAGAAGGTAATGGAAGAACTGTCAGTGGACGTTGTAATACTGGAGAAGTATGTTGTAATTTTTCAGCTCCACAACCAACATCAGCTCCGCAACCCACTTCGGTTCCATCGTGTAGCTTTGATTGTGTAACAAGGTATGAATGCACAGAGGGTAATGGAACAGTTAAACAAGGAAGATGTTCAACAGGTGAGGTTTGTTGTGATTTTTAACAATTTGTTTTCATGAAGCTTAAATCTTTACATCCCCAAAAACATTTTTTTAAATTTATCTCTCTTGTTCTTTTAGTACTTGGAGCCTCAGTTGGTGTTATATTGACTACACAAAAACAGACAGTTTTTGATGAATCGCGCGCTGCTGCTGGCTGTTATAATAGTTGTACTTCTAGTGGTGGTCTTGGAGAGGTCAAATGTGTAGGCGACAAACTTTATCAATGTATGTATAGGTATGGAAGATATTTTTATGATGTGATTGAAAACTGTAATAGGAAAAATATGAGATGTGTGAATGGTGCAGCAGGAGATTGTCGCGGTGCGCATTGTGCAGGCACAACTCTTAATGTGTGTGATACAAATGGTGAAACTAGATGTGCAGGGACGAAGATCGAAAGGTGCACTGATGGGATATGGACAATATACAAAGACTGCAGTACTTTTGGGGAAATGTGTATTAGTAGCCAGAACAATGCTGTTTGTGTTGTGTGCAGGAATGATGAATATCGTTGTAATGGTAATAAGGTGGAAGTCTGTCGTAATTCTCAATGGCAGTTCGAGTATTATTGTGGTAGCAATCAGAGTTGTGTAACTGTAGGAGCTTCACGGTTAGCTCTGTGTGTCGATAATTCCTCAAATACTCCCCCTAGAACACCAACCTCCCAGCCTATTGTAACGTGCCGATATGACTGTACAACAAGATATGAATGTAACAATGATGGTGGAACTATTGTTAGTGGACGTTGTGGTGGTGGAGCAGTCTGTTGTAACTATGGTATATGAAGCTTAAATCTTTTTCCTCTTTGATAAAAAAGGTTTAAAAATCAAGTATTCAATTACTTTATAAGATACAATTGCAAGTGATCCCCAAACATTTAAGGAATTGTTTATACCAAACATTGGAAGTTCAACAATAATGTCTGCCAAATCCAAAACTTCCTTTGAAACACCATTTGTCTCATGTCCTACTACCAATGCTATTGGAAGGTTTATTTTATTTGATAATAGGGAGTAGGGAATAGATCTTTTATCTTGTTCTACTGCAATTATATGTATTCCTTGTCTTTTAAGTTTATTGACTACATCAACTGTTGATTTGTTGTATTCCCATGGTACCCATTCTTCTGTTCCTACTGCTGCTTTATGAATTCTACTGGATGGGGGATATTCAGAATCACCACATATAAGAATTTTTTCAACGGCTGTGGCATCACCAAGTCTAAAAATAGAGCCAATGTTATATGTATCTAAAACATTGTCCAATATGAAATAGATGGGGTTTCTTTTTATAAGTTTATCTTCCCCGTTAGTTGGTTTTATCTTTCTTAATTGTTTGGAATTCATTCTGTTTATTGGAACAACAAACTTGTTTATCATATGGCTATTATACCAGCTTCGTAGTAAAATACGCTCTAGATGAACAAAAGATTGTTTGTAGCAGGTTTACCATTTTCTTCAACTGATAATGATATAAAAGATCATTTTAGTTCCGCTGGTGTTGTCACTTTGGTCCAAATCATTATGGATAAGTTTTCCGGAAGATCCAAGGGATTTGGATTCGTGGAATTTGAGAAAGAAGAAGATGCAACCCGTGCAATTGAAATGTTTAATAATACTGATTTTGGTGGTAGAAAATTAATAGTCGCAGAAGCTAAACCAATGGAAAAACGTGAATTTAAACCAAGGTCTGGTGGAGGAGATGATAGAAGGGGTGGGTATTCAGACGACAGAAAACCCTCGTTTGGAGGGAAGCCATCATTTAGTCGCGGTGGGGGAAGAAGCGGTTTTTCAAGAGGTGGAGGCAGAGGAGGATTTAGAAATGACAGGTAGTATTTGTACAAGGTGTGGAAAACCAAGAATTGTAGTCAAGACTTATGAAGAAAAAGTAGATACTTCAACTGTTATCTATACCATTACAGAGTGTTCTGATCCTGAGTGTCAAAAATTGGTAAATAAAACTCTTCAGACAGAAAAGAAAAAAAGACAATTTATTAAAGAAGAGCAAGTTAAAAGAGAAGAAGCAAGAAAAAAAATAATTGAAGACAAAAAAACAAATAAAGACGAAGATTAAACTAAAGCTTTAAGGAGTGCTTCACGAATGTTTTTACCTCCAAACCAAGTTTTAAGATAGACAATTGCTTTTTTATTTCTATTCCACTCCTGAAGATAATATTTATTAATGTGACCCCCCCTTTTAACTAACGTGTCAGCTAGTTGGTCTACTGAAAAATTTGTATTGATAAGTTCATTATAGCACAGTTTCAGTCTTTAGCTTGTTTCCTTTTCCACCAATTTCCAAATACGTCTCTAATGTCAATGTCAAAATAGGCAAGGGAGGATAACAAAAGAAATGAAGCCATTCCTTCATCAAGATTTCCAACTAATGGAACATTATCGGGAATAAATTCAAATACACCAAACCCGGGATTAACTAGATATAGTCCAGATAACACACCAATAATTACAATTAATGTCTTTTTCATATTATCCACAACTTGATAAGGTAAATTGAACAAACAATTGAAATAACTGTAACACATTGCCACATGATTTGATAAACAAACCAAATAGAGTCATTATAAAAAACTGAATGAAAAAGAAGATTTTCGGGTTTATTCAAAGAATACGTCTTGGCTGAAAATTGTTGATTAAACCAATAGATGGTTTCTCCTAAACTTCTAACTATCCAAAAAATTGAAATAATTAGAAGGAATAAAACAAAATCCTGGAAAAATATAGAAACTATAGAAGAAATAGCCCAAAAAAGTCCAAAAATAACTGCATCTCCCCAAACAAAAATCCCCAGAAAGAACAAGTAGGGGGTTAGACCATAGGCATTTTTCTTATGTTTAGATTCATAAAAGCCTCTTATAAATACCAAAAAGTTTATGATTCCATAAGATAAGATTATTATTTGTTGCCATTTATTCATATTAATAATTTATATTGGGTGGGTACTTTAGGATCATTATACTCTCATTATTCACCGAATCTTCAATATCTTAAGTTTTGTTGAATTTACTTGATAATTTTAAAAGTCTTGATTATTTCATCAACCTCAGACTCAAGGTTTGTATTTAGAAGGGAAAT
>DATDSD010000046.1:0-4443 GCA_035291405.1 Patescibacteria group bacterium | reverse complement strand
AAACACTATAAAGGAAAATACTATGAGGTAATTGGAATTGCAAAACATAGTGAAACTTTGGAAGAATTAGTGGTTTATTATTGTTTATACCCCAACAAAACAGGTCAGCTTTGGGTGAGGCCAGCGACAATGTTTGGTGAGTCTGTTTCAGTTGATGGTAAGAAGATACCTCGATTTACCTTTGTTGAGGATCGAAAAGAACTTTGAAGATATTAATTTCAGTAACTGATGCTTCTTGAAAAAATTGTTTCCTTTTTGGAAAAGATGCCCCTGCTTAATCTATTTCAATCAAATAAGTAAGCACATAGAGAATTAGATCTTGTGCCTTAGGTCTAAGAGCAAGGGCAAGAGAAAGATATTTGTTACAATGTCTGGAATGGTAATCAATATAGTAAGAATACTCCAAAACCTGGCTACCAATAGCATAGTAATAATCGAAAATTTTGCTAAAAGCCTAAAGATTATTCAAAAAGAGAAAAAGATTGATTTTTTAGACACACTTTTTCTTTTATTTATAGGAATCCTTTGTTATCTTGTTTTTTTTAGATACTTAGGTGATTACTCTTTGAGAATGTGGGATGAGTCTCGTAATGGCATAAACGCTCTTGAAATGCTAAAAAACAATAACTTTCTAGTCACTTATTTTAAGGGGGCGCCAGATTTGTGGAATACTAAACCTCCATTTTTAATTTGGGTGATTGTGGCCTTTTTTAAATTATTTGGAGTTAGTGAGCTAACTTTAAGATTACCATCGGCAATTTCAGCTAGTCTTACAGTTTTATTAATTTATGTTTTTTCAAAACTAATTTTAAAAGACAGATGGGTTGGATTATTAGGATCTTTAATAATACTTTCAAGCATGGGGTTTCCGGATATTCACATTGGCAGAACTGGCGATTATGATGCGCTTTTGACATTTCTTACCTTTTTGGGAAGTGTTTTTACTTTTTATTACATTGAATCAAAACAAAACAAAGATCTATATTTATCAGCAATTTTCTGGTGTCTTGCAGTATTAACAAAAGGAGCCGCAGGACTATTTATGATTCCAGGAATTTTGCTTTATATAATCATTAAAAGGAGATTAAGGGAGATGGTTTGTAACAGAACATTTTGGTTGGTTTCTTTGTTCTTTGTTCTGATAATTGGTGGATATTACCTTAGTAGAAATATTATGAATTCGGGTTACTTATCGGCCGTTTGGAAGGAAGACTTGTTTGGAAGATTTGGAAAAGCAATAGGAGCAGTTGATCATAACTTTTCATACTATTGGGATTGGTTAAAAGATTTTAGATTTCAAAAATGGATCTATTTATTACCCTTTTCTTTTGTTTCTTACTTTCTCGTTAAGAGTCAAATATATAAAAATTTTATTATTTACTTCTTCATTTTAACGATTGGTTATTTTTTAATAATTTCTTATTCTGAGACCAAACAAATTTGGTATGACGCACAATTATATCCCCTTGCATCAATACTCGTTGCTATTTTCTTGCTATCCTTGATAAGAAGATTTCCAATTTTAATAAGGTTGATTCCAATTTTGATTCTTTGTTTTTATATGCAAAGATATATAAGAACAAATATTGCCTATATTTATAGACCAGATCTGGAAAAAGACAATTCGTGTTTGAAATACGGCTATATATTTAGAGAGTATCCTAATAAATTTAATGGCTATGTAGGGATAGATAAAGACGAAGGTTTTTGTATGCCGTTTCATTTCTATTTACTTAAGAACGACCTAAAATACAAAAACATTACTGATATTGTTCCAGGAGACAAAATTATAACGTGTGATTCGTCAGTAGTAAGTTTTAGTGAACATAAATACAAAATAAAAAGAACTATGGATAAAAACGGCTGTTGGGGTTTACAAATATTAAATCCAGGGATTTGATAACTGTAAGACAGGTACTGACACAAAAAATCCATAATCCTGTGATATAATTTAACAAGTATGAATCAACTAACTACCAGAAATTATTATTGGCATTACACCTCTCTTAGGGAGGCTGGTAGGCTCGTGGCTCAATAGCACAAAGTCAGTAATAGACAATTACCAACCTCCCAAACGGGAGGTTTTTTTTATGGAGAAAATATGAATATTAATACAACAAATACCAGTTTTAGAAAACTATATGCTTTCGGAACAAAATTACCGATCGATCTTTCTTTGAGCGAAAACCCTCTTGGGTGCTCGCCCAAAGTATCCTCTGTGCTTAAAAACCTAACACAGGCGGATTTTTTTGATTACCCTGATCCGGATTGTAACCAACTTAAAAAGCTAATATCCAGGCGGTTTGAAATAAATGCCGACAGTATTTTTGTGGCTAACGGGTCTGAAGCAATAATAAAACTAATCCCACAAGTTATGTTAAAACCAGGAGATGAAGTAATTGTTCCCCGACTTACTTTTCCGATGTTTGAGATAGCTGCGAGAATGAGTAACGCCAAAATTGTTTCTTCAGAGATGACACCTGATTTTGATATTGATTTAAAAGACATTAAATCTAAAATTACTCAGAAAACTAAGTTAATTTTTATTTGTAATCCTAATAACCCAACGGGTAAGGTTATTCCCCAAAAAGCAATATTGGACCTCGTGAAAACTACAAAAGCAAATATTATCGTTGACGAAGCCAATATAGAATTTGGTGGGCAAACAGTGATTACTGAAACGAACAGATTTAAAAATCTAATTGTATTAAGAACCTTTTCCAAAGGTTTTGGATTAGCCGGTTTGAGGATTGGTTTTTGTGTTGCTAGTAAAAACATAGTTCGATTATTACAGCAAGCCAGCCAGCCGTTTCCTGTAGCAACCGTGGCTGAAAAAGCGGCTTTAGTTGCTTTTGCCGACACTCAGTTTATAAAAAAAACAAAAGAGTTTATGAAAAGTGAAAGGGAGTTTTTAAATCGTGAATTAAAAAAAAGGGGATTTGAAGTTGTCAGATCAGAAGCCAATAATCTGCTTGTGGTTATTCCCCCATTCATACCGGATTTAGTTAGAAGACTGAGTGAGAAAGGCGTTTCTGTTGTAGACAGCTCGGCATTTAATTTGAACGAGGTTAAATTCTTTAGAGTAAGTCCAAGACTAAGAGAGGTCAACCGGAAGTTTATAAATGTAATTGATCAAATTCTTAGTGAACTAGGTAAATAATTGGGGTTTAAGTGTCTCAATGGCTGTTTTAATATCTTGTAGACTAACATCAAACCCAAGTTTATAATTGCGGAAT
This sequence comes from Patescibacteria group bacterium, assembly GCA_035291405.1. Classification (GTDB taxonomy): domain Bacteria; phylum Patescibacteriota; class Microgenomatia; order UBA8517; family UBA8517; genus UBA12026. Next base: position 1,207 of record DATDSD010000046.1, on the reverse strand, counting down.
AGATCTTTTAGGGGAAGCAAAGGCATATGGCTATTAAGAAATTTAAACTAACGGAAATAGTTAAATATTATGATAAGGTTGAGAATAGACTTGGAGAGATGGCCAAAGAGATAAGAAACGATTCCTTTAATTTTGTTTCAATTTTTGTTAGTGGATTTTTACTAGCTCTATTCACTAACATATATGCTAATTTTTTATATGACTTATTTAAAAAATACAATTTTTTTTATGACTTAGTTTCAGTAATTATTATCGTATTGTTACTTTTCATATATCGTAAATTCACAGATGCTTTTATAAAACCTAAAAATGAAGAAATTAGAAAAATAGAAGAGACTTTAAGTGGATATAAAAAACTGTTGAAAAAGAAATAAATAAGCTCCATCGTCTAAACTAGGAGACTTAATTTTCTAATCATTTGAACCTTCACTTGAATTCTATTAGATAACTAAAATTGTTTAATACATTAAACAACCTCTTCATAAACTTATTGTTATGGCAGAAATTGAGAAGTTTTTAGCAAATTAAGTTCTGAGTGTTGAGTTTTAGGGAGCCAGTTGGCATTTGATATCCTTAATTAAGGAGAAACCAAAATTCGTAATTCAATATCCGTTGCTCCAAAGATTTCTTCATAACTCTGGGATAATTTGTGCGCTTCGGAATTATTTTTGACATTAGTAAAATAATCAGGAAGATTAAAGCTATCCTCGAAATAAACTCGTTCAATAAATCTGTTTTTTTCGAGAGTTTGTCTACCTATAATTTGTTTATCTTCAACTTTATGAAGCTCGTGTTTTTTAGCCCCAAATCCCTCAAGAGTAGGACCAGCAAACTCATCAAACCATTTAATAAACGCTTGTTCTTTATTATTTGGAATTGTCATCGACCACTGGAGAACTTTCATCGCATTAGTATTTTACAATAGTTACCTTTTCAATTTCATTTCTGATTTGAGCGACGATTCTCAAGACAAATTGTACATTGTTATAACGCTCCATTCCATTCCCGATATGTACATATATAACAGTATGATTTGGTAAGAATTACCATATTTTGTTAAACTACGCTTATGAAATTAGGCACTTACAAACACTATAAAGGAAAATACTATGAGGTAATTGGAATTGCAAAACATAGTGAAACTTTGGAAGAATTAGTGGTTTATTATTGTTTATACCCCAACAAAACAGGTCAGCTTTGGGTGAGG
>DATDSD010000045.1:0-2046 GCA_035291405.1 Patescibacteria group bacterium | reverse complement strand
TTTAACTCTACTAACTATTTGTGGTAGATCTTCTGGACGACCTCGATCTTCAGCAACAATTGTATGGCAAGAATTACACACAACAATAGACCGTGAATTTACTCCAATTAACGTAACATTAGAGATAGCATCTTTTAACATAGAAAAGGATTATAAATCTTGAATTGATTTTTCACAAATTACTCGATGATTATGTTATAATTTTTCAAATTGGTATCAAAATATAAATATAAGAGAGTTCTTCTTAAACTTACCGGTGAGTTATTTGGTTTTGAAAAAGGAAAGGGTATTAATTTCTCTTCATATAATTCAATTAGTAAAATTTTGGTGAACCTGGTAAATAAAACAGGTTTGGAGCTAGTTGTAGTTATTGGAGGTGGAAATATCTTTAGGGGTAGAGAAAAGGACTCTCAAGTAGATGAAGCAACTGCAGATTATATGGGAATGATAGCAACAGTTATAAATGGACTTGGTCTACAAGAAGCAATTGAAAGAAATGGCGGAACAACAAGACTGATGACAGCCTTTGAGATCAAAGCAGTTGCCGAGCCTTTTATAAGAAGAAGAGCCATTAGGCATCTAGGTAAGGGTCATATAGTTATTCTTGCGGCGGGTATAGGAAGCCCATTTTTTACAACAGATTCAGGTGCAGCACTTCGTGCAGCAGAACTTAAATGTGATGTACTTCTTAAGGCTTCTAATGTAGACGGTGTTTATTCAGAAGATCCAAATTTAAATCCAAAAGCTGCAAAGTTTGAAAAACTTACATTTGATGAAGCAATCTTTAAAAATTTAAAAGTAATGGATACTTCAGCCTTTCTAATTTGTAAACAAAAAAATATTCAAGTTGTTGTATTTAATATAAACAAATTAAATGATCTTGAAGATATTCTAAAAGGTAAAATAATAGGAACATTAATTACAAATTAACCCCAAATAGATATCCTATAATATTGACTTTTTACATTTAACATGATAGTATTTCCCTACAGTCAACTGCGACTGAATTTGACATAAAAAGAGGTGTTTTGATGAACGTAACTTGGCTTGGTGTTTTTTTGATCTGTGTAATTAGCTGGGGGTCAGGTACGTTTGCACGAACCGTGATATATAAGAATACCTCAATTGAGTTTGATAGCCCAACGGGATATCGAAACAATCAGTTTTGGTATGTAGTATTCGCGGTGACGAATTTTCTTTCCATTGTGGGAGCGGTGATTTCAGGAGCAATGCTTCTGTTTGAAATAATCTCATAATGAAGTACACCCTTGGTGTTGTTTTTTTATTCAAGCCAAGGGTGTAAGTTTTTTTCTTCTGTTATAATTATTTTTAATGACCAATCTCCAAATAGCTGAACTTTTAAGAAATATAGCTTCAAGTTACCAGTACAAAGATGAAAATAAGTACAAATTTCAAATAATTGCATATAATCGTGCAGCAGATGCTGTAGAACATTCCACATCTGAGTTAAAAGACCTGTGGGATGATGGTAAGTTAGATCAAGTCCCTTCTATTGGAGCTTCAATAGCCTCACATCTTGACGAAATATTTAGAAACGGAAAATCCAAGCATTTTGAAAAAATCATGAGTGGAATACCCGAGGATGCGTTTAAATTAATGATTTTACCAAAAGTGGGTGTCAAAACAGCGATAAAAATGATTGATGAGCTCCCAAAGTCCGAGTTAAAGAAAAAAATTAGTGAGGCTGAGGCATTATCAAATAAGACTAAACGTCATCTTCTACCATATGCTGAAACTATCGCTTCTGAGGTCACAGAATGGCTAAAAGAGGGGCCTGATATCATAAAGGTTGATAGTTTAGGGTCTCTGCGTAGAAAAGTTGCAACTGTAGGCGATATTGATATAGCAGTAGCTTCAAATAATCCTTCTCTGGTCTTTGAAAGGTTTGTTAACTATCCAAAAATACAGAAGGTTATAGAAAAAGGGGAGCATACTTCTTCAATTTTACTTCCTGGAAATGTTCAAATAGATTTGTTGGTTGTTAATCCTGAAAGTTATGGTTCTGCCCTTCAACACTTTACTGGT
>DATDSD010000044.1:0-16176 GCA_035291405.1 Patescibacteria group bacterium | reverse complement strand
TGAAAGTTATTTTCAAATGTATAAAGAGATACAAAATTTGCCCAAGGTAAAAGGAGAACCTGTCCAAAAGATTAATGGTGAAGTTTTATTTACCTTTTTAAATCCCCTTGCTACTTCACATGATCAAAAGAAAGGTTATGCTTTAGTTAGAAATGTAGGACAGAGTATCTGGAACAAACAAGATATCAAGTTGAGCGTTTCAAATAATAATTTTGAAGTTAAAGATATCGAACTTAATAGTTTGTCCCCTATTTCATCAGGACTGTTGGTTTACACACTTAAATTTCCTGAAATTTCAGATTTTTATGAATTAAACATAGGTTTTTATGTAAACAATCAAAAAATTGGAGATATTTACAATGGTAAAATAATTACATTTCCTTAAAAGTAACGCATAAAGAATCAATTTTTGATAAAATACATGTGTTCAAGGGCCCATAGCTCAGTGGTAGAGCAATTCCCTCTTAAGGAAAAGGTCGATGGTTCGAATCCATCTGGGCTCACATAACAATAAAGAAATTATCTTCGCACTTTTTTCCACATTGCCCAGATGCCTGTTGAAAGAATTCTTCCCCCAGATTGTTCTTTCAAAGTTAACTCCCCACTTGTAATTTCTCCACCAAGTCTACTAAATTTTTCTTGAAGCATATTTTGTAAAGTGATTGGAGAAGTAGAAATTGCGTAGGCATTAATAATTACATACAAAGGATTATCGCTCAAAAGTTTACTAACATTGTCAAGAAGACTAGGAAAGTCTTTAATAAAGGACCATTTTTCTCCATTGGGACCATGTCCGTATACTGGAGGATCCATAATTATTCCATCATACTTTACTCCCCTCTTAATTTCTCTCTCTACAAACTTTAAACAATCCTCTGGAATGTATCTAATGGGAGCCTGTTCTAAACTGTTTAACTTTAAGTTTTCAATTAACCAACCAATAGCTGGCCTTGATGCATCCACATGTGTTACTTTAGCTCCGGCTTTTAGGCAAGAGACTGTAGCAACGCCGGTATAACCAAATAAATTTAAAATGTTTGAGTCTTTGGGAGTATTATTCAAAATTAAATCCCATTGCCAGTCTTGTTCGGGGAAAACCCCTACATGTTTAAATGGTGAAAGTTTAAGTAAAATTTTAATGTCATTATGATTAACTATCCAGCTTTCCGGAAAATTTGGTTTTGTTTCCCACCTTCCTTTGTCCTCATGGGTTCTTACAAATTTACAATCTGCTTGGTCCCAACTACTATCTGGTAATGTCTTTTGCCACAACACTTCAGGATCTGGTCTATCAATTAGATACTGACCAAATTTTTCAAATCTTCTTCCATTACCTGAGTCAATTAATTCATAATCTGTCATATAAATATTCTTTTTATTTTAAATAAATCTTATCTGCATTCCATCAATTACTTTTGTAGTTAGAGCTACTTCTTGTCCTTCAAACTTTGCACCATTTCCCCAAATTTTGGCTAGAGTGGTACTTTGGGAAAAATCATTACCAATTTTGTTGGCTACATCCAAAAGTGTTTCTCCCTCCTTCATTATAATCGAATTATCTATGTTTGGCTTGGCATCTCTTTCTACCAAATAAACCGTTATCAATTTTAAATTTTTCCAGATAATCTCTTTTAATTCAGGAAGTCCATCTTCGGTATCTGCTGAGATATAAATTAAATCTTCATACCTATGGCCTTTAAATGTATCAGATTTATTAACTACAAAGATTGCTGGTTTATATGTAATTCTTTGGCTAAAACTATCAACCAATTGATTTATGGTTAATTTTTGTTTTAATGTTATTTCTCCATTTTTAATACCAAATTCATTTGCAATATTTGTTACAGTTAAATCATCAAAATCTTGTTTAAAATTGGACCTAACTGTTAAGCCTCCTGCAATTTTTTTTTCAATTCTTACTTTTGGTTTCTCTTTATTTATTCTAATTCCTGCCTTTTCAAGTTCGTCAATCAGTTTATCTAAAAAATTCAAGCGTTTTGGATCAGTCATTAAAATTAATAAGTCAGCTCCTCTTGCAACGGATAAAACTTGTTTTCCCTTACCTTTACCAATAGAAGCTCCTTCAATCAGTCCCGGTACGTCAAGAATCTGAATATATGCCTCTTTGTATTTCATCATTCCAGGTATCACCGAAACAGTGGTGAAAGCATAAGCTGCAACTTTACTCTCTGCATTGGTAACTTTATTTATTAATGTTGATTTTCCAGCAGAAGGTGGACCAATCAAAACTACAGTAGCGTCACCCTGCTTTTTGACGGCATATCCTCCACCGCCACCTGAACCCTTTGAAGCTGTTTCTACTTCTTTATCTTTAAGCCTTGCAATCTTGGCTCTCATTGCACCTATAAAGCCATTTGTAGCTTTATGGTGTGGAGTTTTCTTTAAAACTTCTTCAATTTCTTCTATCTGTTGGGCTATTGTTAACATATAAGGTATAATTATACCTGAAATAACTACATTTAGCGCCCGTAGCTCAACGGATAGAGTAACTGTCTTCGGAACAGTTGGTGGACGTTCGATTCGTCCCGGGCGCACAAGCTTCTTAAGAAATCTACTTTTTAGATTAATTTTCTAGTATAATATGAGTTTCTGGAATGTCGGAGTGGTGGAATGGTAGACACACGGGCCTTAAGAGCCCGCGGGGATAAAACTCCGTGGAGGTTCGAGTCCTCTCTCCGACACAAGGATTTATTGATATGAAATTTCGGGGTGTGGCTCAGTTGGTAGAGCGCTGCGTTTGGGACGCAGAGGTCATGAGTTCGAATCTCGTCACCCCGACATTGAATTTTAGGGCACATTGACATATTCGGTTTTATTATGGTTTAATAATATTATTAAACCTTATGTCTAAAAATAGTCTAAAGCCCAAAGCGCTAATATTAAGACGAGAAGGTTATTCATATGAACTCATAAAACAAAGACTGGGGGTGTCTAAAAGTACTCTTTGTGATTGGTTAAAAACAGTGCCTTTTAAACCTAATAAAGAAACCTTAGAAAGAATGGATAGAGGCAGGATTAAATCCTCTAAGACGGCTTCTAAACGCAAATTTTTAAGAATTAACGAATGTAAACGTGTTGCCAAAAACGAATTGGGGATATTAACAAAACGCGATTTGATGTTGTTGGGTATAGGTTTGTATATTGGTGAGGGCTCCAAAAACAGCGATAGTTTTTTGCAGTTTACCAATTCTGATCCAAAAGTTATTAAATTAGCAATGTGTTGGTTAAAAAAAATTTTTAATATCAATCAAGATAATTTCTCGATGAGAATACACACATATCCAGATAATAATATTGACCAGACTTTAGAATTTTGGTCAAATTTAACTAAAATTCCCAGAAATCAATTTGGTAAAATTTACATAGATACTAGAACAAACAAAATTACAAAAAATCATAATAAATTACCATATGGCACTTTACATATTCGAATAAGAGGTCTAGCTGGTAAGTATGCAAAATCGAACATTCTTAGAAAGATTCTAGCGTGGATTGATATTGTAGAAAGTTATAATTTTGCGGGTATCGTATAACGGCCATTATCTCAGTTTTCCAAACTGATGACAGGAGTTCAACTCTCCTTACCCGCTCAAATTACTTTATGTTTTGAAATACTTGGTGGCTGTAGAAAAATGTGAATTTTTGTAGCATCCACCAAAGTTTAGTGTACATGGTGGCTGTAGCTCAGTTGGTTTAGAGCGCTACTTTGTGGAAGTAGAAGTCGGGCGTTCGAATCGCCTCAGCCACCCCAAGAAAGTGTTATGTGATGCGTAATATTGTGGAGTGTACCAGCTATTTGACTGCAGAATAGGTAATACTAAGACCGTAATCCTTTAAGAATGCTGGTTTTTCTTGATGTATAGTAATATTTGAAAATCCCACTTCTTTTAGTAAGGCAAGATAATCTTTTTTTAAAATTGCACCACTAATACAGCCGACTAATAATTTTTTGTTATTTTTAAGCTTCTCTGTTAGGGGTTTAATTAAAACAACATCTGATACCATTAGTCTTCCCCCCTGCTTTAGAACACGATATGCCTCTTCAAACACCCTGCTTTTATTAGGAGCCAGATTAATAACACAATTGGAGATAATAACGTCGATTGAGTTACTTTCTATTGGTAAATTCTCAATATCCCCTTTTCTAAATTCAACATTTTTGAATCCTCCCCTTTTGGTGTTCTCATTGGCCTTTTCAAGCATTTCATCAGTCATATCTACTCCGATAACTTTTCCAGTTTTTCCAACCTTAGGGGAAGCTAAAAAAGAATCAAAACCCGCACCAGAACCCAGATCTAATACTGTTTCTCCTTTTTTAAGTGAAGCAAGTGCAATTGGATTACCACACCCCAGACCAAGGTTTGAACCACTTGGAACCTGTCTCATTTCTTCATCTGAATAACCAAATTGTCCTGATTGCCTTTGAGTGATTTTATTAGTGTTACAATTACAGCTTCCACAACAACCGGAAGTGGAAGCAATGTTCGCATAGCCTTTTTTGATTACATTTTTAATTTTTTGATGGTTTCTCATCAGAACAAATAGTAATACAACAGCAGTTAAAAAGTAAGGAATAATTTGTGTGAATTTAATAGAAGCTGAATGAATTCATTTGTAATTTCAAATTTTACTTATCCAGTTTAAAATAAGTCTGCTAAGCGATCCAAATTATTTTGGAATTGACATTGGGCTATTTACAAGTAAAATATCCTCAAATGTCTTGTATTTATAAAGATCAGAATTCAAATGCTGCTTGTGTTGCGTGTAGACGTGCTCAGGCCCTAAAACAAATATCCGACTCAATTGAAGGTGTTTTTACGCCCGAAGAATTAATGGCTACTGTGTGTAACAATCCAAATCCTGAAGCACAAACTCAATGTCCAGCATTTAAAGATATTCAAGAATACGGGATCTCCTCGTCTTGGAGAAGACGATAACAACAATTCATGCCTATTTGGCTCTTAATAAATCCACAAATAAACCCATAGTTATTACATTTTAAAGTTAATAATGTTATAATATGCGTACTATTAATAAACCAAAAATTGTATTCATGGGGACTTATCCTCCTCGTGAGTGCGGTATAGCTACATTTACTCAGGATTTATTACATTCAAGTCAAAAGTACTTGGGTGATTCGGTTTTGTGCAAAGTTGCCGCCATGAATTTAACCAGACTTGATACATATTTATATCCTCCAGAAGTAGAATGGAAAATTGATCAAAATAATCCAAATGACTATTTAAAATTAGCAGAAAAAATTAATAGTGACGAAACTATTAATGGAATTGTGATGCAGCATGAATATGGGATATATGGAAGAGAAGATGGTAAAAATATTCTTGTATTTTTGAAAAAATGTACAAAACCAGTCGTTGTCACTCTTCATACAGTTTTACCACATCCGACTATTCGTATGAAACGTGTTACATTAAAGATTATTAAATTAGTAAAAGTAATTATAGTTTTGACTGAAAACTCAAAGACAATTTTGGAATCAGTTTACCCCGAATCTGTTGGCAAGGTACATGTAATACCTCATGGTATCCATCCTACTAAATTTTCATCAACAACAGTTTCAAAAAAAAGATTAAAGCTCTCAAAGAGAATTGTACTATCCACTTTTGGTTTGTTAAATCGCGGTAAGGGAATTGAGTATGTTATCAATTCATTGCCGAAATTGATTAAAAAATATCCCTCAATTATTTACTTGGTTTTAGGAGAAACTCACCCAGTAGTTAGAAGATTTGAAGGCGAACGCTACAGAATAAAACTTTTAGCTTTGGTTGAAAAGCTAAATTTAACTAAACACGTAAAATTCTATGACCAATATCTAACACTTACTGATTTAATTAAGTTTTTAAAGGCAACAGATATATACATTTCAACTTCAATTAATCAAAACCAATCTGTCAGTGGAACATTGTCATACGCTTTAGGAACTGGAAGAGCAGTTATAAGTACTGCGTTTGCCCAAGCTAATGAAATTGTTAAAAAAGACTCTGGGTTGTTAGTACCAATAAAGAACTCTGAGGCATTTGGTAAAGCATTAACCAAACTTTTAAGTAATAAAATAAGACTTAAGAAAATGCATAGAAATGCATACAAAATTACAAGACCAATGCTTTGGAGTAATGTTTCTTATCATTATTTAAAACTTTTAAATCAGAATATTCTACCTCCGATTAACTTAACACATTTAAAAAGAATGACAGATGATTTTGGTTTGATTCAATTTGCTAAATTTGACTTACCCGAAAAAGATTCCGGATATACATTAGATGACAATTCTCGTGCCTTAATTGTTTGTGCCAGACTTGGATTGCCCACTGATGTTTATTTAAATTTTATTGAGAAATGTCAACAACCAGACGGAACATTTATAAATTATATTGATAAATATCATAATCCCACAATACAAAATAGCCAAGAGGATTTGGAAGATTGTATGTCTCGTGCAATGTGGGCTTTAAGTGAACTTCCAGATAACGAAAAGGCGAAGAAGATATTTATTAAAGCTTTGCACATGAGTAAACAATTTTTTCACATACGATCAACAGCATATATTATTAAGGCGTTTGCAAATTTTCATAAAAATGATAGAAAATACAAAAAAGAACTTTTGTTAAGAATTGAAACATGCGCAAATTTTTTAGTAGATAAACTATCTAAAAATACAATTAAAGATTGGGTCTGGTTTGATAACTATCTAGGTTACAACAATGCTATCCTTCCTGAAGCTTTATTAATTGCAGGAAAAGTAACTAAAAACAATCTCTATATTGATAAAGGGATTAAGTCGCTTTCTTTTTTAATTCAAAAAACTTTTTCTAAAAACTATTACATTCCAATTGGTCAATCTTTCTGGTATAAACATAAGGAGAGAAGGAGCGAGTTTGATCAACAGCCAGAAGATCCTGCGTCAATGATTTTAGCATTAGATACCGCCTATAAAGTTACAGGTAATAAAATGTATAAAAAGTACAAAGACATATGTTTTAGTTGGTTTATGGGAAATAATAGTCTAAAATTACCTCTTTATGATTATAAGAGTGGCGGGTGTTTTGACGGTCTTCATCCAGATCGTGTAAACTTGAACCAAGGTGCGGAATCACTAGTCTCTTATTTATTATCAAGAATAGCAGTTGACAATTAAAAGTATATGAAAATAAAAAAAATTAAAAAAGTTTTTCCTAATCAAAAAATTGCAAGATATAATCTAGCAGTTTGGAAAAAAAAGGAGAGTGATTCTGTTTACTTCATTGGTAGAGAAGTTAGTAAAGCGGGTTTATTTGGGCAACCCGATACTGGAGTTTTAAAAATGTTTGAAATAAACAGTAATGGGAATGTTGTCCATGAAAGAATTATTTGGGAGCCATCATATGATGGTATTAGTTTAGAAGATCCTAGAGTAATGGAATTTCCTAAAGAAAACTTAGCAATTGGATTGACAGCTGTGTTAAGAGATAAAAATGGAACTCCTAAACCTTTTCCTGCAATTATTAATATTGATTCACATAGTACATGGAATAAAGAATTACCCCCCTTTTTGATTATTAGTATATTTGGATCTGGAAAAAACGTTACACCCTTAGCAAAGTCAATATATTTATTCAGACCAGATGATCATTATTACGATCATAAATTATTAGTTTTTTCCACAAATCATCCAATTCCAAAGAAAATTGGTGTGATAAATTTACCTGATAATTTATCTTGGGCTAAGTATAAAATTGGCACAGCCATGCCTCCTATCTGGTTTAACAAAAATGAAGCACTGTTTATCGTTCATGGTATTACAAAACGGAAAATTAATGGACATTTAAAATATATTTATAGTTTAGGCCGAGCGAAACTTACAAGAGAAGGTAATCGGTTTAAAGCAATTGTTGCTAAGGATCCAATATTAACACCAGATAACTTTTTAGATAAAGACGGAGTGCCTCTTGTCAAAGAATTACATCCAAGACTTCGTAGAGTTGTATACTCTTGTGGAGGACTAATTAAAAAAAGCAAAAAAGATACGCTATCTTTATATGTAAATGTTGGAGACAGGACGACATTTGAGGTTGAATTTTCATTGGAAGAACTAAAACAAGGGCTTTTTAATAATTAAAAATATTTATATGCTTCTAGACAATGTCGATGTTACATTTAAAGCCGGAGATGGTGGTAACGGTATCGTTTCTTTTAAGAAGATAGGTCGTGGACCTGATGGTGGCAATGGCGGTAGGGGTGGAGATTTATATATTACAATTTCCTCAGATTTAACACTTCTTAATCAATTTAGCCGTAAAGACTTAATTGAAGCAGGAAGAGGTGTTGATGGTGGAAACAATAAGAGACAAGGAAAAAAAGGACAGGATGTCAACGTTATTCTTCCTGTAGGAACATCTTTAATTAATAAAGATACAAATGAAACCATAATAGAACTAACAAAAGTAGGTCAAGTTATTAAGCTATTAGAAGGAGGAGATGGAGGCCTTGGAAACTTTGAGTTTAGAAGTGCTAGAAATACTACTCCTATGCATTCCCAAAAAGGTCAACTTGGTAAAATTTTACATTTAACCCTTAATCTTAAATTAATTGCTGACTATGGTTTAATAGGTCTTCCAAATTCGGGTAAAAGTAGTTTACTAAACGAATTAACGGGAACAAATGTAAAAACAGCAAATTATGCATTTACTACGATTTCTCCTAACTTGGGTGTATTTAATGAACATATTATTGCAGACATACCAGGACTTATTGAAGGAGCCTCAAGTGGAAGGGGTTTGGGTATACAATTTTTAAAACATATAGAGAAAGTAAAAGTTTTAATTCATTGTATAGATTCAACCTCTGAAAATTATGAAGAAGACTACAAAATAGTAAGAAAGGAATTAGGAATTTACAGTAAAGAAATGCTTAAGAAAAAAGAAATAATTTTACTTACTAAATCTGACCTGATAAATGAGAAAAAAGTGTTTAAAAACTCACTATCGATATCAATCTATGATTTTGAAAGTATAGAGAAACTTAAAAAATTATTAAAATAAATTTACTGTATTGGAGTATGGGAACATTGAGTAAAATCATCTGGTTTTAATTGTGCTTGACATCGTGCCCAGATCTTAAGGCTTGGATCAACTCTTATTCTTGACGCAATACATTCAGGGTCGTTACCAAGATCTTTAGCTGTTCTCAATATGTCTTTTTTATTACTTTCATAATTAGGACATCCAGGATGACAATATTCACCTTCAAAAAATCGACAATGTATTTTAAGTTCACTCATGTTGATATTTTACAATAAAACTATCTTACTTTCGACTTATAGTATAAAAGGTGGGGTGATAAAGGAATATGGCAGGAGAATCTTCAACTAGAAATCTTTGAAAATCAAGATAAATTTTCTTTCTTGTTTCCTGATCTAGTTCAGTTCTTCCGTCTTCTAAGAGTTTGTCTATTCTCGGATTATTATATTTACTAATATTAGTGCCTGTTTGTGTAGAATGCCAAAGGCTGTATTGATCAGGATCTTTTGGAATGTCAACAGTCGCTAAAAAAGCTTGATAATCTTCCGGTACATTCGGAGTAATTTCTATTTGAACTTTAGCACCTGCTTCTTCCCAATCTTTTTTTATTTTTTCAGCAGTGGCAAGTAAATTTGGAAGGGTTGAAAGTTTAATTTCTAAATCTTTAATATCTTTGGCTTTATCTAAATCTTTTTCATAAAGTTTGACCTGTGGATTATAACCCCAAGACAGGGGTGAGATAGGACTTGAGGCACGGTTTTCATTATATTCTTTTTTATCTAAGGCATAATTTAATGCCTGTCTTAGACTTTTGTCAGAAAGTTTTTCGTTAGCTGTATTTAAGAAAATTGAAACAAAATTATCATAATTTAATCTTTTTGAAATTTGAACAGTTTTCCAATTATTAAATTCAGTTATATCTTGTAAGTCAGAAATTTGATCAACTTCCCCAAGTTTAAAGGCAAGTTTTAACCTTTCTTCTGTTGGGTAAAATTTATAAATTAATGTATTTGATTCTTTGTCTTGAATTGTTATTTTTTGTACGAATCCACCCACAAGTGAAATTTTTTTGACCTTTTGATCACTAAGTCCTAATAATCCCCTCTTAAATATTGGTGTAGATAAAACAACTGGAAAAGCTGAAAAATTATTATCCAAATTAAATTTTAAGGTTTTATCATCCGGTCTTTCTATTGTTGCGTCAGAAAACTCATAATTTATATCTGAACTTACTAACTTCTTTTCATCTTGCCAATATAAATTATCGTTTAAATAAAAAAACCAAGTTTTGCCACCGTCTGTAGTCTCCCATGATTTAGCAACATCAGGTAGTACTTGTCCAGATTCCTCTGTTTTAGTTAGTCCTCTTGATATTTTAGTGGAAATACTTTCTGGTAAATTATTTGTTGAATATCTACCTATAATACCAATTCTAGTAGTTGTTGCCGATAAGCTTGGTATGAAGAACCCCAATATTAGAAAGACTAGTATTCCTAAGATAACACCCGCTAAAATTATTGCCTTAAATTTTTTAAAAAAAGCTAGAATTAATCTTGTTATGTAACGAAAAGTTAACAAGTTAGATAAATAATGAAACAGCCGACAGAATTAAAAATATTGCGGTAACTACAAAAGTTAATTTATAAACTAATTTTTCAACTCCACGTCTAGTAAAAGAGGAAGAAGATGAACTCCTTCCAAAACCTGTTCCCCTAACCTGCAAAAGAACAAAAATAATTAGAAGTAAGGCTGAAATTGCTTGGACAATTTGAACTAAATTTTTCATATTAGTAAATCAATTATACTATACAAGCTACTTGATTAGCCAATATATGAAAGAAGAAATCAAAGAATGAAGGAAAGAAAATGCTACAAATGCAAGAGCTCCAGACAAAACTAGTTTTGGAACATCAAACCAAGCACTAGAATATCCTCCGAAATTAAAACCAACAATTTGAAAACCAGGTACAACAAGGCTAACTATATAAAGTACAGCTACAGCTGCTACCCAGCGAAACAGACCGAATGTAATTAAGTTTATAGGAAGCATTAATATATTAATAATTGGCTTTGCGATAAGCGAGGCAATAGTTAATCCCAATCCAGTTAATAGAAGTGTTTCTATTCCCTTTTGAAAAACCATGCCAGAAGCAATAGAAGAAACTAAAAAGATAGATACTGAATCGATAACAAAATGTCTTAAAATTCTTTTCATCCTCTTTTAAGTATCTGCTATTTAGAGCCTTTATGTCAAGAGACTTAATTTTATCAATTTGTGATGGTATCCGCGAGCAAATCTGTGTGCTTCATCACGGATTCTACTTACCAAATTTAAAGCCTTTCCAGAAAGTCTTACTTTTCTTCCATCTAAAAATATTAATCTATCAGGATTCTTGGCAATCCCTACAATTAGAATGTTATATTTCCCAAATTCTTTATTGAAAATACTTATTTGACCCAATCCTCCATCAACAATAATTAAATTTGGTTTACCCCAATCTGTTATATGATTTACTCTTCTTCTTGAAATTTCTTTCATCGAATCATAATCACTATTACCTTTATTCTGTTTAATTCTAAAATGTCGATAATATTCTTTTTCAGGCTCACCATTAATAAAAACAACCATTGAGGCGGTAGCTGAAGTGCCTGATAAATGAGCTACATCATAGCACTCTACTCTTTTTAAATTTTTAACTTTAAGTAATTTTTTCAATTTATCTAATTCTTCATTTTTTTGATCTTCTACTAAATTTGGGTTTTCTAAAAATCTTTCTTCAGGAATCCTGTCCTCGGTAATATAGTCAAGAGACTTAATCTTCTCTCTAATTAAGGCAGCCTCTTCATATCTTGTTTGTTTTGAGAAGTTGTCCATCTCTTTTACTAATTTCCTTCTAACGATATTAAACTTTCTAGAAAGTACGAGCTTTATCCTATTTATGTTTTTCATATATTCTTTATTATCTTTTGCAGTATTTGGACAAGGGTTACATAATCCAATGTGACTATATAGACAAGGTTTTTTGCCTATCTTATGATCTGAGTATGGAAAAATTCTTCTAATCATTTTTAAGATAATTTTGACATTTGTGCTATTAGGAAATGGTCCAAAGATTGCTAATATCTTTTCATTTGTTGATTTTCTTGAAGTTATAACACGGGGAAACTTTTCATTAGTTATTAAGATGTATAAAGCATGTTTGTCATCCTTACTTATAATATTATATTTAGGCTGAAATTTTTTAATAAGTGCTGATTCTAAAAGTAGTGACTCAAGCTCAGAAAAGACTTCTATAAATGTAATTTTTTCTGCTTCCTTAATCATTTGAGCTGTTTTAACTCCTAAATTTGGCAGTAAATAACTTAAAAGTCTAGATTTTAGGTTTATTGATTTACCTATATAAATAGGCTCATTAATTTTGGATACAATATTTTTTTTCCAAAAAGTATAAACACCCGGGGTTTGGGGAAGTTTTAAGAACTTTTCGTTAGAAATTTCCATTTATCGGTTATTTTAGCAAAATTAATTCTTTTTAGTCTTATGAGTATGGTTAAGAGTATTAAGATGGCTACCACAAAGACAAAAAGTAGGTTATAAATAACTACCTGATTTTTGTTGGTTGGAATTGTGACTTCATCTTCAAGAATTGAAACTTTAACAGTATTTGGAGTCTTTGCCCCTAGAAATGAAAAGGGGATTTCAATAAACGTTTTCCTACTTTCAAACGGAAGTAATTTATCAAAATTAGTACTGACCTCTTTTTTAACTCCGTCAAAGTAAATTAAAGGCCAAATATCGTAAACTGCAACTGGCCCAGGATTGTAGATATTAATATCAAGGCGATTAGAAATTAAAGGAATCCAACCTTCTAGGTTAGCTTCAATTTTTAATTTAGAGTTTCTCTCTTGGGGTAGACTCCCAAAAGAAACAAAGACATCCTTTTGGGGATTTGTCCCCAATTTATAACTTCCGGCAGGATAAGGCTTTGTATCACTGACACCATGAACAACAAAAGTAAAATGCCTAAGATCAAGCTTCGTGAAGTAATCAACTCCTCCGGTTGTTGATCCCCATGTGGGGTCAACAGGAATCCAAATGCCCTTCTCCTTGTCATAATACTCAGGCCATGCATGAAGTACATCGTTAACCAAAGAAAGAGGTTGAATTTCAGGATTTTCGGTGTATGCATAGCCATTTATTTCTCTTGCTGGAATTCCAGCAGCTCTTGCCAAGGTTATAAAAAGATCTGTAAATTCCATACAAATTGCAGATTCAGGACTTTTAAGTGCATTAACTCCACCCAAGCGTTCAACATTTGGTTTAACCCTCGTATAATCATATTTAAGCTTTGTAGAAACATAATCATATATATTTCTTGGAGTTTTTAGTTCTTTGGCAAGGGTTTGTATTGTTGAGTCTTGAGTATCCCAGTAATCAGTTTTAGAAATATTTAAATTCAAAGATTCCTGAGTTGGCTTGGTAAATGGTCTGAAGTTTGAAAATATTTGCACATGACCACTAACAACAACGTCAATTCTCTCACGCGCCTGCAAGTTGAATTCAGCAATCCAATTTCCGTCCATGTCAGTATACATTTTGGAAGGCTTTGGATTTATATTTTCATAATAAACACGTTGATATGCAGTGTCAGGAGGAAGAGTAATTTCAGTTGTGGCAGGTTTAGAAAGTGGATTTTCCAAATGATAATTTAGACTAAAAGAAAAAACTTGAAATTCTCCAAAACCAGCAACAATTCCTGTTTTTTCAACGTCTTCTCTGTTAAAACTATATTTTAAGTAACCATTTTGACTTATTTTGTTTCTAGGATTAGGTGAAACATACGCTTCTTGACCCAGCTTCTCTGGAATAAGAATAGTTACATTATATGAATTAAATTTTGCATTTTCAGAAATTCTAGGTATAGAGATTTCCCAGACTTCACCTGTTCTTACTGCAAATGAGCTTTCTTCAAAGCTAATCCAAAATGTCCTAGATTTATTTTTACCTACTAACTGATCTTTAAATTTAACTTCTAAAGTAGTTATTGAGCCATCTACTCTACTACTTAATTCTAATGGACCGTTTATATCAAAAGCCTTGATGTTTTTAGGATCCATTGAATCAAGTACTATAGAATAGGAAGTTGCATATAAATTGCTGAAAACATTAGTTAATGAAATTTTATTAATTACCTCAGTAGCTCCAGTTTCTTTCACCTCATAAGTTACATCGTAATCAGTTGTAAATTCTCCCTCGGCTTTTACTGATGTGAATGTATTAAAAAAATAAAAATATAAGAAAAATAGTAATGTTATAATTTTTTTCATTTAATCTATTGTAGCAAAGAATTACCTATAAAAAGTTTATAAATACCTACCTGTTATTGATAATTTGTTGTTCTTAATGTCTTTTGGTGTACCTATTGCAATAATTTCTCCACCATTATCTCCACCTCCTGGACCTAAATCAATTATCCAGTCACTATTTTTAATTACATCTAAATTATGCTCAATAACACAAACGGTATTTCCTTTTGAGACAAGAAGTCGTAAAACCTTAAGAAGTTTTTCTACATCAGCAAAATGAAGTCCTGTAGTGGGTTCATCTAAAATATAAAAAGTTTTACCTGTTTGTTTTTTGGAAAGTTCTGTTGCAAGTTTTACTCTTTGTGCTTCTCCACCTGAAAGTGTTGTTGCTGGTTGTCCTAGCTGCATATACCCAAGACCAACATCATGTAGTGTCTCTAATTTCTCGTATATTTTAGGGTGTGACTTAAAAAATTCTAAGGCATCTGTTATTGTTAAGTCTAGACAATCAGAAATATTTTTCCCTCTATAGTTAATCTCTAAGGTTTGGGAATTATACCTTCTTCCACTACACACTTCACAGTTTATCCAAATATCAGGCATAAACTGCATTTCAATTTTTGTTTGTCCTTGTCCTTCACAAGCTTCACACCTTCCACCTTTTAAGTTGAAAGAAAATTGCCCCTTTTTGTAACCTAAAGTCTTTGCCTCTCTAGTTAGTGCAAAAACATCTCTGATTGGATCAAAAAGACCAGTATATGTTGCAGGATTACTTCTTGGAGTTCTCCCGATTGGAGATTGGTCTATTAGTATCGCTTTATCAATATTATCTATTCCTTCAATTCTTGAATGGATACCTACATCTCCTCTAAAAAATGGGTTAAAATGTTGTTGAAGTGCAGGATATAGTGTCTCAACTAAAAGAGTAGATTTACCTGACCCTGAAACTCCAGTAATACATATAAACTTTCCTAGGGGAAATTCAACATTAATTTTTTTGAGATTATATTGAGAGGCACCATGAATTGATAAAAAATTATTATTTAAACTTAACTGACTTAACGGTTTTGTGAGAAGTTGATGTATCTTTCTTTTACCAGATAAGAATTGGCCAGTTATTGATCTAGGACTTTTCATTACTTCCTTAGGAGTACCAGATGCAATTAATTCTCCACCTTCTTTACCTGCTTTTGGACCAAAATCAGCTAAAAAGTCTGCTTGTTTCATCATTTCCTGATCATGCTCTACAACAATTACACTATTACCCAAGTCTCTTAAGGCTTTTAGGGTATCGATTAGTTTCTGATTGTCTTTTTGATGCAGTCCTATTGTTGGTTCATCTAAAACATACAAAACACCAGTTAAACCAGAACCTATTTGACTTGCAAGTCTAATTCTTTGTGCCTCACCGCCTGAAAGAGTTCCTGCTACCCTATCAAGGGTTAGATATTCAAGGCCAACGGAAATTAAAAACTTAAGCCTTCCTTCAATTTCTTTAATAATTAACTTCCCAATTTCTAACTCTCTTTTATTTAGCAAATTATCTAAACTTTTAAGCCAAATTGACATTTGACTTACCGATCTTTTTGTTACATCAGAGATTGATTCTTTGTTTATGGTTATACCTAAAGATTCTTTTTTGAGTCTGTCTCCTTTACAATCTTCACAAATTCTTTCTCTCATATATTTCTCAAATTCACTTTTTATGTAGTCTGAATCAGTTTCTGAATACCTTCTTTCAATATTTCCAATAATTCCCTCATATTTTTGCCAAATTTTAGTAGGTCTTCCCCACCTATTTGTTCCCTCTACCTGATAGTCTTTATTTCCT
>DATDSD010000043.1:0-2538 GCA_035291405.1 Patescibacteria group bacterium | reverse complement strand
TGGCGTCCTGAAGTCTGATTCTCGATCGGACCGACTGGGTGTAAACCAATTCGAGATGCTTTAATTAGTTTCTGGTTTAAAGCTAGTTAACTATAGATAAATAAGCCTTACCTTAAAATTCCTGTTAGTTGGATAATTTTTAAGGGAAATAATAAAAACTGACTAAGCTTGTAGAAGTTTTATAATAAAGTTTTTCGGACGAGGGTTCGATTCCCTCCATCTCCACCATACAAGGAAAAGTTCTTATACAGAAAAAGACTAATTGTTCTGGTAATTCTTTTCCAGAAACGTCAGATATAAATGCCGTAGCAATAAATTTTCCACGGGGTAAATTTGTCTTCAGAGAGGTAAAGCTTGATGAAATCATAATTTTAGGCAATTCACTTTCAAATCAACAAATTATTTTATTAACTTGAAAGTGCTGCTGATCGAATCGTGGTTTTTTTGTTATTAACCTCGTCGGTCAGCAGTGTCATTATTTATTTTTTTTGGTTGGTTTACTTAGTGATTTCTCACTACTTTATTTAGAACTTCCCATTGGGGATAGGGATACTTGCCCAAAGCAACTGCTATATATCCCCTCATACGGATGAAAATTTCGTCCTGGCATTTAATAGCATATGGATGGGTGATATCAATCCCATAGAAATTTCCATTGGGGGTATCCACTCCCACCATATGGCTTGCATTCGGACATGAATACAGGTTGTGTACCCACAACCCACCGATGGTAATCCTAATGGGAAGAAAAAACCCAATCACCAACACGAGTATTACTAGTGCTAACTTGAAACCGATCTTGTGTTTCATTTTGTCCTCCTTGGACATGAATTTGGAAACAGTTGATTCATTCAACAGTTGTTGAGTAAAATCTTTCTGTTTCCAAACTAGAAATTGTAAGCTTACCAACCAATTTAAAAGTGCTTGTAGTTTGTGGGCAAATTGAGCTTATTCAACAGCCTCAAATTACATCCGATAGTATCTTATCTTTTTATTGAAAAGTCAAATTTTTTGTTTTAGTACCCTAAACTTAAATGGTGTATCTGGTGGAATTAGATCAAATCGCTTCTTTCTGTCTGAATGCACCATTAAAAAATAAATTGGTATAAGTTGAGTTCACTTTTTAATATATCCTTTCAAAAACAAAAGTGCAATAATTTGGATATGAGTGAAGTTGGCGAGATTAGTATGGGTGGTCGAGTTGGGCATGTTGAAATTCATGCTTCAAGTGCTTTTGGTCGTAACCCTAAAGCTAGGGAAAAAGAAATATCATCTACACAAAAAGCATTTGAAAATGCCCAAAAATTAAATCCCCTCGAAAAATATAGATTAGATTTAACCGAAACCGTTTTTAAAGAGCCTTTCGAATCAATAAAGAACAATTTACGCAAGACGTATTCAGTTGCTGGATTAGAAATAAAGGAAGAGGATTTCCCTTCTGTTGCGATATATGACACAGGGGAAAAACGTGTAGTAAAGGCCTGTGGTGGCTTTGGGGCCGGGAGGGCCGGCTTTGGTAATAGAGTTGACTTGTTTCCAGTCGGGGAAGGCAACTTACTTCTTGATATAAGAATGCTTCATCATGAAACAAATCATCATTTAGGAAGGCAGGTTGTGGTTTCTAGGATGACTGAGAAGAAACTTTTAGGTTTCAAATGGAAAGATCCTGAAACAAGCACTACGCAATTGGGTTTAGCCAGTTATTTACGCGAAAATGATGAAAGAGGATTGATGCTTGAGGAAGGGGTTGTTGAATATTTTGCCACAGACTTTGTTTTGACCTCAGACGATGAATTGATTGTTAAAGCTAGAGAAAATTATGTAAAAGACACTGGCGCAAACGTAGAAGGCTTGGATAATTATGCAATAAGATGGTTGTGTAAAAAAGAGCTTGAAAAGCATTCTCTTCCTAGATATGCAACTGCCAGATTATTAATCGAAACATTGATTGAGGGAGCACGAAAAATTGGTGAAGACGAAGCCGTTGAAATGAGAAAAGATATACTCAAAACCAGAATTGATACCAAAAACACGAGAATTTTAATGGACAGGGTTGATAAAATCTTTGGTGCTGGAACGTTTTCCAAAGCATATTACTTGAAGTTCAACGGAGATAAGACCAACGAGGAAGAAAACAAACTCTTTGTTGTCAGTTTAAGAGAAAAGGTTGGATTATCTTGAAATTGGTCCCGGGTTTCCATTCAGAGTTGGTAGAATTGAATTTTCCTCTGGTCTGGTTGTGTCAGTAACCAAATCTATCGTTTGTATTACATAATTTAGCTGTTGATACTTTGGCTGTTTTTGTGTTTGTGCTAAATTAATATCAATGAACCTTCTTGATCTACTTTTTCCCAAGAAATGTTTGGAATGCAAAAGAGGGGGTAAGTATATTTGTAAAAGTTGTTTGGATAAAGTTCCGGTAGGTGGTTGGTACAACAGCAACTATTCAATTTTTAGGTACAAAGGTGTTATTAGAAAAGCAATTATTTCTTTAAAGTATAAATTTGCATATGATCTTTCAGATGAATTGTCTTTAGT
>DATDSD010000042.1:0-6867 GCA_035291405.1 Patescibacteria group bacterium | reverse complement strand
CACCGCTGGTAATTGTATTTGTCTTTGTACCGAAGATGACGTCGATATTAGTCGAGGGGATTTAATCACAAAAATAAGCGATGCGCCTACTTTACATGACCATATTGAATCAAACTTAATATGGATGGACGAAAACGAGCTGTCTCAAAATAAGGAATATTATATTAAATTTAATCATAAAACTGTTAATGGCATTATCAAAATTAACTATAAAAATGATATTGATGAATTTTTAAAGGAAAAGGCCAAAACACTTCAAATTAATGAGATTGGTAACTGTGAAATTGCGCTTGATGAACAAATAGCTGTTGATCCATTTGAGCTTTGTGAAGAAACAGGATCATTCATTGTTATAGATAAAATAACTAATAGGACGAGTGGAGCTGGCGTTATCTCTTCTCTGGGTAGTAAAAGGGTATCTGGAAAATCATCGAGTGTTTTTTGGTCTGATACAAAGGTAAAAAAAGAGCATAGAACTAAATTAAAACAACAAAAGCCTTGTGTTATTTGGCTAACTGGCCTATCAGGTTCTGGTAAATCAACGATAGGAAATACTCTAGAATACAAATTATTAACTTTAGGTTACCATACGTATTTTCTTGATGGTGACAACATTAGACATGGATTAAATAAGGACATAGATTTTTCAGATAAAGGAAGGTCAGAAAATATAAGAAGAGTTGCTGAAGTATCAAAATTAATGCTTGATGCGGGATTAATCGTTATTACGGCTTTTATATCCCCATTTGAAAACGATAGGCAAATGGCAGAAGAAATTATTGGAAGCGAAAATTTTATCCAAGTGTTTATAGACACCCCCTTAGAAGAATGTATAAAAAGAGATACCAAGAACCTTTACAGAAAGGCGATATCTGGCAGTATAGTCAACTTTACGGGTATAAGTTCATTATATGAAATTCCATTATCGAATGATCTTATAATAAAAACCCTTGGAAAGACTCCCGAGGACTGCACTAAACAACTGCTAGATCATATTCTAGATAAATTAAAAATTGAATAGTTTCAATTAAAAGTTGATACATGATAAATTATTTTGAAAAATTAAAACAGCTTGTTTCCACGGGTGAGCTGGAAATACTTTATATTATTTCTCCCCCCAGAACTCTCTCCACCGTGTTTGAAATTGCCCTATCAGAATACGGAAATGGACAAATACATGAACCGTTCCACCAAAGACGAAGAAAAGATTTTAACGATGGGTGCAGAATAGTATATGAAAGAATAATCCAACTTCAGCAACAGTTTAAAAATCAGCCAGCAAAAATCGTCATAAAGGATCTATCTAAATTCATCGGGCCAGAAGAATGGGAACAATTAGTAAACCTTGCTAATAGATTTATTTTTGTAATACGAGAACCATCCAGACAAATATTTTCTATGGCTTCAAGATATGCAAATGATTTGGATGACTACGATGTAGACAAACTTAATTATCAACAGATATTGGCAAATTTACCTAGAATACCATTCGAAGATCTTGCATTAAATTACTGGGAAAACCTACTTAGACTATTGAATATTACTGAAGAATATTTAATTAAATCAATGAATGAGCCTCGACAAAAATATTTAGCAATTATAAGCAGTATAACATTTAGATACGATCCTTTGGATTCTATTAAAAAACTTCTAAAACATTTCAATTTAGATATTGATCCAGTTAAAATACTTAAAGATTGGAAGGTTGGAAGTGGAGAAAATTTTTTCAGGCCCAAATATATAGTAAATGACACAGATAAAGATAAAGAATTCAGAAAAGGCGCATGGTTAGGATATGCTATAAATAGTTGTTCATTTGATTCATTAGATCCTAAACATGATGCTCCTAAAGATATAGATATTTATGACGATCAACTCCAAAACTATTTTTTAACAAACATATTACCAGTATTTATAGAGATGTATTTAAACAAAAATAACATTTGTAAACCTAATGCTGATTTTGTATTAAGCGAATCTTTTATTGAAAGTACACTACCAAAGTCAAATCCAATAGAATCTTACCTACTTTGTAAAAGCTTTTTACCTAAAAATAAAAACCAAAAAAAGAATCAAAAACAGAACTGTTTACGTCTCAAGTTAGTAATTGAAAATAAATATCCGTATATTTCAAAAAAGTTTTTTGACTTAGTTGAGATAAAAGAAAATGTTGTAAAATAAGTCATGAATAATAATGACATCTATAACAAGATAAAAGTGCTATTTCCCCTATCGTACGAGGATGATTCTTTTGCTTTCGCAATCTCAAGCATTAAGAAAACATTATATGGAAAATTAGAAAACAATGGGCAGCCAAGATATCCTGGGTCATATGACGAAAATGCCTACGACTATCTAATCGAAAAATATTCTCGGGTGGAAGTTGAAGGAAATGACTATATAGATTTACTAAAGGATGTAGTAAATGATTTATTTATTGGTGTACCAAGGTGGAGAAGCCCTAATATTTTATATAATATCTGCGCTTCGAGTAATCTGGCTGCTTCTGTTATTTATTCATTAGCTCTGGATGAAAATGTTCACAATGTAAACAGCGGCTTGTCTGGAAATACGTTAGTCGCAGAACATGCCGTTACAAAAATATTAGCAAGATTGGCGAATATAGAGACCAAGCCCTATGGTTTATTTACTTTTGGTGGTACTTCAACAAATTTATATGCAATGAAGATAGGAATTAAAAAATGTAGTCCAAACTCCAGTTTCTCCGGATTGGACGGTAAGGTTAAGATTTTATTAACAGAAGATTGCCATTTCTCTCATCCTTCAAATGCAGATTGGTTGGGAGTAGGTCTTGATAATGTTTCAACAATAAAAGCCAATAAAGACAGGTCGAGTAATCTTTCGGATGCTGAAGAAAAAGCTCGTAGAATATTACAAGAGGGGTATAAATTAGCGGCAATCCTAATTAATGGAGGTACAACTTACGACCATACTATCGATAATATCAAAGAATTTGTAGTATTAAGAGATAAACTAACTGAAGAATATAAACTACCATATAAACCCCATATTCATGTAGATTCTGTTATTGGATGGTCTTGGCTCTCTTTTAAAGATTACGATTTTAACAAAAATGAATTGGAAATTTCAACTGATGCTTTACTTCCTTTAAAAAATCAATATGAAAAGATATCTCAGGTGAGATTAGCTGACTCTTGGGGAATTGATTTTCACAAAGGAGTCGGTGCAACACCTGCAGATAGTAGCTTAATTATAGTAAATAAGTTCGAAGACATATCATTGCTTTCTAAAAAAATAAGCGCAAAAACAGAAATTCATCAACTTGCACAAGAGTTTAGTTCGTTTTCACCCGTTGATTATACATTAGAAACTACAAGAGCCGCGGGAGCAGCATTGGCTGCTTTAGTTTCACTTAAAGTATTGGGGTTAAACGGTATCAGGAGAAATCTATCAAATTTAGTTGAGCAAACTATCAAAATGAGAAAATTAATCAAAAACACCAAAGGCATCTTTACCTTGAATCCTGACTCAGAAGGATTTGTAACAATGATTAGATTAATTCCAGGATATCGAAATATTAAAGACATATATGATTATTCAAGGGGGGAATTGGAGGAGGATAACAAATATATCAACGCCTTTTTCAAATGGGACAAAAAAACAAGAATCGATAAAGGAATAGGTATTGAATATTCAGTTACTAGCAGTTATATAAAAGCAACCGATGGCATCGGAGTAGTTGCCGTAAAGTTGTATCCAACGTCTCCTCACTTTAGTGAAAAAAATGCAACTGAAACGGTCGAAACATTAATTAATCAGAAAAAAATCTTTGACGAAAAGGTTTGGAATAAATAAGCTAATTGGTTTATTCCAACTCGAATTTTTTCTTAGCTGTTTCATAATCCTTTGGTGTATCAATTTCAATCCATTTAGTACCTTTTGCTGTAGAAATTGCTTTTGCATTGATTTTATTTTCTCCCACACCCACTCCCCACCACTTAACTTTGTCTAAATCATCATATATATTTTCTAACACATTTTTAGTTACCAATTCACAAACATCTGCTCCTACACCTTTTTCCTTGGAGTATCCTATTATTCGATTGTTTTTCAAGATGACTTTCATGGCTTCAGGATCACTAAAATCAAAATCGACCAAAGACATAGAATCTCTTTCTTTATTGTAAGCATCTAACAAGGGCGTAAGTGCGCCTTCGCTTAAAACCAAATCCGCATCCAACATTAAACTGTCTTCAAAACCAATTGTATCTAAGGCTACCTTCATAGAAAGTGCGTTATCCGCTTTCTGATAGTTTATATTGTGTATTAAAGAGACATTTTCAAGTTGGAGAAATCTTTCGGCTTGATAACCAACAACTATATATACAGGTTCTACACCGTACCCTTTAAGTTGGTTTACAAGCCGAACAATAATTGGCTCTCCATTAATTTTCAGGAAGGGTTTGGATTGACCTTGGAATCTAAATGCAAATCCTGCAGCAAGTATAATTGCTCTCATGGTAAATTAAAGTTTATACGAACTTTCGGGTAAATCAACACACTAAAGGTTTTGTGTTAAAATGAACAACGATTATATTATGACGAAATTTGATTACAATCATAAAAATATTGAACATAAGTGGCAAGATATTTGGGAAAAGAAGAATTCTCAAAAAGCTGATGACTTTAATGATAAGCCTAAGTTTTATGCCCTCATAGAATTTCCGTATCCGTCAGGGGAAGGTCTTCATTTAGGACATGCATTCACAAACATAATATTAGATATATTAGTCCGCAAAAAAAGATTATCTGGATTTAATGTTTTGTATCCAACAGGCTGGGATGCTTTTGGCCTTCCAACTGAAAATTTTGCTATTAAAACTGGTATACAGCCTGCGATAGCGACAAAAAAAAATACTGATAGATTTAAAGCTCAGATGAAAAAATTAGCCTTAGCATATAATTGGGATAGAGAAATTAATACGACAGATCCAAATTACTTCAAATGGACGCAATGGATATTTTTAAAGTTTTATGAAAAAGGGTTAGCATATAAAGCTGAAGCTGCTGTAGGATGGTGTCCTTCATGTAAAATCATTTTGGCAAACGAGGAAATAATAGATAGTAAATGTGAGCGATGTGGCACAGAATCAGAGCTAAGATCTCAAAAACAATGGATATTAAAGATTACTGCTTACGCTGATCGATTAGCTGATGAATTAGACTTAGTAGATTATCCTACATCAGTTAAACAATCTCAAAGAAACTGGATTGGGAGAAACGAGGGTACAATTGTTAAGTTTGAAAATGCCAGAAGAGAATATGAAACTAAAGAGATAGCAATTTTTACTACTCGTATTGATACTATTTTTGGAGTTTCTTTTGTTATCCTCGCTCCGGAGCATCCTTTAGCTAAAGAATTGGGACAAACAAATAAAGAGGTTGCTGATTATTTAGTTAAGGTATCCAGGAAATCAGAGAGGGAGAGAAGTGAATCAGTAAAAGAAAAAACAGGTGTTAATACTCAAGTAGATGCGGTTAATCCAACAAGCGGGGAAAAAGTACCAATTTGGATATCAGATTTTGTACTTTCCAGTTATGGAACTGGGGCAATAATGGGAGTTCCTGCGCATGATGAGCGTGATAGAGAATTTGCAAATAAGTTTAGCTTACCAATTCGAGAAGTAATTAAGGATGATAAATTAATTAACTCTGGAAAATATGATGGACTAAATTATAAAGAAGCACAAGAAAAAATAATTAAAGATTTAGGTAATAAAGCTAGAAAAGAGACAATATATCATTTACGGGATTGGATATTTTCTCGTCAACATTATTGGGGAGAACCTATCCCTATAGTTAATTGTCCAATGTGCGGTTTGGTGCCTATACCTGAAGATCGACTACCCTTAAAATTACCCCAAATTGAAAAGTATCAACCAACAAAAACTGGTGAATCACCACTCGCTAATATAATCGACTGGGTTAATACAACTTGTCCTAAATGTAACGGTCCAGCAAAAAGAGAAACTGACACTATGCCAAACTGGGCAGGTTCATCTTGGTATTATTTAAGGTATTGTGATCCAAATAACAATAATGCATTAGCAGATTTAAAAAAGTTACGATATTGGATGCCTGTAGACTTGTATTTAGGTGGAGCTGAACATACCACACTACATCTTCTCTATTCCAGATTCTGGCACAAATTCTTAAACGATATTGGGGTTGTTCCAGGAAAAGAACCATATAAGTCAAGAAGACAGCACGGAATGATTTTGGCTGAAGATGGGTCCAAAATGAGTAAATCGAAAGGAAATGTTATTAACCCTGATGACATGATTGAAAAATATGGATGTGACACATTAAGAACATATTTAGCTTTTATGGGACCCTATGATCAAACTATGCCTTGGAGTATAAAGGGAATTGAAGGCGCGAGAAGATTTATGAATAAAATTTGGAATATTTTCAACGATGAAAGTAAATTTAACGACACAACTTCCAAAGAACTGTTATATTTATTAAAAAAAACCATTATTAAGGTGGGTGGTGATATTGACAAGTTAAAACATAATACGGCTGTGGCATCCTTAATGATATTTTTGAATGAATGGGAAAAGAAAGAAGTAATTTTATCTAAAGAAGATGCTAAGAAATTTTTAATTATATTGTCACCTTTCGCACCGTATATTTCAGAGGAGTTATGGCATGGATTCAGTAAAAAAGAATCTTCTGTTCATGATCAACAATGGCCAATTGCCACGGCAGACGTACAAGAAGAAAATACAACAATTGCAATTATGATAAACGGTAAACTAAGATCTACTATAATATTAAATAAATCTGTCAGTCTAAATAAACAAAGAGAAATTGAAAGAATAG
>DATDSD010000041.1:0-9523 GCA_035291405.1 Patescibacteria group bacterium | reverse complement strand
TTTTCGTGGATTTTTCCACAATATTTACATTTAGTGTTCATAGTTCTATTTATTGATTAATAACTTTAATTCTTCAATGGTTGCATTCCACTTTTGCTCGCCTTCGTAATTGCCACCTTCCTTACAAAGTTGAGCCATACTCATAGCATAATCAATTTCTTTTTGTACCTCCTCTTTTGTTGCATTTTCTTTTACCATATTTTTACTTTTGCGATAAGGTCGCAGGGGGGTTAATTAAGATTTATGATAGTTAACTTCCTACTTTATCAAAGTCTGGTAAGATAATTTCTGTTAAATTCTCTATATTTTTCATATAATCCATAAATTCTATCGTAGAAAGTTCTGTGGTTGTTTTGTATTTTTCTGCTACTAACCCAAACATTGATATTCTTTCTGGCTCAATAAATTTCTGTTTAAATAGTTCGTGCATAATATCAACATTATTTCCTGTTTCTTCGCAGATGAGTTGCAGATAAACCCAATATCTTGCATTTTGGTTTAAACTCCTTAGTCGTTTGCGTTTCTTAATAGTGATTTCGCACTCACCCGATAATTGATTAAGCCATTGTTGATAGCCGACCTTGTTATCAATATCTAAAATCCCTTTTTCAACTTGGCAGTAAAATTTTGGTATTATTTTTGTTGTCATATTTTTAGATGGGTTTTAGTTAGTTGTCCCATCTTTCAACGAGGTAAACGCCCGTCATGCACACTGAACCGCTCTGGTTGGGTTAAAAAGGAATTTGCGAAACGTCTATGGATTCTTTATCCTCATTAAACTTTACTTCTTTTGGCATTGCATTATCTTCAATACCAATAACTGGTATTGAATCTGTTGGTGTTTGTGGTGCAACTTTTTTTCTCATAGGTAAAAATCGTGATACCTTGTTTTTTCTACTTCCATCCTCGCCGACATATTCTATTATTTCGGCATTAATTTTGTTTCCCTCAAAGTCTGCCCAATCTCCATAAGTTATCTCTCCAAAAACATCCTGATTTGTTATGTATGCAACGAATTGTCTGGTACTTGAAGGCACAGTTCCCTTATCCTTGAATCCGAAATTATTTGGACGGGCAGTAAAAAAGATTTTCCTGTTAGTAGCATCTTTACCTTCTTTATCGGTTGCCGTTGTCCCGTCTTTTAAAGATACAACTTGCAAAGTGATATTTACTACATCTTCCATTTCCTGCGATTTATATTTTGGGCGAGTTTCTTTTTTAAGTTCAAAAACCTGCAAAAGATAATCGTCTTGTGGAAGTGAATTGTAGACTTTTTTTGTTTTTGACCATTCTGACTGACTTGGGAATGTGTTTGTCATGTTATTTTGTTTGTTTAATTTTATTAGTTTTAGGCGTAGGGGTAGATGAACTACCTTTTTCTACGATTGTCGCAACCTTGACCCCTTTTTGGGCGTCTGGCGGGGTTTTAGTAGCTTGTTCAGACTGAGATTTGCAGTATTCAGATTTTAAAATCAAAGGTAACTCATATTGCTTTGGTTGTGTATTGCCACAAATATCTTTCCATGTTGGATATACAGAATTTCTGAAAAAATCGTAACAATCTTCAATTTCTTTTAAATCCCACTTATGATTAACCCCCATATCTAATCTTAATATACCTATTTTTCTATTTTTCCACTCTTCGTCTGTTATGCCAAGTTTTTTATAGTCAATATTCATGTGAGAATAATCTGAACTTTGTAATTCGTATTCTCTTGATATATTTTTTGCAGTTTTAATGTCAACTATCCATATTTGCCTGATAGTCGGCATTATAGTTGGAAAGGCAAATATCTTATCTATTGTTCCTGCTGTAATGTCTGAAAATGATACTAATTCATTTGCCAATAATGTTGTTTCCTTTTCTTCCCTAAATTTAATATAATTCATTACCATTACAATTTCTTCTGCGGTAAGTTCTTCTTCCTGCCCATTATTGGGGTTTAAAAACTTTGCAGTCCTAATATCAATATCTTCTCCCCTATCGATTTGTTCGCAAGCATAATGTACTTTTGAACCACGAGAGCCACCTTCTTTTTTCCTTCTGTCGGCTTCGTCTGTGCCGACCTCTTCTCTCCATTTTAATAAGAAAGAAGATTTAGGATAACCGACATTGCAAACCCAAGTTGTTGAAGGAAACGGTTGATATGATGGTATCATTGTTTCTTTATCTATAACTGGTTTAAAATAAAATCTTTCATCATCGGTAGTTATACGAACTATTTTATTTTTTTCATCTACGATTTTAAATTCTTTTTTCATAATTTTTAGAAATAGATACTTATAGAATTCGTCGTCAAAAACTATAAGTACCTATTTCTACGACTAATTTTTATTTTCTATTTCTTCAATAAACTTCTCGGCTTCTTTCCTTGTTGGGAAAGTAGCGATACAAACTTCTGAACCATCTTGCTTGTAGACCTTATAATCTCCTGTTGCTTGTGATTGGTTAATGTAGCAAATCATAATTTTTCATCATCATTAATATTTTCTTCGTCTTCGTCATCAGATTCAAAACCATTTAAATCGTTATCTTTGTCTCCTGCAAGAATTGTTTGGAGATATAAGTCCTCTGGAATTTCTTCAATACTTGAATAAAATTTCATAGTATTGTCATTATTGCTATCCCTAATGCAAATATGCTAATAATTGTTAGAAATTCTGCAAAGTGATAACCAATAGTTTTTAATAATTCTATTTGTTGCGACCTTTGATACTTTTTTATATTGTCTAATGCAAATGATTTCATTTTGATTTATTTATGTTTTTCAATATTTGATTTATTGGCTTAATTGCCGACCTTATTTTAATCAAGCGGTCTCTATCTCTTTTTGCTTGTCTATATTTTTTTTCGGTTACTTTAATATGTTTCATAATGTTTTTTATCTTGGTATATTACCATTATAGCAAATTACAATATCCTGTCAATACCTTTTTATGCACAGGGCTATAAAAGTATATTTTGGCGTAATAGTTGATTTGCTATATCGCAATATTTCTGACTAATATCACACCCTATAAAAGAACGATTTAATTTTTTTGCCGCCACACAAGTTTGTCCTGTCCCATTAAAAGGGTCAAATATAATTTCACCTTCTTTTGAAAAATACTGAATAAAATATGCAGGTAATTCTTGTGGAAAAGTTGCATGATGTTCTGGGAAGTTTTCTTTCTTGTAAAATGTTTTTATATTAGGAACATAATTATTTGGTGGAAAATTGGAATTTTCAAAATTGCGGTTATTGTCTTTTCCAAAAATAAATACATATTCCCAACCTGTTGCCATTCTTGGAGGTTGGTTACTTTCTTTATTTATAATTTGTGCCACTGCTACTTTTTGCCATATAAAAATATCTTTAAAATTATTTCTAAATATGTTCTGTATATCTATTATGGTATTCTTTGTAGATTTTAATAATTGGATATTCCAAAAAACATATTCTGCTTTTAATAAACATTGTTCTATAACTTTAATAGACTATTCTGTATATTCTTTTTCGGACATATCGTCATTGTATATATCATAATGTTTATCTGATATTTTACTTCTTGGTTGATACCCTAAACTTTTACCGCCCATATTATAGGGGGGGGAAGTGATTATTAGTTTAATGCTTTTATCAGGGATTTGTTTTATAAATTCAAGACAATCGCAACAATGCACCTTATTTATTATATCTTTAATTTCATACATATTATTTATTTCAAGTATTGTTTTTCTTTTTCCTCCCATGCTTTTTCCAAAAGTTCCGCATTCTTTAAATCCAACCTTATATAAAAATATTTTATCAAATCAAAATAAGCAGATTTTAAAAAAATATAATTTTCATTATTTGCTTGTTCCCGAGTTTGGGGATGAAAATTTATCACCTGCCAAAGATGTTCTTCTTGTTGTGGTGTTAATTCTTTTTCCATATTAATATTCTACTTTTATTTCTTCTTGTGAAACTATGTTTTGATTTGTGTCCTGAATGTAGCGACCAGATTCTCCTTTGG
Organism: Patescibacteria group bacterium; assembly: GCA_035291405.1. Taxonomy (GTDB): domain Bacteria; phylum Patescibacteriota; class Microgenomatia; order UBA8517; family UBA8517; genus UBA12026. The sequence continues at coordinate 5,527 of DATDSD010000041.1, read as the reverse complement.
GAACAAATAATAATTTAAATGATTCTTCTTTCCCGTTATTACGATTTTTTATGATTGATACTAAGGTGTAGTTAGTTTTTTTAATTCCATTTTCTAATTTATCTTTTTTATTTTGTTGGGCTTCCAACCTTTTTAGGGCAAATACTAATGTTGAAATGTCAGCTACCGCAGAACTATCTTTAATACTGTTTATATCAATTATTTTGCCCTCTTCTTTTTTTATGTGAGCACAAAGAAAAATAGAAATATTATATTTCATTGCAATTTCTTTTATGCGTTGCATTGTGGCTTCAATACTGTTGTTTACGTTTCTCGATGAAAAGTCTGTAATCGCTTTTAAGTTATCAATAAAAACTATTTCTACTTTGTATTTTAAAATTGATTCTAAAATTCGGGCATCTATCCAAGTTAATGATTTTTCAGTTAAAACATTCGGGATATATCCATCGGGAATGTCTTCACCTAATTTTTCGATTAAACCTTCGTTTCTATCTTCGTAAGAAAAATATAAGCATTTTTTACCTTGTTCGGAAAATCTTATAAGAAGTTCTCTGGCGAAAGTTGATTTACCTACCCCAGAACCCGCAGTAATTGTAAAAATATCTCCCTTTTTAAACCGCCCGATAATTTTATCTAAGTCAGCGATACCAGAAACAATGGAATTCTTTTGGTCTACTATGGGCATTACATATTCCTTTATGGCAACAATTCGGTCATCTCCCACATATTCCTTTAAAGCCTCCTCAACAAGGCTCGTGGCTTCGGTTTTATCCATTCCCTGTTGTTGCCATTCTTCTATCTCTTTTATGCGGTCATTAATTTGTTGTAGGTTCATTTTAATATGTTTTTTTAATTTCACTTAATAATATAAAACGCTTCTCGTTTGGTACTTGCCCATACACCTGTTTATCCTTCCCCATAAATAAAAGATACTTACCATGATAATGTTGGGCTTTTGTGTATTCACAAACCCAATCAATAGATACAAACGGGCAGTTTTTTTCTTTTTTTATAGAAGGATTTTCGTTTTTTAGGGGTTCGGTTAAGTTAAGTTTAGTTAAGTTAAGTTCCCCATACGGTAGTGATAGGGTATCTATACCCTCTACCCACCCTGTACCCAATACGGTGTGAACATCGGAACAAATAGAATTTAATATGCGTTTTATACCAATGATAACCTGTGGACTTTTTATTAAATTTTGATTTTTAATAAAATTATAAATCCATATCCAATCTTTTCTATATTTTGCTTTATTGTCTTTTTCAAGTTTTTTAAGGGTTTTTAATACAAAAATCTTTTCTAATCCAGTTTCAAACAACACGGCATCCATTGTTATTTCATATATGCCCGCTATATTGGTATGTTCGTTAGTTAAAAAATATAAAAATAAATACCTTTCGGAATAATTTAGTTTTCTGATATAACTATCACTCCAAAACTTACTATTAACCATTCTTTGATTTGCCATAGTTGTTTTCTCTTAATTCTTGTGTTGCCCTACCAAATTCGACTTTTGTTTTTGGAGTGAACCAAATCTTTCCACAAAGATGGTCAAACCACCATTGTTCTTTTTTTCTTAATCTTTCAAAAGAAATATCGTAATTATATTTTGGATGGACTTTTATGGTTAGATATTTATTTTTATAATCTATAATTATTTCTGGGTCTATCATAATATTTTACAAGCAAAGAGGCACAGCCGTGAAGTAAATGATGTTGTCTAAAACACCAGAAACACAGCTATGCCTCGCTGCTGATAATATATTATTTTTTTTAAAGTTAGACATTTTGTATTTACTTTTTTATATTACAATTCCCATCATACCAAAAGTCAAAAGGTTTGTCCATAGTTGAGTTATACACCTGTGGATAACTGGGGTATTGGTAATGTTGTTTGATATTTGGTATAATATAAATATACTATGAAAAAAGAAAAACAATATCACCCTTCGGAGGTGGAAATACAAAAACAGATTACTGATTATTTAAAATACAAAGGTATATTTTTTTGGAGGAATAATGTCGGGAGGAAGCACAATCTATATTTTGGATTAAAAGGGTCGGCAGACTTATTAGGTCTTACTCCAAATGGTATATTTTTTGCAATCGAAGTTAAAGATTGGAAAGGAAAACCATCACTTGACCAAAAAATGTTTGAGAAAAAAATAAATAAAAATAACGGAATCTATATTTTAGCCAGAGATGTAGACCATGTAAAAGATATTTTTTAAATATAATTAAAATAAATAATAGTAGAATAATTTAAAACTATGACAAAAACATTTAAAGAATTGCAGGAAGTTGACCAGTTGGTAGCTTCTTTGTATGCGAAAGATAAAGTATTATCACAAAGTAAATTCGGCTACGCATACAAAAGATTTTCAGATAAGTTTTACTTTCCAGTAGTCGGAGAACTTAAACAAAAACTCCAAGATATTAGAGTTGATAACGCAATGGAGGATAAAAATACCAAAGAGATTTTGGTAGAAAAAGAAAACGTTAGAGGGTTTAAATACACCAAAGAAGGATTAAAGAATTGTATAAAACAAGAAAGAGAATTGTTTGAAGAATACGACAAAAAAGAAATTGAGTTTGAACCTTTTATTAGTAGTTATGTTCCAGAAGGTTTGACTGAAGACGAAACTTTATTATTAAAAGGTGTTTTAATAGCCGAATAGTCGGCTTTTTATATGCAGAAAACAAAAATAGTTTTGACGGGTGGTGCGGGATTTGTGGCGAGTCACTGCGTTGAGCATTATCTAAAAAATACGGATTATGATATCATTATTTTAGATAAATTAAATTATGCCAGTAATGGCTTCGACCGACTAAGAGACATTAAAGCATTTGACGACAAAAGAGTTAAGCTATTCGCAGTTGACCTTCAACAACCAATAACCGTTGGCGTGGCACAAGAAATTGGCGAAGTAGATTATATTCTTAATTTAGCAAGCGAAAGCCATGTTGATAGAAGTATTGACGACCCAGTTAATTTTATTCAAAACAATGTCAACTTAATGTTGAATATGTTGGAATGGGCAAAGACATTGAAAGGATTAAAGAAATTTATTCAATTCTCAACCGATGAAGCATACGGCACAGCCCCTGACGGAGTTGCTTACAAAGAGGGCGACAGACATAATGTTGGTAATCCTTATTCAGCCAGTAAAGATTGTCAAGAAGCAATTTGTAGAGCATATTCAAATACTTATGGTTTGCCGATAAACATTACTAATGCGATGAACATAATTGGTGAACGACAACACCCAGAAAAGTTTGTTCCGATTTGTATTAGAAAGATTTTGAATGACGAAGTGATACAAATCCACGCCAGCGCAGACTTAAAAGAATCAGGAACAAGACATTATTTACACGCAAGGAACATCGCACAAGCTCTACAATTTATTTTAGAGAAAACAAACGAAAGATTAGACAAAGTAGACGCTTCGCTTGGGTGCTGGAACATAGTAGGCGATGTTGAGATAGCCAATTCTAATTTAGCAAAAATGATAGGCAAGATTTTAGGCAAAGAAGCAAAAATAGAAATGATAAGTTTTCATTCTTCAAGACCAGGACATGATTTAGCGTATAGATTATCTGGCGAAAAATTAAAGAAAGCAGGATTTGAATATCCTAAGTCATTTGAGGAAACATTAAAGAAAATAGTTGAATGGGACATCGCACCTGAAAATAAGCGATGGTTGGGATTATGAAAAAAGTATTAACCCATAGAGTCTATTCCTCCACATAATTATCAACCAGTATTATGAAAAACAAGATAACACACAAAATAAGATTGTCGGAGTATTATAAGAAAAATCGTTTGAAGATATTAGAGAGACGACGAAAACGATATCCACTTATAAAGGACAATATAAGAAATAATAGATTAAAGTATGATTATGGAATAGATTTAGAGGAGTATCTTGAACTTTTCAAAAAACAAAATGGAGTTTGTGCAATATGCAAAAATGCAGAAACAAGTATTAATACTAAAACTGGATTACCATTTGCATTGGCAGTAGACCATAATCATATAACAAAAAGGGTAAGAGGACTTTTATGTAAAAATTGTAATGTAGTATTGGGGACATTAAATGAAAATATTTTTATTTTAGAAAAAATGATAAATTATCTTAAAAATTATGCGTAATATTGCAGTTGTTGTTCCGACGATAAGACCAGAAAAGATAAACGAGTTTTTAGTTGCGTGGAAATATTTATTTGATAAGCATAATGTAGAGTTTATTTTAATAGATGATAGTGGGGATAAACCACAAATAAGAAATAATAGATTAGAGCCATTATTGCAAGATGATTTAATTAGCAATAAATGTGCAGGGGTTCGGCAATTAGGATTTTTATATATTGCGAATTATTTACCAAATATAGAATATATTTTTACAACTGACGATGACTGCACTCCGATAGGCGACCCTATCCAAAACCACATAGACCAATTAAACAGGAGAGTTCCTATTAGTTGGTTATCAACAGCAACGGATATTTATACAAGGGGATTTCCATATCAAGTTAGAGAAGAAGCGTTAGTGATGCTTAGCCACGGAGTTTGGGATTCTGTTCCAGACTATGATGCACCTACACAACTTTTAACACCAAAAGATTTTAAGCCGGCTTATTATAGGGGCATTATTCCAAAAGGTATATTCTTCCCGATGTGCGGAATGAATCTTGCGTTTAGAAGAGAGGCACTACCTTACATATTTTTCGCACCAGTTGGGCAGTATAAGGGGGCGGAACGTTTTGACGACATTTGGGCTGGGCTTGAAATTGTAAAGGATTTTGCAAGATTGAACTGGGGAATTGTTTCAGGTTATGCAAAAGTTAATCATTTAAGAGCCAGTAATGTATTTGCGAGTTTAGAGAAAGAATGTGTTGGGATTAGAAAAAATGAGGAATATTATTTAGGTATTTATGATGAGTGGTATAAAGATTTTATTATTAAAAGGCAAAAATGGTTGACTATAATCTCAAACACCTAATCCAAGCCGACGAACAAAGTAATCCTGGCCCTATTCAAGACGATGAGGCATTATTTCTATTTGCCTTAATAAGGGTTACTCGCATCAAAAGAATTGTAGAATTTGGAGCAACCTTGGGATATAGTGCTAAAAACTTTTGTGAAGCGATAGGCAATAATGGAACAGTTTATTCTGTTGATTGGGGATTAGAAGAGATATGTCCTAAATTGGCCGTTAATCATAAAGTTATTATTAAAAATGTTGCAGATATAACCGCAGATGATTTAGATAATGAGCCGATTGATTTATTATTTTTTGATTGCCACGCATACGAAGCCGAGCTTTGCGCGTTTCAAAATCTTCGCAAGGCAGGCATTATTACAGACAAAACTATCTTAGTTTTTCACGACACTAATCTTTGGCCGACTAAGGACTCGCCAAATCTTTCAAAAGCCGACTGGGTCGAGATATCTTATGAGGTTGAAGGGGGTTGGAGATTTTGTCCACCTGAAAGTCAGTTGGTAAATGATTTTAAGGAAATGGG
>DATDSD010000040.1:0-18584 GCA_035291405.1 Patescibacteria group bacterium | reverse complement strand
TTTGTTAACTATCCAAAAATACAGAAGGTTATAGAAAAAGGGGAGCATACTTCTTCAATTTTACTTCCTGGAAATGTTCAAATAGATTTGTTGGTTGTTAATCCTGAAAGTTATGGTTCTGCCCTTCAACACTTTACTGGTAGTAAGCATCACAACATTGCTCTTCGTGAATACTCTTTAAAAAAAGGACTTTCTATGTCTGAATATGGTATTAAAGATTTAAAAAATAGAAAAAATATTAAATTGAAGACTGAAGAAAAACTATATGATTATTTAGGCTTAGATTATATTGAACCCGAATTAAGAGAAGATACAGGGGAAATTGAAGCATCTAAGGAACATACCCTTCCCAAACTCATTGAGTTAGAAGATGTTAAAGGAGATCTTCAAATTCACAGTGATTTTGATATTGAAACTAGTCACGACTTGGGAGTCTCAACAATGGAAGATTTAGTAGAGAAGGGGAGATCTAAAGGATATGAATATATTGCTTTTACAGAGCACAATCCAAGTAGGGGAAAACATAATGATAATGAAATTGTGGAAATCTTAAAAAGAAAGCGTGAAAACATAGATCAATTAAATTACTCAATTAGTAAGAGTGTTAATAATAGGGTAATTCATGTGTTCAATAGCCTTGAAATTGATATTCCCACCGATGGGGGACTTTCAATTCCAGAAAAAGGACTTGAATTATTAGACTTTGCACTCGTTTCAATACACTCAAGTTTTGATACAAATAGAGATATTATGACTAAAAGAATTTTATCAGCACTCTCCTACCCTAAAGTAAAAATTTTTGCCCACCCTACCGCAAGAAAAATAAACGAACGGGAAGGGATCGAAATTGATTGGGAAGAAGTGTTTGATTTTTGTCTTAAGAATAATAAATATTTAGAAATCAATGCTGATCCAATGAGACTTGATTTACCAGATAACCTTATTAGGGATGCCGTGAAAATTGGTGTGAAATTAACATTTGGAACTGATACTCACGAGGTAACAATGATGGATAATATGAAATATGGAGTTTATACAGCCAGACGCGGTTGGGCTACAAAAAAAGATATTATAAACACCATGAGTCTAGTAGATATAAAGAAAATCCTAACTTAACTTTGCCATTTTTTTTAAAGATGATAATATTTTACATAAGATGATAGAATTTTATATGAATAGGAGGTGATTAATAAATGAATTTATCAATAATTTTATTATTAGCAGTTTTAGTATTGGTCGGTTGGGTTATCGTTACATATAATTTTTTTGTTTCGAGCAAAGCACGAATCAAAGCATCTATTCAAGAAATTGGCAACCAACTTAAAAGACAGGCTGACTTAATTCCAAATCTTGAGTCTTCTGTCAAAGGATATTTGACTCATGAAAGAGGTATTTTAGAAATGCTTGCAGAAGCCAGAAAACTATTATCCAAAGGACAAGATGCATCTAAACAAATATCTGAAGTTTTACCTAAACTTCAAGTTGTGGTTGAAAGCAATCCAGAACTTAAAGCAGATAATGTAGTTTCTAAATTAATGGATGAGTTAAGAGATACATCGGATAAAGTAATGTATTCGAGAAGATTAATGATTGATCTTACAGCTGACTACAATATCAAAAGAGCAACAGTACCAACTAACATTGTTGCCAACCTTTTCAAGTTTGAAGAATTAAAAGGATTGGAAACACCTGAAGGTGGGGATTTTTTAAAAGTGTCTGATTCTGAAATGAAATCACCCAAGGTTAATCTTTAATGAAAAATATCTACGAAGTTCAAAGTAGTAATAAATTTAAAAGCAATTTAATTATTGTTTTGTTCTTGTTATTTTCATTTTTGGCAATTTATATTCTTTCTCAGGCCTTTGGTTATTACTCAGGTTATGAACTTGGAGGCTTAGGGTACGTTGGTATTGCACTGATTGTTTCTGGAATTTCTACATTTATTAGTTACTATTACAGCGATAAAATAGTCCTTGGAATTTCTGGTGCAAGAAAAGCTACAAAAGAAGAAGATAATCTTTTTACCTCAGTAGTTGAAAATATTTCATTAGGAGCAGGTATTCCAATTCCAAAATTATTTGTTATTGATGATTCTGCTCCCAACGCATTTGCAACTGGAAGGGACCCAACACATGCTGTAGTTTGTGCAACAACAGGGCTCCTTTCTAAGCTTAATAGAACCGAACTTGAAGGAGTTATCGCTCATGAAATGAGCCACATCAGAAATTATGACACTAGGCTTATGAGTATCGTTTCAGTTATGGTTGGTCTGATTGCTCTTTTAGGAGACTGGTTTTTTAGAGCCAGTTGGCATGGCAGAAGGTCATCAGATAGTGATAATAAAAGCGGTTTAGGAGCATTAATTTTAATTTTAGGTATTCTCTTTGCAATTCTTTCTCCAATAATTGCAAAACTTATTCAACTAGCAATTTCCAGAAGACGTGAGTTTATGGCAGATGCTGGATCAGTTGAAATTACTAGACAACCACAGGGGTTAATTGCTGCACTTGCAAAGATATCAAATGATCATGAACCTCTAGAGGCTGCAAATAAAGCAACTGCACATCTTTACATTGTTAGTCCTTTTAAAGATCAGTCCGGAAGAGCTGTAGAAAAATTAGCTAAATTATTTAATACTCATCCTCCAGTTTCTGAAAGAATAGTAGCACTTCAAAAAATGAGTTAAAAAGATTATCATATTGCTATGATTAGTAAACTTGCTGATTTATCAAAGTTAATTGTATCTAAAAAGGAGGAGGGTTATTTTAAAAAACAGTTTGATGAAACCTTCAAAATAATTAATGAATTTAATAAACTTGACACCTCAAAGGTAAATGAAACCTATATAGTTACTAGTACTAAAAATGTATTAAGAGAGGATGTAATTGATTCAACAAGAATGTTAAGCCAAGAGGAAGCTCTTTCTTGTTCCAAAAGAAACCATAATGGCTATTTTGTTGTCGATGGAATATTAAATGAAGAATAAAAATATGAAATCTAACTCCAAAAATAAAGATTTAAATATTTTTGTAACTCTCAATCCCACTAAAGGTAAGGGTATTCCAATTGCCGTAAAAGATAATTATTTAACTAAAGGTTTAAGAACAACCGCAGCAAGCCTTGTTCTTGGCGACTTTATACCCCAATATTCTGCAACAGTTGTCAAAAAACTTGAGAAAAATGGTTATTGGGTTTACGGAAAAACAAATCTAGATGCATGGTGCCATGGAAGCTCAACTGAAACTTCAGATTACGGGCCAACACTAAATCCTTACGATACAACAAGACTTTCTGGTGGATCATCGGGTGGTTCTGCTGTTGCTGTTGCAACTGGAATTGTAGACGTTGCCATAGGTTCTGAAACTGCAGGTTCAGTTAGAGGTCCTGCTAGTTGGTGTGGAGTGGTTGGACTTAAGCCTACATATGGTAGAGTAAGTAGGTATGGAGTAATTGCAATGGGATCCTCTCTTGACTCTCCTGGTGTTTTATCTAAAAACGTTACCCTTAGCGCTAAAATTTTAAAGATAATCGCAGGAAAGGATCCAATGGATGCAACAAGTTCTGACAAAGAAGTTCCAGATTACGAATCAGCATTAACAGGTGATATTAAGGGAATAAAAATTGGACTTGTTGAAAATTACTTCTTAGACGAAATGGATGATGAAGTTAAAAAGGTTGTTTTGAATACTTTGTCTGTTTTTGAAAAATTAGGAGCAGAAATAGTTAAAGTAAAAACAATTGATCCCAAATATGCAATTGGAGTTTATACTGTGGTTCAAAGATCTGAAGTAGCCTCAAATTTAAGTAGATATGATGGTATTAGATATGGCGGAAAAAGAGAATTGTTTGGGACAGAAGCTAAAAGAAGAATAATGTTAGGAAATTTTACTCTTTCTGAAGGTTATAGTGACAAGTATTATAAAAAAGCCCAAAAAGTAAGAACGCTTTACATAAATGATTTTAATAAACTTTTTGAAAGTGTTGATGTCTTAATTGGTCCAACAATGCCTAACATTGCCCCCAAAATTGGCGCAACAAAGGATCAGGCTATGTTTGGAGAATTAGCAGATGTTTTAGCAGAACCATCATCAATTTCAGGTTTGCCTGCTATTTCTGTTCCATGCGGATTTGCCCATGATCTTCCTGTAGGTCTTCAAATAATAGGAAATAAGTTTGAAGAAGGCAAAATACTAAATGTTGCCTTTGCATATGAACAAAGCAATAAAAATGACAAATAATAAAAAAATATATACACCAGTAATTGGTCTAGAAGTACATATTGAATTGGCTACAAATTCAAAGATGTTTTGTGGTTGCCCGTCAAATCACTTTGGTAAAAAGCCTAATACTCAAACTTGTCCAGTTTGCTTAGGGTTACCAGGAGCTCTGCCTGTCCCTAATAATAAAGCAATTGATTGGTGTGTTAAATTAGGCTTAGTTTTTAACTGTAAGATTAATAAATCAAGTAATTTTGATAGAAAACACTATTTCTACCCCGATCTTCCAAAGGGGTATCAAATAAGCCAATATGATGACCCGTTTTGTTATGAAGGTAATTTCTTAATGTCTTCAACAAACCAAAATATCAGAATTAGAAGAATTCATATGGAAGAAGATACAGCCAAATTGCAACACACTGAAATTGATGGTAAAAAAGTATCTTTAATTGATTTTAATCGTTCAGGTGTTCCTTTGGTTGAGTTGGTGACAGAACCAGATTTCTCAAGCGTTGATGATGTCGTCATATTCTTACAAGAGCTTCAGAGAATAATTCGATATTTGGGTATTTCTACCGCTGATATGGAAAAGGGGTCCATGAGACTCGAAGCTAATCTTTCATTGACACCTAATGGGAAACTTCCAGATTATAAAGTAGAGCTTAAAAATATTAATTCTTTCAAATTTCTTAAAAAAGCGATGCTTTTTGAAATAGAAAGACAAAAAGACTTACTTTTGTCTGGTAAAAAAATAATTCAAGAAACAAGAGGATGGGACGAATTTAAGTCTAAAACTTTTAGTCAAAGAATTAAAGAAGAAGCCAAAGATTACAGATATTTGCCAGACCCCGACATTCCACCAATTGAATTAGAAAATGAAAATATTGATAATTTAAGACTTGAAATACCTGAACTTCCGCAAGCAAAAAGAATTAGGTTTAAAAAAGAATATGACCTGTCAGATGGTGTGATTGATATTTTAGTCGAAACAAAAGAACGGGCTACATATTTTGAAACGGCAGTTAAATTATCACCTAAGCTTTCTAAATCAATTGCGAGTTTAATGGTTAACAAGAATTTAGATAAAGAATATCCTGAGCCAGCAGGACTTGTAAAAAAGCTTGTGGAATTGGAAAAGAAAGATTTTAGTTCTGATTCAGATGTTGATCAGGCGATTATCGAAGTAATAGACAAAAACCCAGATGTTGTTACCTCCTACCGTAGTGGTAAGGGTCAAGTGGTAGGTTATTTAATCGGCCAAGTCCAAAAAATATTAAAGGGTAAAGGTGATCCTAAACTAATCAGCACGAAACTTCTTAATAGTTTACATGGGTAAAAATTTCTATTATTTATGGAGTTCTCAAATACTGTCACAAGTGACAGTTAATATGATGAATTTCTTACTTCTTTCTAAACTTTTTAATACAACTGGCTCAACTATTGCAACTTCACTTCTTTGGGTAAGTTATGCATTGCCAACAATTTTTTTTGGTCCAATTGGGGCAGGTGTTGCTGATTTCATAAGTAGGAGAAAAACACTTTTAATTACTAATCTTTTGCAAAGCTTGGTTATATTTCTTTATATTTTTAGTTATGACTATTCAATATTTTTACTTTTTTCAGTCGTTATCATCTATTCATTGTTAAATCAATTTTATGTTCCAGCAGAATCAGCATCTCTTCCATCAGTGACTACAAAGGACAAATTACCTAAAGCTAACAGTTTATTTTTTATTACCCAACAAATAGCCTTAATTGTAGGTTTTGGTTTTGCAGGAATAATTGAAAAATTTTTAGGATTTGAAGGCACTCTTATTATTTGTGCAGTTAATTTATTTATAGCTTTCATTTGTGTAAGCTTTTTGCCAAACTTTGCTCCTAGGAAAAAGGTACCAGAAAGTTGGGAGGAAATTATGAAAGTATTTTTTGGTCATATAATAGAAGGTTACAAATTTATTAAAACAAAAAAAACTGTTCTATATCCTTTAGCACTTCTTTTTAGTATTCAGGTTGGTTTAGCAATTGTTTTTGCAAATCTTCCAATAATAGCTGTCGAGATTTTGAAAGTTTCAACAACTTATGTAGGTATTTTGGTAGTTGCTCCAGCAGGAATAGGTGCCACATTGGGATCAATTTACATAAATAGATTAATTAAAAGAGGATGGAGGAAAAAGAAAATCATCAATACTGGTCTAGCTGCAATTGGTATTGGAGTATTTATGATTGCCTGGGCAATTCCATTTATTCCAACCACTTTACGTTTTATTTCAGGGCCTATTCTTATAACTTTAATAGGCTTTGGATTTATTGCAGTTAACATACCAACGCTTACATATTTACAGGAAGTTGTTCCAAATTGGCTAAGAGGTCGTGTGTTTGGAAATCTTTATTTTTTAATAACTTTGACAACCATACTCCCAATAATTTTTTCAGGAATAGTTTCTGAATTTTTTGGCGTTAAGATCCTCTTAACAATACTTTCCTTTGGTGTTATCCTGATCTTGTCTTACTCTGTTAGGAGTGGACAAAAACTTATCGAGGAGAATTTTAATTAAAATGACAGATGCTAATAAAGACACTATTTTTTCAGTTCGTGAAGAAATCTTGTCACAGGATCCATATAGAGGTGCCATGCCAGAAGGCAAAGCCGTCCATGAATTATTGGAAGAAAATATTCGTGATCCATTAACTGGAGCTTATAATAGAAAATTTTTTGAAGAAAAGGTTTTGGAGTTGATGGGTGAAGGAGAAATTTTTACGGTTGTTGCTCTAGATGTTGATCGTTTCAAGAAAATTAATGACACTAAAGGTCACGAGGCAGGTGATTCTGTTTTAAGAGAATTTTATAGAGTTTTAAATGACCACATTAGACAAACCGATGATGGTTTTGTAGCACGACTCGGTGGCGATGAGTTTGCAATTGTAATCCCTGGTTTAAAAGTTATAAAAGCAGCTAAGAAAAGAGCAAATGAACTTTGTAAGCATGTGAGACAATCTAGATTTAGAATTCAAAACGATGAACATTCAGTGACTACCAGTGTTGGAGTAGGTGTTTGGAATGGGTATTCAGACAAAGAGGTCTTTTTAAAAGATGTCGATCGTGCACTTTATTTAGCAAAAAACAATGGACGAAATAGAGTTGAGGTGGCAAAATAGTACTTAATGACCAAATTTGTACATCTTCATAACCACACAGAATATTCACTTCTTGACGGAATGTCCAAGATTAAAAGACTCTTTGCATATGTTAAAGAAAATGGCATGGACGCAATAGCCATGACTGATCATGGCGCAATGTATGGTGCTATTGATTTTTTTAAAGAAGGTAAGAAGCAAGAAGTAAAACCCATCATCGGTCTTGAAGGTTATGTAACACGCGACATGAAAGAGAGGGTCAAGGATAATTATCACATAACCTTGATTGCTAAAAGTTACACTGGCTATAAAAACTTGATGCAATTAACCTCAATTGCCCATATGGAAGGTTATTATTATAGGCCTCGTTTTACAAAAGAAATTTTAAAAAATTATTCTGAAGGATTAATTTGTTTTTCTGGTTGTCCTCAAGCAGAGATCCCTCAACTTTTAATAGATAATAATTATGAAGAAGCTAAAAAGTTAACGTTATGGTACCAAGAAGTTTTTAAAGATGATTTTTATATTGAGATACAAAGACATGGATTTGATAAAGTAGCCCCCACCATTAAGGTTCCCGAACTTAGAGATAGTATCCAAAGATTGGCTGATAGCGGAAAAATTTATGAAGAAGGAACTGTAAAACTAAGTCGTGAATTAGGTATCCCTCTTGTTGCTACCAACGATGCTCATTATATTAAGAAAGAAGATGCTCCAGCACAAGATGCTTTAGTATGCATTGCTACTGGTAAAAATGTCTCAGACATTAAACGTTTAAGGTATATTGATAATCCGGATTTCTATGTAAAGACACCTGATGAAATGCTTAAAATTTATGAAGATTTACCTGATGCGATCGAAAATACTGTAAAAATTGCTGATAAATGTAACTTAGAAATTCCAATTGGTAGCTGGTCATTTCCAAAATTTAATTTACCAAAAGGTAAAACTGATGCAGAGTATCTTGAAGATCTTTCTTGGAAGATGTTACCTGAAAGGATTTATGATGTAACTAAAGAGACCAAAGAAAGACTAAGGTATGAATTAGAAATCATTAATACTAAAGGGTATGCTCCATACTTTTTGATAGTTATGGACATGGTTAACTGGTCAGCCAAGAATGGTATTATCACCAATACCAGAGGCTCAGCTGCGGGATCGTTAGTTTCATATGTATTAGGTATTACTACAGTAAATCCATTAGTTTATGGACTTCCCTTTGAAAGGTTTCTAAATCCTTATAGGCCTTCTCCTCCTGATATTGATTTTGACATTTCAGATAATAGGCGTGAGGATGTTATTAAATATATTTGTGATACATATGGAGTTGAAAAGGTTGCTCAAATATGTACCTTTGGAAGGATGTTGGCTAAAGCTGCAGTTCGTGATATTGCTAGAGTTTTAGGTTATCCTTATGCAATTGGAGACAAGATTGCCAAACTAATTCCACTAGGTTCTCAAGGCTTTCCAATGACCATGGAAAGAGCTCTTGCCGAAACACCCGATCTCAAGGCTCTTTATGATACGGACGCGGATACAAAGAAAATAATTGATTTAGCTCGTGCAGTTGAAGGAAATGCTAGGCATTTGTCTGTACATGCTGCAGGTGTTGTTGTTGCCCCCACAAAACTTACTGACTTTGCCCCAATTCAAAAAGAACCAAGTGGTGAAAAAATAATCACTCAATATGAAATGCATGCATGTGAGGATGTAGGTCTTATTAAGTTTGACGTCTTAGGAATTAGAAATTTATCTATCTTGGGTTCAGCCATTCAAATTGTAAGAGAAACAATGGGTATTACAATAAACCTTAGAGAAATACCAATTGACGGAGATAAAGACAAAACTGCCAAAAAAACATTTGAGATGCTTTCCCGCGGTGAAACAATGGGAACTTTTCAACTAAACGGTTCGGGAATGACAAAGTTCTTAAAAGAGCTTAAACCCACAAGAATTGAAGATATCATGGCAATGGTTGCTTTATATAGACCTGGTCCTATTGCTGTTATCCCTGAATATATTCAAAGAAAACATAATCCAAAACTTGTTAAATTTTTGGATCCAAGAATGGAAAAGTTTTTACAAAAATCATACGGATTGATCGTGTATCAGGATGATCTTTTATTCTGCGCTCTTGATTTGGCAGGTTACTCTTGGGAAGAGGCTGACAAATTTAGAAAAGCAGTTGGGAAGAAAATTCCAGAAGAAATGGCAGCTCAGAAAGATAAATTTATAAAAGGAATTATTGAACACGGCCAAACAGAAGATTTTGCTGAGAAATTATGGAAACTTTTTGAACCATTTCAGGCATATGGTTTTAATAAAGCTCATGCTGCTTCATATGGAATGGTTGCCTACTTCACGGCTTACATGAAAGCAAACTTCCCTGTTGAATATATGAATGCTCTCTTAACTGCAGAAAGTGATGATAGTGAAAAAGTAAGTCAAGCAGTCCACGAGTGTAGAAGAATGGGTATAAAGATTTTACCGCCCGACATTAATGAATCAGGTACTGATTTTACAATTACCAAAGATGAAACTTCACTAGAAAATAAAGCAATTAGATTTGGACTTTCTGCTATTAAAAATGTGGGTAATATTGCAATACAAATAATACTTGAGGCTAGAAAATCTGGACCTTTCATGTCTTTTTCTGATTTTATAAATCGCGTTGATGCTAGAAAAGTAAATAAAAAAGTATTAGAGAGTTTAATTAAGGTTGGAGCCTTAGGAACTTTTGGTAAAAGAACAGCCCTTTTGTCTTCAATGGACGTAATCAAAAGTAAATTATCTAAACCAAAGGAGAATAATGGCCAATCTGGGTTATTCTCGTTGGAAGAAGAAGAGAAGATTTCCGCTTTTGTATCTGATGATTCAGTAATAGATAATTCAATAGAAGATTTTGGTGATGAAGAAAGAGAAAATTTTGAAAGAGATCTTTTAGGATTTTCAATATCAGCTAAACCTTTAAATGAGTTATTAGATCCATTGGAAACAGATATTACTTGTAAAATTTTTGAATTAAATCCTGAAGAACAAAAAGATAAAATAGTTAAAATCGGTGCAGTAATAAGAGAAGTTAGGGTTATTACTACCAAGAAAAATAATTCTGAAATGGCTTTTGTTAAGGCTGAGGACACAACAGGTATTGTTGACTTGGTGGTTTTCCCCAAGATATATCAAGAGGTAAGAAATTTCCTAAAAGATGGAAAAGTTGCTTTTATTTCAGGCAGAGTTGATAGAAGAGAAGAGGAGATTTCATTTTTAGTTGAAACAATGGAAGAATCTAAGGGGAATAAAGGCCATATCATTCATATACCAGCAGGAACTTCAAAAGAAAAGTTATTAAATCTTAAAAAGATGTTTGAAGAAAATAGAGGTGAAGATGAAGTAACTTTAGTTTTTGATGAAAATAATAAAAAAGTTACACCACAACAAAGAATTAAGTGGTCTAAGCCTTTTCAAGTCGAGATATCAAAAATATTTTAAATTTATAAACTATTAAACGTGTTGATTTTGATTTTAATAAATATATAATACGCACATGTCTCCTACACATTACCTTTTAACGATTAAACTTGGGCACAATTTTATAACTGAAATCTTTGTATCAGATGGAGAAAAATTAGAAGACGCCATAGAAGCAAATGGAGAATATTGTGAAGAAGGTGAAATAAGATCAACACAAGATCCTGAAATTGCTCAAAATTGGGTAGACAATTGCCCCGCTTGTTCAGTAGATAGAACAAGAGTTTAATTTAATACATCTTGAGGTTAAACTTCATTTGATATAAAATACTCCACATGGCATTAAGAATTAAACACAAAGAAGTAGAATTTGGAATTGGAGACAGAATTAAAGTATTCCAAAAAATTAAAGAAGGAGAAAAAACTCGTGTAGCTTTCTTTGATGGTATGGTTTTGGCAATTAAAGGTAACGAAGGTCGTAAGATGTTTACCGTTAGGAGAATTGGTGAAGCATCAATAGGCATTGAAAGAATTTTTCCAGTTGATCTTCCTACAATTGAAAAAATTGAAGTTATCAAAAAAGGAACTATGGGGGTTAAAAGAGCAAAACTTTATTACACCAGAGATAAATCTACCAAAGAGATAGATAAAATTTATTCAAGATCCAATAAAAGAGAGCTTTCTAGAAAACAAAGTATTAGTAAAAGTAAAGTAGTTAAGGTTAAAAAAACTTCAAAAGCTTCTAAACTTAAAAAATAATCCTGCTATACTGTAACCTATGAAGATACTAGGTATAGATCCTGGCACGGCTACAAGTGGATTTGGTTGTATTAACATCACAGATATTTCAGCTGTTACTGGTAGTGGTTTAGAAGTTATTGAATGGGGTTTGATTGAAACAGATAAAGAACTCCTAAAGGAAGAGAGGTTAGAAATTATTTTTGAAAAAACTCTAAAACTTATAGAAAAATTTAAGCCAGACGTGTTTGTGTTTGAAAAAGTGTTTTTTGCTACTAATGCAAAAACAGTAATTGCTGTAGGCCAAGCTCAAGGTGTAATGCTTCTTGCCGCCAGAAAATCTAATACATTTGTAGCTGAATATGCTCCAGGAACAATTAAAAAATTAATTACAGGATCGGGCAGAGCTAATAAAAAAGCGGTACAAATTGCTGTTAGAAAAATATTAGGTAATAAAGTTAAGAGCGAAAAGCATAAAAAGACACATTTTGACAATTGTGCTGATGCCTTAGCAATAGCCATGACACACGCAATGAAAATGGTTGAGTCAAAAGAATTGGTTTAAATTACATGTTTAAAGTTGGTACAGTTACAAAATATTACGAAAAAACTGGAATATCCATAGTTACATTAATATCTAGTTTGTCAGCTGATGATAATATTCGTGTGATGGATAGGTTAAAAGATTCATTGGAGCCTAAAATTGAGTATATCCAAATAGGTTTTAAAAAAGTAACATTTGCCAATAGTGGAGAAACAGTAGCAATTAAATTTGATGAAAAAATTAAAGAGGGGTCAGAGATCTTCAGGAGTTAATTGGGAACTTGACCCTGATATAGAAAAGAGAGTTGGTAAATTAATAAAAGATTTGGATCTAGAGTGGCTGTCGTATGGCAGAATATTTTTTTATAGATCAAACGGGAGTAAGGCAAGAGCTTATGCTAGAACATGGGGTCTTCCACGTCTTTGGCAAAGAACTTTAAATGTAGAGCCTGCCTACATAGTTGAAGTAATTTCAGAGTTTTTTGATAAATTAGACGAAAGAAAACAGGATGAAGTGCTTCTACATGAACTTAGCCATATTCCCAAGAATTTTTCAGGTGCTCTAACACCCCATACCAGACGTGGACACAACAACTTTAAAGAGAAACTTAAACAGATGATTACAAAACTTGATAATCTATAAATATTTATGAAAATAATTGTTTTACATGGTGATGATACGGAAAAATCATATGCTAGGCTTGCTAAATTTATTAAAGAGGCTAAAAAAAGAAATTGGGAAATAGTTAATGACAAATTAGAAGATACTGCTTCACTATTCGGTAACGAGAAACTAATAATAATTAGAGATTATAAAAGCTTAGGGAAAAGTGAATTTAATTTAATCAGTAAAATTGTAGGTTTTTTGGTAATTTTCCATAAAGGTGTTCTCCCTGCATCATTTTTGAAAAACTTGTCGAAAGACACAAAGATAGAGAAATATGATTTACCTGTTATTTTATGGAAATTTTTAGATACTTGGGATATAAAACTTTTTCATAAACTACTAGAGACTAATGCGGTTGAATATATCTTTGCAATGATTGCTTGGAAAATTAAAAAACAATACCAAACAAAACCATCTTCCAAGATAGGACAATTGATCTCAGATTTGGCTGAAATTGATGTCAAAGCAAAAACAGGAAAAGCTAATCTAAAGCTGGCACTTGACTTATTCATTCTAAAACGTTTAAGCTGATAGGCACACATTATGGATGTTGACATCTTAGTTAAGAAGATTATTGACGGATTTAGGATTTTAAAATTAGATCAAAAATACAAAGATTGTGCGGTTGATAATATTAGGCTGTGGTTAACAGATGGTCAGTTTGCTGATTATGTCCCTCAAATTCAATACATTATAGATAAATCTGACTGGGATTATCTCTTAGATTGTTTTTACCAAGTCATACCATTTGGTACAGGAGGTCGTAGGGGTGAGGTTGGAATAGGTCCGAATAGAATTAACAAGTGGACCATTCAGGCGTCAGCACAAGGTCATTCCCAATATTTAATTAATCATTATGGCGAAGACGCTAAAAAAAGAGGAATTGTTTTAACCTTCGGTGTAAGAGAATTCTTTACAAATAAGCACTTTAATGATCAGTTGCCAAATCCTGTTAAGAACTTAACTGGTAAAGATTTGGCCTTTGCGGCCGCAGAAGTTTACACAGCTAATGGTATTAAAGTTTTTATGTTTGATACCCCAAGGACGACACCCGAATTATCATTTACCATACGATTTAAAAAGGCTGTTGCCGGCGACATGTTTGACGCAAGTCATAACCCACCAGAGCACAACGGTAAAAAAGTATACGATGAATTTGGCGGTCAACTGATTCCTCCAGAAGATGAAAATCTCGTTACAGAGGTAACACAAAATGTTAAAGCAATAAAAACTATTTTAATAGAGGATGCTTTAAAAAATGGACTTTTAGAATACCTAGGTGAAAAAGAAGATAATGCATATTTTGATGAGATAAACAAATTATCACTTTCAAAGTCAAGATCTGCTGTTCTTGTATACACCCCACTACATGGTGTTGGTTCAACCTCGTGTTTTAAATTGCTGAAAAAAGTCGGATTTGATATTACAACTGATCCGAAAACGAGTAATCAAAGTGGCAAATTTGAGAATGTCACATTTAATATTCCAAATCCTGAAGTACGTGAATCTTTTGATACAACTTTAAAATTTGCAGAAAGTACAAATGCTGATCTTATCCTAAACAGTGATCCTGACGCAGACAGAATTGGTGTAATGGTAAAACATAATGGTAAATGGGAATATCTAAATGGAAACGAAATAGGATCAATTTTAGTGAGGTATTCAATTGAAAAATGGAAAATTAATAATAAAAACGGGGGTGTTGTGATTAAGACAACTGTAACAACTAATTTGGCAAGTGAAATTTGTAAAGTAAATAATATTGAAATCATAGGGGAGCTACCAGTTGGATTTAAATACATTGGTGAGGAGATGAACAAACTTGAAAAGCAAAACAGAATCAATGAATTTATTATAGGTCTTGAGGAAAGCCATGGATATATTGCAGGGAATTATCTAAGGGATAAAGATGCTGCAATTGGTGCATTGTGGTTAGCTGAACTAGCCTCTGAACTTAAGGATGATAATAAGACGTTGATTGATTATATGGACGAAACGTATTCAAAGTTTGGATATTTTAGAAACTATTTGACCGAAATAAGACTTCCTGGTGCTGAAGGTATGACACAAATTAGGAAGATACAAGACACATTAAGATCAGAAAATGTTAAAAATATTGGAGAATACAAAATAAGTTCGGTAGAAGATTTCTGGGATAAAAAGCCTTTTCTTTCAGAAACGGATAAGATTACTAAAGATCTATTAATTTTTCATTTTGAACCCTTTGATGAATTTACTTCGTTAAAAATTACATTAAGACCATCAGGAACAGAACCTAAGGCCAAAATGTATTTTGAATTGGGAACAAAGCCTGTTTCATTAGAAAATTTATCTAGTATTAAGGAAAAGACGGAACTACTCTTAAAAAAGATTGAAAAACTTTTTATGCTTCACTGTTTTAAAGTATTAGGAATTGATTTCCCTGAACGAGGATTTTTATTGTTTTGGCAATTACCATTAAAGGATAAATTACACTATTTTGATATTGAAAGCGAAATTGAAAGCTTGAAAGATCTTCAAGACATAAATGAAAAAGAACAAAAACTAAATTCATTATTAGAATTTCTAGGAAAAGACCCTATTGAAAAAATTGATAAAGCTTTTAAAGAAAAAAACGGAGAAGGAATTCGCGAGTACTTAAATTTATGAAGAAATACAAACAGTATTATGAATACGCTTCACAAATAAGCAGTATTGTAGGATCATTTTTAAAAAAAGATTTTGGAAAATCTTTTAAAATGACGCACAAAATTGATTCTCACTATGGCATTGAAAACGATATTACCGCCAACAAAATGTACGAAGATTATCTTCGAGAGAAAACTCCTGAAATTGCACTTTATACAGAAGAGGGAGAAAAAAACCTTAATTCGGATTTGGTCTGGGTAATTGACCCTATTGAAGGAACATCAAACTACAGAGCTGGAAATCCTTTTTGGGCAACAACAATATGTTTAATTTATAAAAACGAGCCTCAATTATCTATTGTAAATGCTCCAATCTTAAACCAAGTTTTTTTTGCTATTAAAGGAAGTGGTGCGTTTTTAAATGGGGAAAAAATTAAAATTTCAAATGTTGACAATTTAAAACTTGCCTTAGTTGATATTGGTCGTGGAACTAAGGTTGAGGATAAAGATTGGTATATTAATACATTAATTAAACTTAGAGATTTCATTAGGACAAATAGGACATTTGGGGCTTGTGGATTAGATATCAGCTATTGTGCAGCGGGGATAACAGATGTTTATATGAACTCTGGTAGTCAAATATATGATAATTTAGCAGGTTCTTTATTGGTATCTGAAGCAGGTGGGGTAGTCAAAAATTTTAGAGGTTTAGATTGGAGTCTTAAAGATAAAGATTTTCTAGCTTCTAACCAAAAATTGGCAGATGATATTATTAAATTACTATGATGAATAAAAGCGAAGATTATACAAAATCTAAAAAATGGGAACTTCTTAAAACAAACGAAGAATATAAAACAAAATTTTTTAACATTGAAAAAAGAAGCTATAAATTAGCGAATGGAAAAGTAGTTGACGATTATTATCACATAAATAGGCCAAATTATGTTCTGGTTGTTGCTGTTAATTCTAAAGGTGAAATCTTAATCGAAAGAAATTATCGTAGAGGCGTTGATGATTTTGTTACCGAAATACCTGCAGGATGGATTGATGAAAATGAATCTCCACTTGATGCAGGAATTCGCGAATTATCTGAAGAAACTGGATATAAAGGTGAGGCAAAAATACTAGGTGAAACCTATGCACAACCTGGATATATGAATCAAAAAGCTTACGTAATTTATGTTAAAGTCGATGAAAATCAAAAACCTCACATCCAACGGGAAGAAGATGAAGATATCGAAATAGAATTCGTCGATTTTAAAATATTCAATGAAATGATATCTAAAAATGAAATTAAGGATATGGGGACATTGTCAGCAATAGCAATGTATGACAGAATGAATATACAGTAATATGAATTTAGATAATAGAGAAGATATAAAAAAATTAGATATTTCTGATGTTTTGAGTTCAATTGAATCTCTTCCCATGCAATGTCTACATGCGTGGGAGGATGCTTCAAAGGTAGTAGTTCCAGAATCGTATAAGGATATTAACAAAATAGTTATGTGTGGAATGGGAGGTTCAGGACTGGGAGCGAGAGTAATTGAATCAGTTTATGGTACTGAACTAAAACAACCTCTTGTTCGTGTAAATGATTATCATTTACCTCGTTGGGTTGATGAAAAGACATTAGTAATTTGTTCCAGTTACTCAGGTGAAACAGAAGAAACAATTCAAAATCTTGAAGAAGCTATATCCAAAAACGCAAAGGTCATGTCTATTGGTTCAGGAAATTCTCTAATTAATAAGTCAGAAAAACTTGGCATACCTTTTTACAAAATAAATCCTTTGCATAATCCGTCAAACCAACCAAGAATGGCGATAGGATATTCTATTATTGGACAGCTTGTTATGGCATCTAAGGCGGGAGTAATTAAATTTACCGAAGAAGATTTAAGTTATCTGGTTGAAGTAATGAGACAAGGACAAGAAAAAATAAAAGTTGAAGTTGTATCAAAAAACGAAGCTAAAAAATTAGCAAACAGAATGAAAGATAAAATTATTTCATTTATATCTTCTAACCATATGGTCGGAGCGACGCATGTAGTTAATAATCAATTAAATGAAAATGCTAAAACATTTTCTACTGATTATATTATTCCAGAACTTAATCACCACTTACTTGAAGGTTTGTCTTACCCTGAATTAAATAAAACTGCTTTATTTTCTATTTTTGTAAATTCGAATTTATATTCTGAAAGAATAAAAAAAAGATATGCATTGACAACTGATGTTGTTAAAAAACATGACGTAGAAGTTTTTGAATTTAAAGCTAAATCTAAAAATTTTATTTCACAAGCTTTTGAATTTATTCAATTTGGTGTATATGTAAATTTCTATCTTTCAATGCTTTATAAGATAAATCCTGCTCCACTTCCATGGGTAGATTATTTTAAAGTTAAGCTGGGTCAACCTCTTGGTATTAAAAAACCTGATTTTTAATGGTATAGTTAATATATGACTTCACTGCCACTTGTAGTTGCGTTTAAAGATATAGATAAAAACGATCTTTCTTTGGTAGGTGGAAAATCAGCAAATTTAGGAGAAATGACTAAAGCAGGTTTTCCTGTTCCTGATGGCTTTGCAATTACTGTTCCAGCCTACGACTTATTTTTGAAAGAAAATGAAATCGCACCTAAAATTTACGAGATCTTAGGTTCTACTGATGTTAATGACCCAGCTCAGCTTGAAAATGCTTCGAAAAAAATTCAAAGAATAGTAAATAGTTCAAAGTTTCCCGAATCTGTATTTAAAGAAGTAAATAAGTTTTACAAAAAACTTTCAGGAAGGTTTTCCTCAGCCTTGGTTGCTGTGAGGTCCTCTGCAACCGCTGAAGATCGTCCAGGGACTAGTTTTGCTGGTCAACAGGCAACCCTTTTAAATATTAAGGGTGAAGCAAATCTTCAAGTTGCAATTAGGGAATGTTGGGCATCTCTTTTTACCCCACGCTCAATTTATTACAGAGTTCAAAATAAAATCAAACACGAAGTAGTTGGAATTTCTGTAATTGTGCAAAAAATGATTCAGTCTGAGGTTAGCGGAATCATGTTTTCAATTGATCCTGTTACAAACTTAAAAGATAGAATCGTAATTGATGCTGTTTGGGGATTAGGTGAGATGATTGTGCAAGGAAGCTATATTCCTGATCATTATGTTGTACAGAAAGATACTTTTGCCATTCTTTCT
>DATDSD010000039.1:0-15564 GCA_035291405.1 Patescibacteria group bacterium | reverse complement strand
CATCCCTAATTTGGCAAGTGGTGGATGAGTCCACTCATATGCAAAACCTTCTGGGTGTGGATTCCACCATTCCCAAGCCTTAGGATCATTATGTAAGACTAATCCTGCCGTAAAAGCATGATAAACTTCATCAAAATATTTTTCTTTTGGTAAATTTAATTGATAAACCCTTGTACCAAGACTAAATAATAAAATCGCAATCAAAAAAATTTTATTTAATTTATCTGAAATATCCTTGTTAGAAAAATAGCTCTTTGTAATAACTTTTCTTAACTTAAATTTAAATTTGATATTGATCTTTTTAATAATTGAATAGACAGTTAAAACTAGAAGTGAAATATTAGTAATCACAAACACTTTTATGAAAACAGGGTTAAATATTTCTATAAAATTATCAGAAATCCAATAATATGCATACGCCAAGTTAGCTGTATAGGTTAAGGATAATCCAGCATATACAACTATCAAAAATGGATTTGTTGCAACAGAAATTAATAATGGAGCAAGTACAGGCAAAAGATGTCTTTCATGCATCCTGGTTAAGAATAAAAAAGTAACCAGAAGTGAAACAAAAGAAACTAGATATTGACCATTGGAAATTTTTTTCTTAAATATTAAGATCGTTATACCCAAAATTATTATTACTGATATTCCAAGTCCTATCCAAAAATTTATACCGTCTGGTTTCCAAAAACCAAAAAGTGCCCAAAATGAAAAGGCATTAACAGATCCATATGGATATTGACCAGCAGATACTAAGAGCCTTTCTGAAATAAACTTAAATAGATTACCAGTGTTGTTAAAAGGAATAAATCCGGCAACAAATATAGTCAAACCCGTTAAACAATACATTATAAGTTTATTAAGCTTAGGTTTCTCTTTCATGAATAAATATAAAATTGCAGGCAAAATAAACGCGGCTTGTGGTTTTATTAAAGTACCTATTGCTAAACTTATAGCTGATAGTATAAAGCTGGTTGGAAAAATAAAAACAGAAAATAAAGAAAATAAGGCAGTTAAGCTGTCTACCTGTCCCCAAAGCGACGAATTGGCAAAAATTGCAGGATTAAAAAGATAAAAGAGGCTTCCCGCAATCGCCCATTTTTTTGTAGTTTTCTCCTTATTTAAAATTTTATAAATTAAGTATCCAATCAAGAGATCTGCAAAAATTGCAGGTAATTTAAATATAATTGTCTGCAATTCTGGAAATATTAAATTTATCTTTCCCAACAGCCACAATACATAAAGATATCCCGGAAGGTAATCAGACCAACCGTTGTAAAAGTTTTTAAAGCCTGTTTCCGCTAGTGAGTTTGCCCAAGCAACAAAAGTTCCATGATCAAGTTGTAACGTTCCAAAATTGGAAATAAAAAGTCTAAAAACTAAGGCAGAAAAAAGAATTAAAGTAATGTTAAAATTAACTTTGTGGAAAAACTTAAATTTTTGACAAAATTTCATTTTGATTGTATCAAGTTTAAACATTTTTTGATTCCTCTCGTACTATTTCTAGGCAGTTTCTTAATTTACAAATATATATATCCTGAACCTAGAAACTGGTATGACCACTATTTATATCTTACAAAATCATTTCTTGTTGGTCGTGTAGATATACCAGATCTACCTACATTTTACCATGATAAATTGGAATTTGAAGGTAAAACTTATATTCCTTTTCCTCCGGGATCATCAATCCTTTTAGTTCCGTTTGTTTATATTTATCAAACAATTACCCAACAACAAGTTTCAATACTTATTGGTGCGCTTGACTTAGTCTTGATGTACATACTTTTACTTAACTTCACATCCAGAAAGAATTCTCTTCTTTTGTCTATATTTTTAGGTCTTGGCACATCTTTTTTTTGGTCAGCGGTTGTAGGAACGACATGGTTTTTTGCTCACATTGTGGCTATCTTTTTTCTAACCCTTTCATTAATTTTTCACTTTAATAAAAAGGATTTTGTCTCTGGAATTTTATTTGCACTTGCTGCTTTAACAAGAATGCCTTTGGTTTTGGCCGGAATTTTCTATCTTTTCTCACTATGGAAAAACAAGAAAAGATTTTTATTTTTCTTGCTGGGGGCTTTTATTTTTATACCATCGCTTTTTACTTACGATTACCTTCGATTTGGAAATCCTTTTAAAACTGGTTATAACGAAGTTTATCTACAATATGCAGGGTCAGATTATCCCTATACCATAAAACAAATAATTAACCCCGGAACAAGGGTCAATGGTTATTTTGATATTAAAAATTTATCCATGCATCTTTATACCTTTCTTTTGATGCCACCCGACATAAATATTAATAAAGGTATTGTTAGAGACTTAAAACCATCACCTTTCGGTATGGGAATAATCTTTACTTCTCCTCTTCTATTTTTGGCCTTAAAGCCAAAATTTAAAAGGGGTCTGGAGTTAAGCTTAATATTAACTTCATGTATAGTTGCTATCCCAAGTCTTTTGCATGTCATGCAGGGCTGGGTCCAATTTGGCTATAGGTTCGTCTTAGATTTTATAGTTTTTCTAATGATAATTTTAGCGATTCGTTTCAAACCAACAAAATTAAATATACTTTTAATTCTCATCTCAGTAATAGTTAATTTTTGGGGGGTTTCGTGGGCAATTCAATTAGGTTGGTAATATGAATTTTAAAACTAAATTAATAATTACACTATTTTGTTTAGGAGTTTTGGTAATTTATTTTTTTACGTCTGGCGGAAAAACACCATTTAATCATTTTATCCTTCTTGCTGATTCGTTTTTAAAAGGAAGAATTTACGTTGAAGGTGAATATCCTTGGCTTGAACAAGTTCCACTGGATATCAATCGTTTTTATGTAACAAATCCTCCAATGCCAGCAATTATTTTGATGCCGTTTGTTTTTCTTTTTGGTTTAGATTTTCCACAACAATATATTGCCCATCTATTGGGTGTAGGAATTGTTGCTCTAACCATGGTTCTTTCCTATCAAATTAAAAAAGACATGAAACTTATGATCTGGTCAGGATTTTTAGTCGGATTTGGTTCAATTGTTTGGTTTCTATCTTCTGTCGGCTCAGTTTGGTATTTAGGTCAGATAACTTCTGCTTTTTTTATTACTTGGGCATTAGTTGAAATAAATGGCAAATCAAGGCCTTGGCTTTTGGGAATTTTACTGGGTAGTGCATTTCTTTCAAGAAGTCACATGGCTTTAACTTTTCCATTCATAATATTCATGAATTGGAGTAAATTTAAACATATTAAAAATTTGATTTCTTTAATTTTAGTTTTTTCATTATTTGCGGGGTTTGGATTTCTATATAATTTCTTAAGATTTGGAAATCCATTTAGCAACGGCTACAACTTAATTCCTGATGTTGATACATCACCTTGGTTTAGCCAAGGCCTTTGGAATCCTGTGTATATCCCTAAAAATTTAAAAATATTATTTCTAGCAATCCCTAAAATTAGACCAGAATTTCCATATTTAATTCCATCCCTTGCAGGAATGTCAATTCTTTTAACTACTCCTGCTTTTTTATATTCCTTTTTTTCCAAAATTAAAAATACTGTAACAAAATTTCTTTGGATCTCTATTTTAATTACTCTTTTTATGGTTTCTTCTCATGGTGGAACAGGTTTTTCTCAATTTGGATATCGCTTTGCCGTTGATTTCTATCCATTTTTAACTTACTTAACCATACTCGGGATTTCTAGAATGAATGGTCCAAAATGGTATCATTGGTTATTACTTACGCTGGGAATATTTGTTAATATTTGGGGAGTTATTTTTATTAATAAACTAAATTTTGTAAGTTGGTAACAACATAAGGACCAAATACTGCATCAATTTTATTGTATTTATCAGATACTGGTGAAAAATACATTAAGTTAAGTAATGACCCACCCTTCCAGATAAATTAGTATCCTTCTTAATAACATAGTCCCAATAATATTTTTGCTTCATTAAACCTAAATTCATTGAGATAATTTAGATCTGAGCTAATTGAGGGATAGATAAATCTCATCAGGAAGTAAATAAGAATTACCAAAATGAATCTTAAATAGAATTTTTTATCCATTCTGTAAAACTACTCCAATTACCAGAAGTTGGTATAAACACATATTGATAATCATATTTCTTATCATTTTGTGAAATCTTTATAAAATTTTCAGGAATTGATAAAAAGTGAATATTATCTCTCGATTCAAAAACAAGTCTTATTAACGAAATGGCTGTATTTTTATCAATATTTGTTTCAATGTGAGAAGAAACAACGTTATATAAATTACTAATAATTTTTGAGTTTAATAAAACATCCTTAGACAATAATTTATTTTTAATTGCCTCAATTACCTTTTGCTGTCTTGCTTCTCTAGCAAGATCAGTTCCTTCATCTCCAATAGCATTTCTGCTTCTGACAAACTTTAGTGCAGTTTCTCCATTCATTTTTTGAATTCCTTTTTCAAAGTTTATGGTTTCGTATCTACACTTATAAAATTTGTCTCCATCACACAAATCATCTTCTTTACCTTCAATTGGATATCTCTCATCAACAAAAGAATTTACGACATCAACCTCAATTCCACCAATTGAATCTACCAATTCTTTAAATATGGAAAAATCAAGAACGAGATAATAAGAAGGTTTAATTCCTGTCAGATAAAAAACACTATCACTTGCCATCTCAAAACCTCCATAATGATAAGCTGTATTGATTTTTGCTCTGATAGCGGGAATCCATATGTCTCTAGGTAGAGAAATAGTTGTAATTTTTTTTGAGTTTGGATTTATATTTGTAAGCATTATAGTATCGGTCAAATTTGGAGCGGCATGACCTTCTCCACCCTTGCCTAAAATTAAAATTGAAACAGGATTTTCAATTTTAGGTAATAGTAAATAGGTCGCCGTGCATAAAGAAACACCTAAAACAATTAAGACAAAAAAAAATAAACCAACAAACTTTAAAACCTTCATGCTACCATTATAAATAATATGGAGAACCTTAACAAGGAACAGCAAACGGCTGTTAGATACACTGGTGGACCCCTTTTGGTTTTGGCTGGAGCCGGTTCCGGAAAAACAAAAGTACTTACCGAGCGTGTTTCTCACTTTATACAAAACAACTTAATAAAACCTGAAAATTGTCTTGTTTTAACATTCACTAATAAAGCCGCTGGTGAGATGAAGCAAAGAATTGGAAATGTTGATATTGGTTTTGCTGGAACTTTCCATGGTTTTTGTGTAAGAGTTTTAAGAATTGATGGAGAAAGAATTGGAATAGACAAAAACTTCCTAATCTATGACGAGAGTGATCAAAAGGACCTTATTAAAGATATCATTAATGATTTTCAAATAACGGAAACGATTAAGCCTGCTGCAATTCTTCATGCTATATCAGAAGCCAAAAACCAAATGCTTGATCCAAACCTGTATCAAGAAATAGCATACGGTGATTTCGGGGAAACAGTAGCGAAAATTTATAGAGAATATGAAAAAAAACTAAAAGAAATAAATGCCTTAGATTTTGACGATTTATTAATTAAGGCAGTCAAGCTCTTTGAAATTCCGGAAATTATTAAAAAATGGCGAGAGAAAATAAAACATATTTTTGTTGACGAATGGCAAGATACAAACAAAATTCAGTATAAATTAGTCAAACTATTAGATGGAGGTAGAGGAGTAATAACGGCAGTGGGCGATGCAAGTCAAAGTGTTTACTCATGGCGTGGAGCTGATTATAGAAATATAAATTATTTAATAAAAGATTATCCAAAAATTAAAATCATTAATCTTGAACAAAACTACAGAAGTACACAAAACATATTAGAAGCTGCAAATGCTGTAATTTCAAAAAATACAACTCACCCTATTTTAAAGTTATGGACAGAAAAGGGAGGAGGAGAAAAAATATCAATTTATTCTGCCAGAAATGGTTTTGATGAAGCAGAATTTGTTACTAAAGAAATAAGAAAAATGACAAAAAAGGGTAAGTCTTTTAATGAAATTGCGGTTCTTTACAGAATAAATGCACAATCTCGTGTCTTAGAAGAATCCCTACTCCACGAAGGTATGCCTTATACCTTAATAGGTGGTGTCAGATTCTATGACAGAAAGGAAATAAAGGACATCCTTTCATACTTAAGACTTCTGATTAATCATAAAGATACTGTTTCGAAAAAAAGAGCGTTGGCGCTAGGAAAAAGAAGATATGAGAAATTTAAAGAGTTAGACATAGACACAGACAAATATACAACTCTTGAAATAATGGATACTGTCTTACAAAAAACGGAGTATCTAACCAAATTTAAGGAAGTTGATCCAGAAGACGCAGAGCGCTTAGAAAACATCAAAGAATTAAGATCTGTTGCCATAGAATTTCCAAAATTGATTGATTTTTTAGAACAAGTTTCACTGGTTGAAGCAGGCCCTAGAAATGAGAGTAAAAATGCCATTACCTTAATGACACTTCATGCCGCAAAGGGGCTTGAATTTCCGATTGTTTTCATTGTGGGAATGGAGGAAGGAATTTTTCCACACAGTAGATCTCTTTGGGAAAAAGAACAACTGGAAGAAGAAAGAAGGCTTTGCTATGTGGGAATCACAAGAGCAAAAGAAACACTATTTTTAAGTTATGCCAGTAAAAGACTTTTTTATGGAGAAACAACAAGTAATGCACCCAGTAGATTTTTATCTGATATACCAGAACACATTTTAAACGGAAGGTTGGAAAGTCTTTCAGATAATAGTTATTCCGATTCTCAAATTAGTGATGACGATCTAAACTTTGATAATATATTAGATAAGTATTTAAGATAATTAGTAGCCACTCATTTCAAATACTTTTTGACAATAACTACGGAGCTTTATGTTATTTTGATCAACTTGGTTAGCTCCATTTAAAATCAAAAGACCAACACCATATTTTTCTCTTAATTTTGGAAAAATGTAATTAAGCCATAATTTATAACCTTGATCCATAGATTCCCAAGTTTCAGAATTCACAAAGTCGCCTTCAGCCTTTTTTCCCTGTTTTAGTCTTCTCTTAACCATTTCTTCATAAGATATATAGTAAATTACCACAGCATCTAATAGATGCGAAGAACCTAGTCCTAACGTAAAAGTCGTAGCAAACAAATCATTAAAATCTGAACGAAGATATACATCTTCTCCAATAACAACAGGCCCACTTGTTCGAGTTATTGTTTTTTTGTCTCCAGATTCCTGAGCTGCTAATTGTGAAGCTAATAATGAAGTTGCAATAACATCGTTCGGCCCTCTTTCAATAATCATTCTTATAGGATCACCAAGTTTTTCATTTAACGCATCTTGCTTGAGCAATCCAGCAATCTGCTCGAGCCCTTGAATAAAAGAGGTACATTTTACAAGATTCCAAATACACATTCTTTTGGGGTTACCCTCTAATATCTTCAGAAATTTTTTTAATTCGTAGAGATTAAAATCTTCCCGCTGGCCATTCAAATCAACAACAAGTTCCGGCCTGTATATTTGTCTAAAACCTGGAATTGGATTACTAATCAGAAAATCAAGACCTGTTGATTTGCCGGCTTCAGAAAGGCCCATTATCTCTAAATTTCCTGTTAATTCTCTTTTTGGGGATGGTAATATTTCATTTTCTTTCCAAGAAGATGGTTCTTTATATAACCCATTTTTCCACCACGCATCTGGATGCCCCCTTTTTAGTGCCTCAAAAAATGTAATTGCCAAGTTCTGACGTGGATCAAATCTTTCCATTTCTTTGTACTTTACCCTAAAAACATAAATATATAAAATCCAATGTATAATATTGATATGGTGCATCCATTACAAACTAAGGAGTGGGCAGAATTTAGAAAAGAGTGGGGGAATGAAATTCTAACAACAGAGTTTGGAATTATTACACTTCATAAAATTCCATTCACAAACTTTAAGATAGGAATTTTTGAAAAAGGCCCCAAACCTACAAAAGAAATGTTAAACCAATTAAAAGAATTGGGTAAAGAGAAAAATATTATTTTTATTAAACTTGAACCAAATGTAGAAAAGGATGATTCAACAATCAATTTACTTTCAAAATCAGGATTAATCGGGGGTAAAACATTATTCACCCCCACGACTTTTTGGATTGATCTAAGAAAATCAGAAGAGGAACTTTTGGCCTCTTTCTCAAGTAAAACTCGTTATAACATTAGACTTGCCCAAAAACACGGGGTAAATGTAAGAATTGACAATTCAGATAAGGCCTTTGAAAAATATCTTGAGTTGACGGAAGAAACAAACAAAAGACAGGGTTTTTATTCTCACACACCCAGATATCATAAACTAATGTGGAAACATCTAAAAGGAAATATTGCCAACCTTTTAACTGCAACTTATAAAGAAGAAATAATAACCACTTGGATATTATTTACCCATGACAATTTTCTCTATTACCCATATGGGGCTTCTACAGACAAGTATAAGGAGGTAATGGCAAACAATCTAATGATGTGGGAGGCTATCAAATTTGGCAAAAAACAAGGATTAACAACCTTTGATTTGTGGGGAAGGGAAGAAGGTAAGGGATTTACAAAATTTAAGGAAGGTTACAATCCAAAAGTCGTTGAATTTGTTGGGAGTTGGGATTTGGTTATAAATAAACCTATTTATACCATTTACCGAGTTGTTGAAAAAATAAGATGGATTCTGCTTCGTCTTAAAGCTAAATTATAAAAGAATGGTTTACCACAAAAGATATTATGGTTGATATCAGACAATCAGTTAATTATGCAAACTACCTAAAATCTCAAGGGTGGATTGTAGAAAGAATCAAAAATACCAACTATTTTATTAAAAAAATACCTATTCTAGGATCAGTCTTAAAAATTCAAAGGCCTATCAATTTAAATTTCGAGACAATAAAAAATATAGAGAAGAAATATAGAATATTTCAAACCATTATTGAACCCACACTAAGTTCCAACATCCGGTCCAGAGTCCATAATTTATTATTGCTTCATAATTTTAAATTGTCAAATAGTCCGTATTTACCATCAAAAACCATGGAATTAGATTTAACTCCACCAAAAGAAAAAATATACGGCAAATTCACAAAAGACTGCAAGTACAGTATTAGAAAAGGGGAGAACTTAAAGATAAAAGAATACTCGACCCCAGAAGAATTGAAAATTTTTCATAGCTCTTGGAAGAAATTTGTTAATTTTAACCGTTTTGTGCCAAACCTTAGCAGTTTAATAAACTTAAAGAAAAGCTTCCCGAACAATCACAGTATTTTTCTTACGTCGCACAATAAAATTGGCAATATTATAGGAGGAGCGATTTTCACGCGGAGTTCACACGATATTGCATATTATTGGTATGGGTTTACCAACAAAGAAGGTAGGACTTCCCTATCCCAGTATGCCCTTCTCTATCAAGGAATACTATGGGCTAAATTGAATGGTTGTAAGATCTTTGACTTTGAGGGAATATATGACGAAAGATTTCCCAATAAATCTTGGTTAGGATTCACCCACTTTAAAAGGTCTTTTGGAGGAGATGAGGTTTCCTACTCCGGGTGTTATACTAAGTTTAGGTTTCCTTTATGATAATTGAAAAAAAGACTTGGCCCGAGATGTTTGAAAGCATTTTATCCGGTAGAAAAACCTTTGATGCAAGAATTGCCGATTTTGCAATTAACGAAGGAGACACCCTTATCCTCCGTGAATATGATCCTGAGACAAAAAAATATACAGGAAGGACAATAGAGAAGAAGATCACATTTGTGCTTAATTCAAAAGATCAAAAATTTTGGACAAAGAAAGACATTGATAAATCTGGGTTGGTAATTATGGGATTCAAATAACTTCACAAAAAATTGACTATTGAGTATAAATAATAGTAAAGTACTTGCAAATGGAGACGAAAAGGACGTTTTCAACGGATGTTGCCAGGTTAATTATGGAGGGATGGAAGGTATATAAGGATACGGTTGATTCCGCCGTCATCACAAACCCTGATAATCAAGATTATGTGCGTCTTGTGCAAAACGAAGAGGGAACGTGGCAAAAAGACAAACCTGAATTTATAGCTGAAGGATAGATTAAATCACTTCAGATTACAAAACATCCTATATTCACATCCTTTTTGACAGAAATAACTGTTGTTACATTTAAAATCCGATTTTTCTATCTCTTCTCTTATTTTTAATATCTCTTCTTTGACTTTATCTAAATCTTTCTTTGTTCTTCTGGTTATTATTTTTTCCTGTGTTTTGAAATAGTAAAGAGAAAGTTTTATATCTTCTGGTTTTACATTATAAAGATTTGAAACAGCCAAGGCGTAAAATGAAAGTTGAAGGTCTTTATCTACTTCCTTTTGTGTTGGGATATTAGCTCCTGTTTTGTAATCGATCACTTCAAATCTTCCACCCCCTAAATCATCTACCCTGTCAATTGTTCCGCCAATTTTCAGTGTTTTATCAATTGGAAGAATAAATTTCTGTTCTGTTGCAAGAGTTTTTATTTTTTTATCATATCCCTTTTTGATAAATTCGAGAAGATAATTTTCTCCCTCTTTATAAAATTCCTGTTTATGTTTTTTGTTTAAGTAACCTTCCTCTATCCAATTCTGTTTATACAAATTTAAAAGTTCTTTTTTGTTTTTATCGGCTTTCATTCCAAAAAAATCTTTAAGGGTGTTGTGAATTGACACACCAAACGAAATTGAGGCTGAGGTGGTTGTCGGAAGTTTGTATATATATTTTAATTTATAGTGAAGCGGACAATCTTTAAATGTCTCTATTTGTGAAACCGACAGGTAATCGATTTTTAAAATCTTGGTATTAGCACTACATACTTCCCTTTTTAAAACCGAGTAATTTTCAATTGATCTTGATTTACCTTTTTGTAATTGACTATTTAATTTTTTCCCCAAAGCTTCTATAACAAATGGTGATATTTTTTTGGCTCTCTTTGCATCTCCATAATAATCACTGGCCGTAAAATAAAGCTTCTCCTTTGCCCTTGTCATACCAACGTAGAAAAGTCTTCTTTCTTCTTGAGTATGATAATCTCCCTTAGGAAGAACTTCCTTAATTAGTTCATCAGGTATGGGTATTTGTTCGTGTCGTTCCCTTGAGGGAAATCTTTCATTTACAAGATTAACCAAAAAGACAACGGGAAACTCAAGCCCTTTACTGGAATGAACAGTTAGAATATTAACGGCATTATTTTCCTGCCAGTCGCCATCTGTCACCGTCGGCGTTTCTCCAACTTCGGTTAAAAGATCAAGGTAATCTACAACATTAAACACGGAGGCCTTCTTGTTTTCAATTTCGTATGCTTTAATCTTTTCAAAAAACTTAGCTATATTTTTGGTTTTGATATCCTCGCTGTTTTTCACCAATTTTTTAAATAATTCAATCTCATTAATAAAGTCATAAAGAATTTCTCCTGCTGATTGCTTATTCATGACACCCAGATGTTTATCAATAAGTTTTACTATTTTTATCAACTTTTCATCTTTACTTTCTGCAACTATTTCAAAAAGTGACACACTTCTTCGCTTAGCTATACTATTTAATTTGATTAAAGTAATATTTGAAATATTAAAGATTTCTGAAGATAACAGCCTATACAAATTTTCCGAATCTTCGGGATTACACAATACTTTCAAGTAAGAAATTAGATCAATTATCTCTTCCTTTTCAAATAACTTGGATGGGCCCAGAAATTGATTTGGTATCCCCCGCCTCTCAAATTCTCTGATAAACGCTTCTGCATGGTTATTTGCTCTTACAAGAACTGCCATATCTTTGTAATCATACTTTTTACTTGTTATAAGTTTGTCTATCTCTTTTGCAACCTTTTCTGCTTCATCTAAAACATTGGAGGTATGGATAAACTTAATTTCATCTTTTTTGAGCTTATTATTTGCTGATACAAGCTTTTTGTTTATCTTTTCAATCACTTCAAGCCTGTCGGGATTATTAAACTGGATTAAATCATAGCTTCTGTTAAGTATTTCTTGGGTACTTCTATAATTTCTTGAAAGCACTATTATCCGTGTTCTTGGGAAATTTGATCTAAATTGAATAACATTTGATACTGATGCACCTCTCCACCTGTAAATTGCCTGGTCGTCGTCAGCAACGGCTGTAATATTTTGCACTTTTCCGGCAAGAAGTATTGCCAACTCGTTTTGTGCAAAGTTGGTATCTTGAAATTCGTCCACTAAAATATATTTAAATTTTTGTTGATACACTTTCAGAATATTTGGCCTTTCTCTGAAAAGCTTTAACGTATTGGTAATTAAATCTCCAAAATCCATTACACTTTCTTTTATTTTTAAGTCATTATATTTTTTATAAGCATCCGCTAGTTCTTTTGATTTTTGTAATTCCAGTTTTTCTTCTTCGTCTTCCGGTTTTTTTATTTTTTTGGTCCAATTAATGTAATCTAACGGGTTTACACATTCATCTTGAAGTCTTGAGAAGTGTTGTAGTAACCCTTCAATAAACTTGTTGGGGTTTCCAAGAGGTCTAAAGTATTTAAGATCAAGTTCAAACAAGTTTCTCTTTAAAAAATCAATACTTTCTGCTTCTGTTGTCAATTTATACTTTGGGTCAAGACCGATATGAATCGCGTTATCTCGAAGTATACGGTCGCAGAAGGAGTGAAAGGTCATAACCCACATTTCTCCATAACCTAAAGGAAGCGCCACATCAATTCTCTCTTCCATTTCCTTGGCCCCTTTTTCAGTGAAGGTAAGAGCTAAAATTTCTTCAGGTTTGGCAAGACCTTTTGTTATCAAATATTTTACCCTTTCTGTAATTACTGTGGTTTTTCCAGTTCCTGCACCAGCAATAATTAATAATGGCCCATTGCCATGTTTAACAGCTTCCAATTGTTCTTTGTTTAGTTTTTTCTCTGACATAAATATTCTTATGCAGATTGTATCATGAGGTTAACAATTACTTAATTACTTTGATTATCAAAAATTTCAACGAAGTCTATTAACTACACTTAAAAACTTATCTAATCCATCATCTAAGACTTTTCTGTCGATTGTTAGAGGTGGCATAATTTGAATATTACCGTCTCCTCCCAAGATAAGGTGCAGCCCCTTTTTGTAACATTCCTTGATAACCTTGTTAGCATATGCATCATCAAAGTCCATAGATTTTTTATCTTTGACAAACATAATTCCTATTTCCATCCCCAATCCTTGTATTTCACCAAGCCTTGGATGATCAGCTAACTCTTTCTTTAGATTATTCATTATGTAATCCCCGTCTTTTTTTGATTTTTCCCACAAACGATCTCTTTTATGAACCTTTAATGTAGCTAGTGATGCCGCACAAGCCACTGATGTCCAACCAAAAGTAGAATGAGTTTTGGAGGCCGATAAAGAAACATCATTAAATTTATTATTTACTACTACGGCTCCAATTGCTGCTCCTCCATTTGACATTCCTTTAGCAAAAGTTGACATATCGGGAACTATTCCCTCGATCTCCATTCCGAAAAGCTTTCCGCAACGACTAAATCCTGTTCCCACCTCATCAAGAATTAAAAGTGTTCCATATTTTTTGGTTATTTTTCTAACAGCTTCTAAATATCCTTTTGGTGCAACAAATGTAGATCCCCAACCAGTTATAATTCCGGCCTCTGTAACCATAGCCGCTACGTCTTTATTTTTTAGTAATTTCTCTAGTTCTATTACAAAAAGTCTTAAAACATCCACATCTTTTTTACTATCATTTGTCGATTTTGGAAAATTTATTTTAATAAATTCTGGAACCAATGGGGCGACGTCCCGTGCCCATTCTGGGCGATATCCAATCGAAATTGTCCCAAAAGAGTGCCCATGATATGTGTCTAAACATCCTATTATCTTCTGACGTTTGGTCAATGCTCTTGCCATGAGCATGGCTTTTTCATTTGCGTCTGTCCCTCCGGTAGCACGACAAACAAAACTTAATCCTTTAGGTAGTGATTTAACAAGCTCCTCGGCATATTCTTCTTGAATTGGATCATCCATCCACATAGCAGCATAAACATTTTTCCTTGCCTGTTTTATAATCGCGACATTGACTTCAGGATTGTTCCATCCTAAGTTAGTAACGTTCCAACCCGAAGTAAAATCAATAAGTTTTTTCCCTTCCGTATTCCAAAGGAAACTTCCTTCAGCTTTTTTAATCCCAAATGTCCAATCACAAAAGTCTGAATAAATTATATTATTCTTAATCATCTTAGTATTATTCCAATTCTTTCACTTTCTTTTTTACACCTTCATCAAGATTTTGTGTAGATGTAATTTTTTGACCAAGATTAGTAAAACTTGTAAAAACATTACCCATCATATTTGTAGCATTTACTAAGTGTTTTTGTAATGTTCCTAAGTTTTCTTCTACTTTTCCATAATCTTTCTTTATAGCTCGAAGTGATGAAAGTATTTCTTGAGCCTGTTTTTCTATTTTTTGACCCTCAAAACTCATTAGGATTGCTTTGATATATGCGTAGAAAGTCGTCGGGGAAACAGGAAGAATTCTTTTACTTTGGGCGTAATCAAAAAGTGTTTGGTTATTAACTATTTCATAATAAACAGCCTCTGATGGAATATACATAAGGGCATAATCTAAGGTTCCTTCATCAGTTAAAATATATTTTCTTGATATATCATCTATGTGTTTTTTGACGTCTGATTCAAAAGTCTTTGTATACGCTTTATCTTCTTGCATTTTTCTAAAGTTTTCCATTGGAAATTTAGAATCAACAGGGATAATTCCGGCTGATGTTTTAATTGCAGCATCTACCTTTTCTCCTGATTTAAATGTGTATTGAAGATTAAAAGATTCTTGTGGAAGAAATTGTTTTAAAAGTTCTTTTAAAACCTGTTCTCCAATATTTCCTCTTAACTTTGGCGAAGCTAAAAATTGCTGTAGGTCCTTCATTCCCCTGCCTATTTCACTAAATTCACCGATATTCCTCTGAACTCCAGATATTACTTTTGCAGCATTGTCTAGCCTTTGGTTAAAACTTTCCCCCTGTCTTTCCAGGCGTTGATTTGTTGTTTTTAAATATTCAAGAAGTTCCGGAGAAGTTTTTTCCTTTTTGAAAACAAGCATTCCCAATAGAATAATTAGAACTATAATTAAGATAATGACCAAGAAATCCATACAAAGACATAATATCATACTCAGGCGAAAAAATTTCCTACCTTCATTAATTATTACCTTGTTGCTGTTTTTGACTTTGCTTTCAATTGTTTATTTCACAACTCCCCCATCTCCTTTATTTATGTTTCTGTTTTTCATCAATCTTTTTGCTTTCCTGTTTTTTCTTTTCTCTTTAATTTTAATAAGTTCCAGAAGAGGCTTACTTGTCTCTTTAGTCATAACCTTATTCTTACTTTTAAGACTTTTTGGTGTAGGAAATATCCTAAATCTTATTTTTCTTGTTGGACTTGCTATAATTGTCGAAATATATGCGCATTTCAAAAAATAAACTAAATGATAGTTTAAAAAAAGAAATCATTAGAACTTTTTTCCAAACAATTGACGACCTTAAAGGAACAAACGAGATAGAAACATTCTTTAAAAA